>NZ_JBEOPW010000004.1:0-429500 GCF_040310465.1 Pseudomonas sp. H26/SER47-MNA-CIBAN-0231 | reverse complement strand
GCACTCGACAGGATTCGAACCTGTGACCGCTCGGTTCGTAGCCGAGTACTCTATCCAGCTGAGCTACGAGTGCATTTTGTGTTTTTAAACCAGACCACAACTGGCTGAAGCCGAGTTACTCACCTTACAGCAAATAACTCTTAAATGGTGCACTCGACAGGATTCGAACCTGTGACCGCTCGGTTCGTAGCCGAGTACTCTATCCAGCTGAGCTACGAGTGCATTTGTTGCCGCGCATTATAGGCCGTCTAATCTCTATGTCAAACACTTTTTCTAGTAATTTCAACAACTTACAGAAGAAGCCAGATTACGACGTACTAAGCAAATAATGGCGGAGAACGGGGGATTCGAACCCCCGACACCCTTTTGAGGTGTACTCCCTTAGCAGGGGAGCGCCTTCGGCCACTCGGCCAGCTCTCCGCAACACGGGGCGTATATTAACCAGCTTCTTCCCCGTTTGCAAACATAAAAATCGATAAAAATTAATGGCTTGGTTCTTCGTCCTTCTCTTTCTTTATACGCAGGTAAATTTCCTCACGGTGCACCGCAACCTCTTTCGGAGCGTTGACGCCGATACGCACCTGGTTTCCTTTGACGCCGAGCACGGTCACGGTGATTTCGCCGTCACCGATAATCAGGCTTTCCGCGCACCGACGAGTCAGAATCAGCATACCTTTCTCCTTACGCCATTCATTTCAGGGACAACAGTCTGCAAAAAAAAGGCACCCGACCTACAACCGCAGCGATCGTAGCCCTACATGCCTGAGTATTGACCAGCGCGAGCAAAAGAACAGTTCCGGGGCTCGCGCCATTCAAAAATAAAGGGCGCGGTCAGACCGCGCCCTTCACAGAAGCGGATTACTCGCCCTGACGGGCCGGAGCATCCAGTTCGAAAGCCGTGTGCAGAGCGCGCACGGCCAGTTCCAGGTACTTCTCTTCGATCACTACGGACACCTTGATTTCCGAAGTCGAGATCATCTGGATGTTGATGCTTTCTTTCGCCAGGGATTCGAACATGCGGCTGGCCACGCCTGCGTGGGAACGCATGCCGACGCCGACGATCGAGACCTTGGCGATCTTGGTGTCGCCGACCACTTCACGGGCACCGATCTCGCGAGCGGTGTTTTCCAGCACAGTCTGTGCGGCCTGGTAGTCGTTGCGGTGCACGGTGAAGGTGAAGTCGGTGGTGTTATCGTGCGCGACGTTCTGCACGATCATGTCGACTTCGATGTTCGCGGCACTGATCGGGCCGAGAATCTTGAACGCCACGCCCGGGGTGTCTGGCACGCCACGGATGGTCAGCTTGGCTTCATCGCGGTTGAAAGCGATGCCGGAAATGATCGGCTGTTCCATGGTTTCCTCTTCATCAATAGTAATGAGGGTGCCCGGACCCTCCTTGAAGCTGTGCAGTACGCGCAGCGGAACGTTGTACTTGCCGGCGAATTCCACCGCACGGATCTGCAGCACCTTGGAACCGAGGCTGGCCATTTCCAGCATCTCTTCGAAGGTGATCTTGTCCAGACGCTGAGCAACCGGCACCACACGCGGGTCGGTGGTGTAGACACCGTCGACGTCGGTGTAGATCTGGCATTCATCCGCCTTCAAGGCCGCCGCCAGTGCCACGCCGGTGGTATCGGAACCGCCGCGACCGAGGGTGGTGATGTTGCCGTGCTCGTCGACGCCCTGGAAACCGGCGACAACCACCACACGGCCAGCCTTCAGATCACCGCGAATCTTCTGGTCATCAATCTGCAAGATACGCGCTTTATTGTGCGCACTGTCAGTCAGGATTCGCACCTGATTGCCGGTGTACGACACCGCCGGCACACCGCGCTTGATCAGCGCCATGGCCAACAGGGCAATCGTCACCTGCTCACCGGTGGACACGATCACGTCCAGCTCGCGCGGAACCGGTTGTGCCTCGCCACTGATTTGCTTGGCCAGATCGATCAGACGGTTGGTTTCGCCGCTCATTGCAGACAGCACAACCACCAGGTCATCGCCGGCATCGCGGAATTTCTTAACCTTGTCGGCGACCTGCTCGATTCTCTCGACAGTGCCGACCGAGGTGCCTCCAAATTTCTGTACGATCAAAGCCATTTCAAAGCCGCCTCTGCCCATGAAGGGCGCCCAATAATCTTTCGAACAGTCGCCGGGCCCGCCACTAGACAGCGGGGCCGGCGAGCCGTCTTATAAAGCCTGCTCGACGAATGGAACGGTCAGCGCCAGCGCGCCATCCAGCGCAGCGGCATCGACACCGCCGCCCTGCGCCATGTCCGGACGACCACCGCCCTTCCCGCCCACTGCCGCAGCAGCCTGTTTCATCAAATCACCGGCTTTGAGTTGGCCAGTCAGGTCCTTGGTTACGCCTGCAACCAGTACGACCTTTTCCTCATGGACACCGCCGAGCAGGATCACTGCGCGGCCGAGTTTGTTTTTCAGCTGATCGACCAGCGCCAGCAGCGCTTTGCCATCCTGACCGTCCAGACGGGCGGCCAAAACCTTCACATCCTTGACGTCCACCGCCGAGGCCGACAGATCGTCGCCCGCCGCGCTGGCTGCCTTGGCCTGCAACTGCTCGAGTTGTTTCTCCAGCAGACGGTTGCGCTCCAGTACCGCCGAGAGCTTGTCGATCAGGTTGTCGCGGCTGCCCTTGACCAGGCTGGCCGCTTCCTTGAGTTGTTCTTCCGCCGCGTTCAAGTAGGCCAGCGCCGCAGCACCGGTGACTGCCTCGATACGACGCACGCCCGATGCCACACCGCCTTCGCTGATGATTTTCAGCAGGCCGATGTCGCCGGTACGGTTGGCGTGGATACCGCCGCACAGTTCAACCGAGAAGTCGCCCATGCTCAGCACGCGCACGCTGTCGCCGTACTTCTCGCCGAACAGCGCCATGGCGCCTTTGTTCTTCGCGGTTTCGATGTCGGTTTCTTCGGTTTCAACGGCGGAGTTCTTGCGAATCTCGGCGTTGACGATGTCTTCCAGCTGCTTGATCTGTTCTGGCTTGATCGCTTCGAAGTGGCTGAAGTCGAAACGCAGGCGCTGACTGTCGACCAGCGAACCTTTCTGCTGCACATGCTCACCGAGCACCTGACGCAGCGCGGCGTGCAGCAAGTGAGTGGCCGAGTGGTTCAGCGCGGTGGCGTGACGCACTTCGGCGTCGACGTGGGTTTCCACCGGCGCGCCAATGGTCAGGCTGCCCGAGGCCAGCACGCCGTGGTGCAGGAATGCGCCGCCGGTCTTGGTGGTGTCGCGCACGTCGAAGCGGCTGCTGCCGGCCTGAATGAAACCGCAGTCGCCGATCTGGCCACCGGATTCGGCGTAGAACGGCGTCTGGTTGAGCACGATTACGCCTTCCTGACCTTCGCTCAGCACGTCGACCGACTGGCCATCCTTATAGATGGCAACGATTTTCGCCGAGCCGCTGGTGGCGGCGTAACCGGTGAACTCGGTGGCCACGTCGACCTTGACCAGGGTGTTGTAGTCCAGACCGAACGAGCTGGCCGAACGCGCGCGAACACGCTGAGCTTCCATCTCGCGCTCGAAACCGGCTTCGTCGACGGTCAGGCCGCGCTCGCGGGCGATATCGGCGGTCAGGTCCATCGGGAAACCGTAGGTGTCGTAGAGCTTGAACACCACGTCGCCCGGCACCACGGTGCCTTTGAGCTCGGCCAGATCCTGCTCGAGGATTTTCAGGCCGTGCTCCAGGGTCTTGGAGAACTGCTCTTCTTCAGCCTTGAGCACGCGCTCGATGTTGCTTTGCTGCTTCTGCAGTTCCGGGAAGGCTTCGCCCATTTCGGCGACCAGCGCCGCGACGATCTTGTAGAAGAAGCTGCCGCTGGCGCCGAGCTTGTTGCCGTGACGGCAGGCGCGACGGATGATCCGGCGCAGTACGTAACCGCGACCTTCGTTGGACGGCAGCACGCCATCGGCAATCAGGAAACCGCAGGAACGGATGTGGTCGGAGACGACTTTGAGCGACGACTGATCGCCGTTTTCGCAGCCGATCGCTTCAGCCGAAGCCTTGAGCAGGTTCTTGAACAGGTCGATGTCGTAGTTGGAGTTGACGTGCTGCATCACCGCACTGATCCGCTCCAGGCCCATGCCGGTGTCCACCGACGGCGCTGGCAACGGATGCAACACGCCATCGGCGGTGCGGTTGAACTGCATGAACACGTTGTTCCAGATTTCGATGTAGCGGTCGCCATCTTCTTCCGGCGAGCCCGGCGGGCCGCCCCAGATGTGCTCGCCGTGGTCGTAGAAAATCTCGGTGCACGGGCCGCACGGGCCGGTATCGCCCATGGTCCAGAAGTTGTCGGAAGCGTACGGCGCACCCTTGTTGTCGCCGATGCGGATCATGCGCTCGGCGGGCACACCGATTTTCTGTGTCCAGATGTCATACGCTTCGTCGTCGGTAGCGTAGACGGTGACCCAGAGCTTTTCCTTCGGCAGCTTCAGCACGCCAGTCAGAAAGGTCCAGGCGAAGGTGATCGCGTCGTGCTTGAAGTAGTCGCCGAAGCTGAAGTTACCGAGCATTTCGAAGAACGTGTGGTGACGCGCGGTATAACCGACGTTTTCCAGGTCACTGTTCTTGCCGCCGGCGCGCACGCATTTCTGGCTGCTGGTGGCACGGGTGTACGCACGTTTTTCCTGGCCCAGGAAGCAGTCCTTGAACTGGTTCATCCCCGCGTTGGTGAACAGCAGGGTTGGGTCGTTGCCCGGAATCAAAGAGCTGGAGGCTACACGGGTGTGGCCTTGCTCTTCGAAGAAGCGAAGGAAGGCTTCACGGATTTCTGCGCTTTTCATTAGGTTCTTCCACGGAGGCTGCGGCCAAAGGCCTGTTCGAAACGTCATGAGACGAAGCGACGGCAAAGGGCCGCATTATATCGGCCCTGCGCGCGGGGTACAGCGTGTTTATACGATAGAAACGGTCAATTGGACGGCTGACGCTGTCACTTGCGTGAAAACTCGACGAATGTCGCGATCACTTGTTCGATTTGCGCGCGGCTGACGTCCATGTGCGTGACCATGCGCAAGCGCGCAGCGGCGCTGAGCCTGATCCCGCGTTCGCCGGCAAAGTCCTTGAGTGCTGCGGCCCTGTCGCCCATTTGCACATAAACCATGTTGGTTTGCACGGGTTCGACGACGAAACCGGCCTCACGCAGACCCTCGGCGAGCAACTGCGCGTTGGCATGGTCATCCGCCAGCCGTTCGACGTGATGATCCAGCGCGTACAAGCCAGCCGCCGCGAGCAACCCGGCCTGACGCATGCCGCCACCGACCATTTTGCGCAAACGCCGCGCTTTGCCGATCAGTTGCTCGGAACCGCACAGCACCGAGCCGACCGGCGCGCCGAGCCCTTTGGACAGGCACACCGACACCGAATCGAAGTGCTGGGTGATCTCCCGGGCATCGACGCCAAGCTTGACCGCCGCGTTGTACAAACGCGCCCCGTCGAGGTGCAATTGCAGGCCATGCTCCTGCGTAAAGCGTCGGGCGCGCGCCAGATATTCCAGCGGCAGCACTTTGCCCTGCATGGTGTTTTCCAGCGCCAGCAAACGCGTGCGTGCGAAATGGAAATCGTCCGGTTTGATCGCGGCGGCGACCTGATCCAGATCCAGCGAACCGTCGGCCTGCACCTCCAGCGGCTGCGGCTGAATCGAGCCGAGCACCGCCGCCCCGCCACCTTCGTACTTATAGGTGTGCGCCTGTTGACCGACGATGTACTCATCGCCACGCTCGCAGTGCGCCATCAGGCCGAGCAGGTTGCTCATGGTCCCGGTCGGCACGAACAGCGCAGCAGCAAAGCCCAGGCGCTCGGCCAGTTCTGCCTCGAGGCGATTGACCGTCGGATCTTCGCCGTACACGTCGTCTCCGGTGTCCGCTGCGGTCATCGCATCGAGCATGGCTGTAGTCGGTTGAGTGACGGTGTCGCTGCGAAGATCGATAACGCTCATGAACCTGGCCTCTGGTCAGATGGGGAAATCCCTTTGTGAAGTGGGATTACTGCGGTCATGGCGCGGATTAATCAAGCCTTGAAGAAGGAAAAATCACCGTCCTCAGGAAAAAGCACAATCCATGTGGGAGCGAGCCTGCTCGCGAAAGAGCAGTAACAGGCAGCATATTCGTTGAATGTGAAGCCGCTTTCGCGAGCAAGTTCGCTCCCACAGGTTCTGTGCAGGACCGAAAAATATGTGTTACAAACTGCGCGCTGCCCGAGATTGGGCGGCACAAACGTTCTCAGGGCGGGGTGCAATTCCCCACCGGCGGTAATTGCGCGCAACGCGCATAGCCCGCGAGCGCTTGGCGCTGCACACGACTTGAGTCGGGTGCGTCGGCAAGGTCAGCAGACCCGGTGTGATTCCGGGGCCGACGGTCATAGTCCGGATGAAGAGAGAACGGGATCGACGCCAAAGGGCCGTCCGCGTGCACTTGTGCCTGCGCTCGCACCCTTGCATCCCTTTCGATTCATAACGCCCTGTTTTTCACACAAACAGGAGTCAGAACATGCAACCCACCGCTATCGACAGCAAAAGCAAACACCCACAGGGCGAGCGCGTCGCGTTCATCCAGGCCTGCTGGCACAAGGAAATCGTCGACCAGAGCCGTAAAGGCTTCGTCGCTGAAATGCTGGTGCAGGGTTATCAGGAATCGGACATCGATTTCTTTGAAGTCGGCGGCGCCTTTGAAATGCCGCTGCACGCCAAGCTGCTGGCCAAGTCCGGCCGTTACGCCGGCATCGTCGCCGCCGCCCTGGTGGTGGACGGCGGCATTTACCGCCACGAGTTCGTTGCGCAATCGGTGGTCAGCGGCCTGATGCAGGTGCAGTTGGAAACCGAAGTGCCGGTGTTCTCGGTGTCGCTGACCCCGCATCACTTCCATTCGGGCGAAGAGCATCAGAAGTTCTTCTTCGAGCACTTTGTGCACAAGGGCCAGGAAGCAGCGCGGACTTGCGCGGACACGCTGCAGAAAGTTCGTGCGCTGCGTCGTACAGAGCCGCGCGCTGTAGCGGTCTGACTGCACCAGGCCGGGTGGGGACTTAAGCCCCACCCGAATTCAAATGTGGGAGCGAGCCTGCTCGCGAAGGCGCCGTGTCAGCCACCAAAGAAGTTGGCATACAGTCAGCATTCGCGAGCAGGCTCGCTCCCACAGTGCTTCGCGTTAATCGGAACGTCAGGCGAGGTTTTCTTCGGTGCTCGGGACGATGAGGATGCCGGCGCGCAGGCCGTTCTTGACCTTGGGGTTGGGGAAGATGATCCGCGCGCCCTGCTCTTCGATCACCCAGCGGGTATTGGCCAGGTCTTCGGCCAGCACATAACCCGGCTCCAGCTCGGAAAAGTTCTCGATGTCCGCCGGCAGATTCAGGCGGAACGCATCGCTGTGCTTGATGATTTCCCGCGCCACGCTGAACAGCTGCAAGCCGTCCAGCCCTTCTTCTGTCTCCGGCTCAGTGCCTTCGATGATCTGCTTCAGACGGGTTTCCAGCAGTGAAACGTTAACGCCGTCGTTCTGCCCGAACGGCCGCGCCTTGCCCAGTTCCAGGGTGAAAGCCTCGGCGTCGAGTTTGTCGTAGGTGTACGAACTGAAGACGATGGATGGCTTGTTCTGCAACAGCACTGCTTCCATGCCGGCGGCGCGCAGGCGCGCCAGTTCGCGACGGGAATGCTGGCGCCCTTCCTTCCACGAGTACAAGGCGAACTGTTCGATCTTCGAACCGCGAATCGCGGTGTGCAGGTCGTAGTGCAGACGCTGGCGCTCGGGCTTGCTGAAGAAACTCGCCGCCAGCCGTTCCAGCTCACAGGCGCGCAACGCTTCCGAGCCGCTGCTTTGTTCGTGGCGACCGTTGAACAGTCGATTGACATCCTGCTCGACGAAACGCTCGCCCTTGCGAATCGCTTCCGGGTTGCCGAACAGGAACAGAATGCGTGCGCGCGGCTTGAGATCGCCGCGTGCGATGTCGTGCAGCAGCCGATCAAGCAACTCGATCGGTGCCGTTTCGTTGCCATGGATGCCTGCCGACAGCAGCAGGTCCAGGCCATTGTCGCGCGCTTCCGGGGGCCGCACTTCCAGCGCCCCTTCGCTCAACCAGCGCATGCGCACGCCTTCGACAGTCAGTTGAGTCTTCTCCGCCGGTTCGCGGCCGGCGAGGGTCAGTTCAAGCAGTTTGCCGAGGGCGAGCATAGAGCGGTTTCCTTAGTGGTCGTGGTTGCAATCCGGGCCGTGTACGTGATCCTCGTCAGCGCCGAGGTCAGCCGGTTCCATTTCCAGTTGCAGACTTACCAGATTAGTCGCCAATGGGCGCAGCAGCAGGTTGGCGTACTCTTCGTCACCTTCCTCGACGTCCACGCCGATGAGCAGCTGGCCACGGCCGTCCTGCTGGATCCACAGCTCTTTGCCTTGCCACATGACCGCAACGCGGGTGCACGAGGTTTGCAATTGCGTGCCGTCGGTGTCTTCAAGGATCAGCTGCAGGGAATCGCTCATGTTTTTACTCTCTTGGGGTGACACGCCGCGCGCCACGTTCAGGCAGCGCGCTGGCGATCAATTGATCTGGAAGGGATAAACCGCGCCCAGTTTAAGGATTTGCGTCAGTTCATCCAGTGCCGTCCGGCATTCAAGCAGCAACTGCGGGTCCGCCAGGTCGGTTTCGCTCAGGCGGTCGCGGTAGTGCTTTTCAACCCATGCGGTCAACGAACCGTACAACGGGGCCGTCATGATAACCCCTGGGTTGACCGCCGCCAGTTCGGTTTCATTCAGCGCCACGCGCAGACGCAGGCACGCCGGGCCACCGCCGTTCTGCATGCTTTGCTTGAGATCGAAGACCTTCACTTCGCGGATCAGCCCGCCGGAACTGGTCAGGCTTTGCAGATAAGCCCAGACGCGTTCGTTGGCCTGGCATTCCTGCGGCACGATCAGCAGCATCGAGCCATCGGCACGCGAGAGCAATTGGCTGTTGAACAGGTAGGAACGCACCGCGTCATCCACGGTGACCGCCGAACGCGGCACGCAAACGGACTGGAAGTTACCGCCGACCTTGGCCAGTTTGCCTTGCAGTTCGGCGAGCATCTTGTCGGTCTCGAGGAACGCGTCCTCGTGATAGAACAGCACTTCACCATTGCCCACGGCGATCACGTCGTTGTGGAACACGCCCTGATCGATAACGTTGGGGTTCTGCTGCGCGTAGACCACGCCTTCGTCACGCAGACCGTGCAGACGCGCCACGGCTTGCGAGGCTTCGAGGGTCTGGCGTGCAGGGTATTTCTGCGGCGCCGGGAAGCGGTTGTCGAACGCACTGCGGCCGAACACGAAGAACTCGACGCCCGCCTCGCCGTACTCACGGCAGAAACGCGTGTGGTTGGCCGCGCCTTCGTCGCCAAACTGCGCCACTGCCGGCAAAGCGGCGTGATGGGCGAAGTGCTGTTGATTGGCGAACATCGCGCCGAGCACGCGGCTGGTGGTCGGGTGTTCGATGCTGCGGTGGTATTTGCAATTGAGGTTGGCAGCGGTGAAGTGCACGCGGCCGTCAGCGGTGTCGGCACTTGGGCTGACCGTGGCGGCGTTGGCCACCCACATGCTCGACGCCGAGCAACTGGCGACCAGCAGCGGCATCGCTTCTTTGGCGGCGCGCTCGATCACCTGCGCGTCAGTGCCGCTGAAGCCCAGACGGCGCAGCGCCGCCACATCAGGACGTTCCTGCGGAGCCAGCACGCCTTGCTGAAAGCCCATGTCCATCAGCGCTTTCATTTTGGCCAGACCTTGCAGCGCCGCTTCCTTCGGATTCGAGGATTGCTGACTGTTGCTCTGCGAGGCGACGTTGCCGTAGGACAGACCACCGTAGTTATGGGTCGGCCCCACTAGACCGTCAAAATTGACTTCATAGGATTTCATCAGCGAGGCTCCACGAGAATCTGTTGTTATAGGCTTCAGTAACTATTCTTTAAGACCGAGGTGCGGCCTTCGCGAGCAGGCTCGCTCCCACACTGGAATGCATTTCCCTGTGGGAGCGAGCCTGCTCGCGAATGGGCGCTACGCCATTTTCACGCCGGGTGTCAGGGCAGCAGGCAGCACCAGGCTCGGGGTTTCCAGCGACGCCACCGGGTACGCGCAGTAATCCGCTGCGTAATAGGCGCTGGCGCGGTGGTTGCCCGAGGCGCCGACGCCGCCGAACGGCGCGCTGCTCGCGGCGCCGGTCAGCTGTTTGTTCCAGTTGACGATGCCGGCGCGGCTTTCCAGCCAGAACTGCTGATAACGCGCTTCAGAATCGGAGAGCAAACCGGCGGCCAGTCCATAAGCGGTGTTGTTGGCTTCACTGATCGCGGCGCCGAAATCGGCATAGCGGATCACTTGCAGCAGCGGCCCGAACAGCTCTTCGTCCGGACGCTCGGCCACGGCCGTCACATCGACAATGCCCGGAGTCAGCAAGGCCGATTGCGCTTGCGGCTGAGTCATTTCCAGCAGCGCCACCGCGCCGTTGGCCAGCAGTTGTTCCTGCGCATCCATCAACGCTTTCGCCGCGCCGAGGGAAATCACCGAGCCCATGAACGGTGCCGGTTGCTGATCGAACGCACCGACTTCAATAGTCGAACTGACTTCCACCAGTCGCTTGAGCAGGCTGTCGCCCCACGCGCCTTGCGGCACCAGCAGACGGCGGGCGCAGGTGCAGCGCTGGCCGGCGGAAATGAACGCCGACTGAATGATGGTGTACACCGCCGCGTCCAGATCAGCGACCTGATCGACCACCAGCGGGTTGTTGCCGCCCATCTCCAGCGCAAGAATCTTGTCCGGACGCCCGGCGAATTGCTGGTGCAGGTGATTGCCGGTGCGGCTCGAACCGGTGAAGAACAGACCGTCGATACCCGGGTTCGCCGCCAGAGCGATACCGGTTTCCCGCGCGCCTTGCAGCAGGTTCAACACGCCTGCCGGCAGACCGGCTTCGATCCAGCACTTGACCGTCAGCTCGGCGACTTTCGGCGTCAGTTCGCTGGGCTTGAACAGCACGCTGTTACCGGCCAGCAGCGCCGGGACGATATGACCGTTAGGCAGGTGACCGGGGAAGTTGTAAGGGCCGAACACCGCGACCACGCCGTGGGGCTTGTGGCGCAACACGGCGGTGGCGTCGCCCAATGGGCCGCTCTTCTCGCCGGTGCGCTCGCGGTAGCTCTGCACCGAAATCGCGATCTTGTTGACCATGCTGGTGACTTCGGTCGCAGCTTCCCACAGCGGTTTGCCGGTTTCTTCGCCGATGGTGCGAGCCAGTTCGTCAGCGTGGTTTTTCAACGCAGCAGCAAAAGCTTCGAGGACGCTGATGCGCTCCTCGAGGGTGCGACGTGCCCACTGAGGAAATGCCTGGCGAGCAGCCTGAACCGCCGACTCGACCTGCGCGGCAGTGGCGCCCTCACCCGCCCACAGCACTTGCTGGGTTACCGGATTCAGCGATTGGAAAGCTTCGCCCTGACCGGCCAGCCACTCACCTGCGATGTATAGCGAATTCATTATTTCGACTCCCGTGCAGCGGACAGCGCCACGGCGCGAACCTGATCGCCGGCGCTGAGTTGAAGACGTTTCGCGGTCTGCGGATCGACCACCAGGGTGCCCGCAGCCAGACGCGCTGGGGCAGCCGTGATGCGGCAATCCTCACGCTTGCGGTTGTGGATGATGAACGGCGTGGCGTCATCGCCCGGCGTGCCGACGGCCAGCACCAGCGCTTCGCTGTCACGCACCGCGCGGATCTTGCTGGTTTCGCATTCGATGGCCGGGCCGGCGTCGAAGATGTCGACGTAACCCTGATAGCTGAAGCCTTCGCTCTTGAGCATGGCCAACGCCGGTTCGGTGTCCGGGTGCACCTGGCCGATGACGTTGCGCGCGTCCGGCGAGAGGAAGCAGGTGTACAGCGGGAATTTCGGCATCAGTTCGGCGATGAACGCCTTGTTGCCGACGCCGGTCAGGTAATCGGCCTGGCTGAATTCCATCTTGAAGAAATGGCGGCCGAGGCTTTCCCAGAACGGCGAGCGCCCGGCGTCATCGGACACGCCACGCATTTCGGCGATGATCTTGTTACCGAACAGCTCCGGGAACTCAGCGATGAACAGCATGCGCGCCTTGGACAGCATCCGGCCGTTCAGGCCGTTGCGGTAATCGGCGTGCAGGAACAGCGAGCACAGCTCGGAATTGCCGGTCAGGTCGTTGGCCAGAAACAGCGTCGGGATTTCGCGGTAGATGTTCAGCTCTTGCGAAGCGCTGACCGTCAGACCGACGCGGAAGTTGTACCAGGGCTCACGCAGGCCGACCGCACCGGCGATGGCGGAAATCCCCACCACGCGGCCGTCATCGTCTTCGAGCACGAACAGATAGTCGGCATCGCCACGCCCGGCTTCGCCGCGAAAGGTCTTCTCGGCCCAGCCGACCCGGTGGGTCAGGCGCTCTTCGTTGGCCGGCAAGGTAGTCAGGCCGGTGCCGGTGCTGCGGGCCAGGTCGATCAGCGCGGATAAATCGCTGCTGCGTACGGGACGAACAATCATGCTATCTCCTCAAACGGGCCGCTCGCGCCACCCGTGAAACTCGCTAAGGCGTTAAACCGCCACCAGGCGCACGCTGGCACCTTCACCGACGCCCAGGGCTTCGGCTGCTTCCATATCCAGCGTCACCGGTTTGCCCGGCGCGTAATCCAGCTCCAGCAACACCGCGCGATAATCCTGCAACTGTGCGTTGGCCACCAGGTACTGACGCCCGGCGCCTTTGACCGGCTCGCCGATCTTCACCGGCACCACGCGGCTCTGGGCGATCGAACGGATCCCGGAAACCCGCGCATGCAGGGTCGGGCCGCCGTCGAAGATGTCGATGTAGTGATCAGTCTCGAAGCCTTCGCGCATCAGGATGTCGAAGGTGATCTGCGCCCGTGGGTGCACTTGGCCCATCGCCTCTTGGGCGGAATCCGGCAGCAGCGGCACGTAGATCGGGTAATGCGGCATCAGCTCGGCGAGGAAGGTGCGGCTTTTCAGCCCGCACAGGCGCTCGGCCTCGGCGTAGTTGAGGTCGAAGAAGTTACGCCCGATCGCATCCCAGAACGGCGAGTCGCCATTCTCGTCGCTGTAACCGACGATCTCGGTCACCACCGAATCGGCAAAACGCTCCGGGTGGCTGGCGACGAACAGCAGACGGCCACGGGAATTGAGCTCGGCCCACGGCGATCCGACCAGCTCGCGCTGCACGTAGAAACTGGTCAGCAAGCTGTTGCCGGTCAGGTCGTGGCACTGCGAAAGCACGTGGATCTTGTTGTGGATCTTCAGCTCGCGGGAGGCGTGGACGAAAGTCTCGTTGCGGAAGCTGTAGAACGGCTCCGAATAACCGGCCGAAGCGACGATGGCCGAGCAGCCGACCAGTTTGCCGGTGCTCGAGTCTTCGAGGACAAAGAAGTAGCTCTCTTCACCGTTGAAGCTCACTTCGGCGGCAAACGAAGCTTCGCTCGCGGCGATCTTGTCGCTCAGACGTTCCACGTCATCCGGCAAGGAAGTGACACCAATCGGGCTGTCCGCAGCCAGACGCTGTACCTCGCCCAGATCAGCCATTTGCGCAGGGCGCATCACCAGCATGGTGTCACTCCTTTCTCTTCAATATTCACAGAAAAAACCGGGCCCACATAAAGATCGATGCAGGAATGGGACTTGTGGCGAGGGGATTTATCCCCGCTGGGGGGCGAAGCACCCCCAAAAATCTAGGGCCGCTGCGCAGCCCATCGGGGATAAATCCCCTCACCACAGGTTCAATCCAACAGGCGAATGTGCCCGGTATCAAAAATTGGTTCGGCGCCGGAAAAACTCCAGGCGCCGAAAGGTCCATCAGGCTTGCGTCAACTTCGCTGCAGCACGTTCGAAGCGGTCGAGACCGGCGTCGATATCGGCGTCTTCCACCACCAGGCTCGGGGCGAAACGGATCACGTCCGGACCTGCCTGGAGAATCATCAGGCCTTCCTGTTCGGCGGCGTTGAAGATGTCCTTGGCCTTGCCTTTCCAGGCGTCGCTCAGCACGCAACCGATCAGCAAACCGAGACCACGCACCTGAGTGAACAGGCCGTATTTCTCGCCGATCTGTTGCAGGCGAGTCTTGAACTTGTCGTGCTTGGCGTTCACGCCGTTCAACACTTCAGGAGTGTTGACCACGTCGATCACCGCTTCGGCGACGGCGCAGGCCAGCGGGTTGCCGCCGTAGGTGGTGCCGTGGGTGCCGACGACCAGATGTTTGGCCAGCGCTTCGGTGGTCATCATTGCCGCGATCGGGAAACCGCCGCCCAGGCTCTTGGCGCTGGTGAGGATGTCCGGGGTCACGCCGTAATGCTGGTAGGCGAACAGCTTGCCGCTGCGGCCCATGCCGGTCTGCACTTCGTCGAACACCAGCAGGGCGTTGTTCGCATCGCAGAGTTCGCGGGCACCTTGCAGGTAAGCCAGCTCGGCCGGCAGCACGCCGCCCTCGCCCTGGATCGGCTCGAGCACGACCGCGCAGGTCTTCTCGGACACCGCGGCTTTCAGTGCGGCCAGATCGTTGTAGGGAACGTGGGTGATGCCAGTGATTTTCGGGCCGAAACCGTCGGAGTACTTCGACTGGCCACCGACGTTGACGGTGAACAGGGTACGGCCGTGGAAGCTGTTCAGCGCGGCGATGATTTCGTATTTCTCGCTGCCGAAACGGTCGAATGCGACGCGACGGGCCAGCTTGAATGCGGCCTCGTTGGCTTCGGCGCCGGAGTTGCAGAAGAACACGCGCTCGGCAAACGTGGCGTCGATCAGCTTGTGCGCCAGACGCAGGGCCGGTTCGTTGGTGAACACGTTGGACACGTGCCACAGCTTGTTCGCCTGTTCGGTCAACGCACCGACCAGCGCCGGATGCGCGTGGCCCAGGACGTTGACGGCAATCCCGCCAGCGAAGTCGATCAGCTCGCGGCCGGCCTGATCCCAGACCCGGGAACCGGCGCCACGCACCGGAATGAAAGCGGCAGGCGCGTAGTTGGGAACCATTACCTGGTCGAAATCGGCGCGTTGTACCGCAGCGTGCTCAACGGACATCGGAGTCTCCTGAAGAGGAACACCCGCCTGGAACTGGCGAGCGATGAGGGGATTGTAAGGACAGTTGGGTGCCCGGCCTTGTCGCCAAGCGACAACTTCTTATAGCGCAAACCCCGGATTTTCCCGGGTTTACGGCAATGCGACATATAGCGTCGCAAAGGCGCAGTTTACCGGGCGCGGCCGATTTGCGGCAGGCCGCGCAGGATACCAAGACAGCCCCCACGGCAGAGACATAAATATCTACCGCACGGGGGGCGCTTGCTGCTGATTTGCTGAGGGTTCTTCCCAACGCCAAGGAATGGCCATGCATTTGTCTGAAGCACCCCCATCGGCAAGCCCGGATGACGCAACTGACGCGCACCATGCGGACGAGCATTATCAACCACTGAAAAACGCGATTCCCGCCTGGCTGGGCGACACCTCAGCCACTCGGCGAGAAGCACTGAAAAGCAGCCTCCCGCAACAGCCGGCCGCGCTCAAGAACGCGCCAGCCGAACAGCACGCGCTGATGAAAAGCCTTGGGGCGGCGCATATCAGCGCCCAGAGCCGGGTCGATAAAAGCCTGGAACACTTGCAGGACGCTGCGGCTTTCGCCGAGCCCCTGCTCAAGGCCGAGCTGAAACGCTGCTTCGATCTGGAGCTGGATGTCAGAAACACCTACGTGCGCCTGTACATTCCCGCCACCACCCCGTGGTTTCCGATCCGCACCGGCGCCCGCGCCTGGTCCGTGTCACTGCTTGAGGCTGCACTGCATAACTTCGAAGACAGGGAAACCGAAGACAACGCCTTCGAAGCCGAGTCGACATTCACCAGCGCCCCCTCGGCCACAGGACAGTTTGAAACCCTGCCCGAGATCAAGGCGAAACTGAGCATTTCCGCTTTCACAAAACTGTGCCGTCGACTGGATATCGGCGCGAAATACAAAGCCAGTCTGGAAGACAATCTGGGCTATTCCGATCCGATGGTCGCGTCGGTCTTGCGCGGCAAAATCGACGCCAGCCAGAAGGCCGCGATGAAGTCTGCCCTGCAATGGGCGCGGATGAACCGCGATGTCTCGGAAAACGCGTTACGCACGATCGAGGCCATGCTCGACGGCGTGAAAGGCCTGCATGTGCATGGCGCGCCGCTGCTGTGTCATGACATGACGATGCTTTGCGCACCGCTGACCGGCATCGTGGTATTCGCCCCGGACCTGTACATGACGCGCAATGCCGCGCGCGTCGTCGCCTACGTCCCGGATGACCCCGAACATCCGTTCAAGGAGTACGCCTCGCCGTTGGAAATGGTTGTGGAACTGACGCGCCAGTTGCGCTCCAGGGACTATCAGCAATTCTTCAGCCGCTTCGTCAACCACGACCAGCGCGGTTTCTTCTTCAGCACTCTCAACAGCCGGCTGAGTGAAATCCGCTGGCATCCACACGAACCCGGCGACCCGCTGCCGGCGTGGCGCGAAGCCCCGGTGGAGCGGCCCGATCTGCAGACCGCGCTGACGCCGTTTTACGACGATGTGTGGCAACACCTGTACCAGGCAAAGCTGAACAAGATTTTCAATGACGCCCGAACCATTGCCGTACCGACTGCGTTGGTCGATCAAAGGGCGCGCTGGGCATTCTGGGATTCGCTGGTCAACATCCTCTCTTCCATCGCCCAGACCGCCGCGATGATCGTCGCGCCCTTCGTGCCGGTGCTCGGTGAAGCGATGATGGCGTACATGGCCTATCAGATGCTCGATGAAGTATTCGAAGGCATTGTCGAGTGGGCGCAGGGACGCACGACCGAAGCGGTCGAACACCTGATGGGCACCGTGGAATCGATGATCCAGCTGGGCATGTTCGCCGTCGGCGGTGCGATTGGCGCGGCCGAGTTTCGCAAGGTATTGCCCAAGGAAATCGTAGCGTTCATCGACCGCTTCAAACCGGTACAACTGGCCAATGGTGACACCCGCTATTGGCAACCGGATCTCGAACGCTACAAACATCCGCAGCGCCCGACTGCCGATTCGCAACCCGATGCGCTGGGTCTGCATACCCATGAAGACAAGCGCCTGCTGCCCCTGGAGGACGCGCACTTTGCAGTCACGGAAAGTCAGGTGCCAGGGCAGTACCGCATCGAACATCCGAGTCGCCCCGACGCATACCAGCCGGTGCTGCGCCACAACGGCGAAGGTGCCTGGCACACTGAACTCGAGCAACCGCTGGAGTGGGATGGCGCAACCGCGCTGCGCCGTATCGGCCCTGCGGTCGAGAGCTTGTCCGCGAGCGAGCGCGAAACCGTCCTGCAGATCAGCGGAACCAGCGAAGACGCGCTGCGCAAAATGCATGTCGAGCAGGAAAAGGTCCCGCCGCTGCTGGCCGACAGTATCCAGCGCTTCAAGCTTGATCAGCAGTTGCAACGCTTCATCGACCAGCTCGACAGCGATGACGCCGAAGTTTTTTTGCGCGCCGACCCGGCCATGCAACTGCAGGTGCTCAGCGAATACGGTCGCTGGCCAGGCGACAAATGCCTGCGTCTGCTTGATCGCCAAGGCCAGCAACTGTGGCAATCGTCAGCCGACACAACCCTGCCCGTGACCGAACTGCGCCAGGGCGAACTGATCGGTGGCGACGTGCTCAAAACCCTGCTCCAAACCCTCGACGAGACGCAGATCAAAGCCTTGCTGGACGAGCCCTTCGCCGGACCGACGCCGTCCATCGAGGTCCGCAGCCAGAACCTGCGCAAGCAAGTGGCCGACCTCGCCAGACGCAACACAAGCGCGCTGTTCGAGTCGCGCTATCAAGCCCTCCAGCACCTCGACGACCCGCTGGCGGCACGACTCAAGACTCACCCTCCACAATTGCCGGCCAGCATTACCCGCGAACTGCTCGATACCGCGACCGGCAGCGAACTGCTGCAGATCAGCGAAGGACAGTTGCCCGCGCGCCAACAGACGCTCATGCAGATGGCCAGTGACGAGGTGCGCGTTGCCCGCGCATATGAGGGCCTTGAGCTGGCCTCGGTGAGCAACCCCGACTCTGATTCTCTGGCGCTGCACAGCCTCAAATTGTTGCCGGGCTGGAGTGGCGATGTGCGCATCGAGATCCGTGACGGGCGCTACGAGGGCGCATTACTGGACACCATCGGCCGTGACGATGCGCCTGCACACAAGGTGCTGGTTCGCCGCGACGATGGCCAATATCAACCTTATGACGATCGTGGGCAGCAGCTGCACTCATTCACTGATTTCTATTCCAGCCTGTTGTACGCATTGCCCGACAGCGAGCGCCAAATCCTGGACCTGCGCATTGGTCAGAATCAGGCGCTGAAGGCGGCCATTAGTCAACGTACGCTCGAGCGCCACGAGTGGCGTCAGGTGATTGTCGATACGCCGTCACGAGCGCCGACTGTCGACACCCTGCGCCTGCTCGGTACCGACGGTTACGCCCATGCGCCGCGTCCGCCGCGTCCCGCTTACCAGCCGCACACCCTCGAAGAAGACATCCGCGTGCTCTATCCACGTATGTCCAATCATGAGATGCGCTTTCTCGCCGAAAGCATGCGCAGGAGTCCAGCAGGCCCGCGCGCAGAGATGCTTCGCTTGCAAAATGACTACTTGCAATTGCAGAACGAGCTGCATGTCTGGGCCAACAATCCGCCCGCCTTGCATCCCGAAACCGGCACGGCGCTGACGCCGCTGGAGAAGCGCGCCGAACTCCAGAATCGCAGGCTGCTCAGGGAGCAATTGCTCAAAGCCTGGAGGCGGGAGCACGTCACGGGTATCAATCAACAGGGCTTCGCCGCCGGATACGCCTTGCGCCTTACACCGGCGGTCATGGGCGAATTGCCGGTGTTGTCAGCAGACTTCAGCCATATCACTTCGCTCGCCATTGATGGCAGCCCGATGACCACATCTGTCGACAGCTTTCTGCAGTCCTTCAGTCAGTTGCAGAATATTGATGCGCGCAACCTCAATCTGCCCAGCCTGCCGCAAGCACTGACTTCAATGCCCTCGCTGCGCGAACTGCGTTTACGCGATTGCCGAGTGAGCCTGACAACGGTCACAGAGTCGGTGCTGGCTTCCTTGCCACAACTTACCCTGCTCGATCTGCAAGGCAATGCGCTGGGCTTGCCGCCGGACCTGCACGCGATGCCTTCGTTGCGCTACGTCAATCTGTCCGACACCGGCATTCATACGGTGCCCGACGATCTGCTGGATCATCCGCGATTGATCTCGGCGCAATTCGATCGCAACCGCATTACGCGGATACCGGAAAAGTTCTTCAACCTGGCCAGCTCCCTCTGCGATGGTTACACCTTTGCAGACAACCCGTTGACCGCAGCCTCTCGGGAACGGGTCAAAGTGTTTTACGAGCACACCGGCAAGCACTTCGGGGTCCGGCCTGTGCAGGAGGATCTGCAGCGCACCATCACCTTGTTCCCTTCCCTTGACACCGAAGGCGCGACACGGGTTTTGTACCGATTGCCCGGGCCATTGGCCGAGTGCGGTGCACAGTTGTCACGCTGGGAAAATGAGCTCGGCGTTCTGAATCTCGAACTCAGCCAATGGATCAACCAGGCCGCCGTGACTGCCTCCGAATCGGGAGAACGTCTGCCGCTCGAGACGCAGACCCGCGAACTGGATGCCAGGCGAGACTTTGCGCAACAGATCGAACAATTCTGGCGCAGCCCGCCCACGTACCCGCGCCTTGAAGAACTCAGGGCAACGGCGGCCTTCAGTGGCGATATGCCGATACTCAGCACCGGTCTGGAGCGCGTTACCCGGTTGAACCTCGTTGGCAACGCCAATATCACCGCCGCCCTGCGCTTCGTGGAGTGCTTGCCCAACCTTGCCAAGCTGAAAATGAGCGGCTTCGAACTGGAACCGCTGGCGCTTGGCGAAGCAAAACTGCCTCGGCTGACCGATCTGGAGCTGAAGAATTGTGGCGTGGTCATGACCCCGGAAAACCAGGCTGCGCTGCTGTCACTCACCGCCCTGGACACGCTGGACCTGAGCAACAATCCGCTGGGAACGTTCCCCGACCTGAACCTGTTGCCGGAGTTGTTCCATCTCGACCTGTCCAACTGCGGGTTGACCGACGTTCCCGAAGGACTGAGCAGCCATCCGGGGTTACGAATCGCAGCCCTCTCGGGCAACCGCATCACGCAATTGCCGGAGGCGCTGTTCGACCTCCCCGCCGAGCGCAGTGACGGCATTGACCTTGCCGACAATCCGCTATCGGCAGCAACGCGCGATCAGATCAAAAACTACTTCCGCATCCATCGAAACGACTTTGACGTCCTGGCGCCCGAGCAGGATGTCAGCCTCGCCCGGCAGCTGTTTCCCGGTTTGAACAAGCAGGAGGCCAGCGAGATGATCTACGACTTGCCCGGCAATCTGGGCGACAGCCGCAAACAGCTCCTTCGCTGGAAAGCGGAGCAGCAACAGATGCGCGATGACCTGACCCGCTGGGCCTCGGCAATTCCGTCCGCGCACCCGGTCACAGGCCAGGCCTTGAGCGTAAGCGAGCATCTGGCGCAACGATCCGCACGCTCGGACTTCAAGCAATTGCTGGAGGATTTCTGGAGCGAAAGATCGATGGGAAGCGGCAAGCGCAGCGCATTGTTTGCGGCAGACCTGAAGTTTCTCGGCGAAATGCCGCGCCTGAGTGTCAACTTCGATCACGTGACCAGCCTCAAGCTCACCGGCAACGTGACAACCGCCGGACTGGAGCCGTTCGCTGCCTTGTTCCCGAATCTTCAGACGCTGAAATTAAAAGCCTTCACCCTCTATGACATCCCCTCATTCGTCGGCCGCCTGCAGTATCTCAAAGAGCTCAAACTGAATGACTGCGCGCTGACACTGACACCTGCCGGACAGCAAGTACTCGGCACTCTGTCCGAGTTGCGGCTGCTCGATCTGAGCCACAACCCACTGTCAAACGCGCCCGATCTGACAACCCTGCCCAGGGTAACCAACTTTTTACTTGGCCATACCGATCTGACCAGCGTGCCGAAGGGCATCGCCGAGCATCCGCTGCTGCGAGAGCTCTCGCTTGCCAATAACCAGATTACCGAGCTGCCGGACGCTATCTTCAGCCTGAAGCCCGATAAGGCCGACGGCATATATCTGAACGACAACCCTCTGTCGATAAATGCCCGCGAGCGCGTCAAGTTCTGCTACGCGGCACACGGGCGCAACTTCCGCATCAAGCCGCCATCGGCTGACATTGCCATGGCGCAGAGACTGTTCCCACGCCTTGGGGAAAACGCTGCGATCAACATGATTTATCGCCTGCCCGGGACATTACAGACCGGCACGGCGCAACTGATCTGGTGGGAGGGCGAAATCGCCCGCATGATTGGTGATCTCAACGCATGGCGTGAGCGTCTGCCAGTCAACAATCCATCGACAGAACGGCCATGGACTGCGCAGGAAAAAGCCGCAGAACTCGCCGAGAGACAAAAATTCAGCGAAAGCCTCGAACAACTGTGGCGCGGCAGGCGCACCGACAATTCAGCACTACGGTTCAACACCTTCAATGCCAATGCGGCATTTACCGGTGAGTTACCGCAATTGGCCACCGACTTCAGTCACATCACCCATCTCAATCTGCAGGGCAATCCGGCACTGAAGGTTTCCGACGGTTTTCTCACAAGCTTCAGCGGATTGCAGGGCCTGGAACTGCAGGATTTTTCCCTGGGCCGGATGCCGCAAGCGCTGCAAAGCCTGCCGTCGCTGGAAACGCTGATGCTGAGCAAGTGCCAGATCACACTGGATCCTGAAGGACAAGCGGTCTTGTCCACGCTGACCCGCTTGAAATCTCTGGACTTGTATAGCAATCCGCTGCAGGTCACGCCCGATGTGTCGGCACTGCAGAACCTGACGTTCATCGATCTGACCAGCACCGGAATCGATAGCGTTCCTGCCGGCCTGGAACAGCTGCCGCAGCTGGAAGTTGCGTTGCTGAGCGACAACAACATCATCGAAGTGCCGACGGAGCTGACGCGTTATTCCGGTCGCGGCATTGAACTGGGCGCCAACCCGTTGTCGATTGCTTCCAGAGAACGTGTCAAAGCCGCTTTCCAGGCCAAAGCCGACAATTTCGGTGTCTGGGTCCAACAGGACGACATCGATCTGGCGCAAAGCCTTTACCCATCGCTGTCCGGCTTCGATGCCAACGATCTGGTCTACAAGCTGGCGGGTACGCTGGCCGATGGACGTCTTGAGCTGATGCGCCGCAAAACCGGCCTCACGAGCCTGCTCGAACGCCTGGATAGCTGGACAAACGAGATCCCCAACGATCCTGGCACGCAGATGTCACTGGCGAACGACGCGGCAGCCAGGGAAACACGCAATCGCCAACATTTCAGGCGAGATCTGGAAACCGACCTGCGCCGGGCGCCCACGTACATCATGGACCCAAGAGTTACCTGCGACATTTCGTTCACCGGCGAGCTGCCGGCGCTGGCCGCAAGCTTCGACCATATCGAAGAGTTGCGACTGACAAGCGGAGCGTCCGCCCCGCCCAGGGTCGATCAATTGTTGGCGCTTTTTCCCAAACTCAAAAGCATCACCATCCGCAAATATCCGTTGCGCGAGGTTCCCCCCAGAATCTTCGGAATGGACAGATTGCACAGCCTGTATCTGCCTGGCTGTGAAATCGCGCTGACTGCGCAGACCGCAGAAGCCTTCAGAATGCTGAGAAACCTGAGATCCGTGGACCTGAGCGACAATCCGCTCAACATTACTCCGGATCTGAGTCATTTCCCGCAGATGACCGATGTGCGTCTGGGCAATTGCGCCTTGAGCAAGGTGCCCGACGGTCTGTTCGAACTGCCTCGATTGAGGTACGCGGACTTGTCCGGGAACGCGATCACCGAGTTGCCGGGCGAGTTTTCTTTACAGCCCGGCGACGTGCTGACCGAATACGACTTCAGCGACAACCCGCTGACTGCCGAAAGTTTGCAGCGCCTGCAGCGGTATGAGGCGGCGTATCAATTGCGCCTGCTGGAGCAGCAGTCGAGCAACGACACCGCGTATCAGACGATTGAGGATTTCCATGACTTCTCCGGCGGCATGGAAACCGATTGAGGGTCGATCTGCGCTCAGCCACGCTCCGGCGGCACTGACGACAATTCGAAAGGGCTGCTGCTGCGTCGCTGGTTGCGATCTTCGCGCGGCGTGGCACCGAAGAAATTGCGATAGGCGCTGGAGAAATGCGGCCCCGAGGAGAAGCCACACGAGAGGCCGATCTGGATGATCGACTTGCTGGTCTGCATCAACATCTGCCGGGCCTTGTTCAGACGCAATTCCAGGTAGTACTGGCTCGGCACGCGGTTGAGGTATTGCTTGAAGATCCGCTCCAGTTGCCGACGGGATACGCACACATGCTGGGCGATTTCGTCGGTAGTCAGCGGCTCTTCGATGTTGGCTTCCATCAGCAACACCGCCTGGGTGAGCTTCGGATGGCTGGAGCCGAGGCGATTCTGCAACGGAATGCGCTGACGCTCACCGCCCTCGCGGATGCGCTCGACCACCAGTTCTTCCGACACCGCACCGGCCAGTTCCGCACCGTGATCACGGGCCAGCACCGCCAGCAACAGGTCGAGCACCGACATGCCACCGCAAGCAGTCAGGCGATCGCGGTCCCAGTCGAACAGATGGCTGGTGGCGATGACTTTCGGGAAGCGCTCAGCGAAATCGTCCTGCCAGCGCCAGTGCACGGCGGCGCGATAACCGTCGAGCAAACCGAGCTGCGCCAGCGGATAGACACCGGCCGACAGACCACCGATCACGCAACCGGCACGCACCAGTTGCTTGAGCGCACTGCTCAGCGCCGGCGCGAGCGTGGTCGGTGGCTCGTCGGCGAGCAGGAACAGTTTCTGGAAATTCTCGAGCTTGCCGGCCCAGGGTTCGCCGGGCAATTGCCAGGCCCCTTCGCTCTGCGGCTCGGCCTGCAAGAACGACAGTTCGTAAACCACGTCCGGGTGCACCCGCTGCGCAACACGCAAGGCCTCCTCCGCCAGCGCCAGCGTCAACGCTTTAGTGCTGGGCCAAATCAGGAAACCAATTCGATGGGCAGTCATGGGCGGGCAATCCGAAACGAACAACGGTGATGAAGGCATGGGCCAATGCTAGCCCGGAAATGAATACAAATCCTGAAACCGGTGAAGATCAGAATGTGGGAGCGAGCCAGCTCGCGAAGGCGGTGTACCAGTCAACATAACTGCTATCTGTTCTACCGCTTTCGCGAGCAGGCTCGCTCCCACAGGACATCTGAGCCAGCCAGAAGATCGCGAAGCATGACCTAATCTGGTGCACAACGGCAGCCCTGATTTATTTCAGGCTGCCCGACAGGAACTGCCGCAAGCGTTCCGACTGCGGGTTGACCAGCACTTCGCGCGGGTTGCCGCTTTCTTCGACGACGCCTTTGTGCAGGAACACCAACTGGTTCGACACTTCACGGGCGAAGCCCATTTCGTGGGTCACCACGACCATGGTGCGGCCTTCCTGCGCCAACGCCTGCATGACTTTCAGCACGTCGCCGACCAGCTCCGGGTCGAGGGCCGAGGTCGGTTCGTCGAACAGCATCACTTCCGGTTCCATCGCCAGCGCTCGGGCAATCGCCACACGCTGCTGCTCGCCGCCGGACATGTGCCCCGGGAACGCGTCTTTACGATGGGCCACGCCAACCTTGTTCAGGTAGTACTCGGCTTTTTCCCGGGCTTCGTACTTGGGTACGCCGAGCACGTGCACCGGCGCTTCCATGATGTTTTCAATCGCGGTCATGTGCGACCACAGGTTGAAATGCTGGAACACCATCGACAGGCGCGAACGCATGCGTTGCAGCTGCTTCGGATCAGCGGCTTTCAGCGCGCCGTCCTTGTTCGCCACCAGTTTCAGCTCTTCGTTGTTGAGCAGGATCTTGCCGGCGTGCGGCTGCTCGAGCAGGTTGATGCAGCGCAGGAAAGTACTTTTGCCGGAGCCACTGGAGCCGATGATGCTGATCACATCGCCGGCGGCGGCTTTCAGGGACACGCCCTTGAGCACTTCGTGACTGCCATAGCGTTTATGCAGGTCTTGGACTTCAAGTTTGTACATGCGGTCGGTTCTCACAAAAACAGTCAGTCAGTCGTTGAGCAAGCGCCCGTGACGCAGCGCTTCGCGCCCCGCCACCTTGGCCAGCCAGAAACCGGGTTGGGCATAGCGCAGCCGTTCAATGGCAAACAGCACCCCGGACGTACCAGCACATACCGTGCTGACCCGATCGGACACAGGGTCGATCACTTGAAAAATCTCATCGCCCGCCTCGACCCATTCGCCGGGCCTGCGGGAAAAACTCACCACACCGGGGTGCGGCGCAAACAGCAATTCGGTGCCTTCGAACGGCATGCCTTCGCACGGTTCGAAGGCCGGGTCTGGCCACTCGCCGGTGATCAGGCCTTGCTCGGCAAGGAACGCCAGAATGCCTTCGGCATAAGCCTCGGCTTCGACGCGGCCAGTGTCGGCCTGCCCGCCCAGCTCGATGGTCGTCGCCAGACACGCCAGCGGAATCTGCGCATCGGGAAACTGCCGCGACAGGCGCAGCCACGGCAACGAGCAGGCTTCATCGAACGAGCTGCCGCCGGAATCTTCCGCGAGCAAACCAACCTTGACGTTCAGGTGCGCCGACAGCGAACGCCACTGCGGCCAGTGCTGCGGCAGCGCGTACATGTGCAGCGCGGCTTCGGCATCGCAGTGCAGATCGAGAACCACATCGGCGGTGCAGGCGTGGCTGAGCAGCACAAGTTGCATGCCTTGCAACTGGCTGCTCGCTTCAGGCAAACCGGCCAGGTGGTCGGCCATTGCCTGACGGATCAGGCGCACATTGGCATGGGGATCATCACCGAGCTTGTCGCCCAGTGCCGCCGCCACCGGCGCGCTGAGCTCAACGAAGTCACGGTTGAAATTCTTGCCGCTGCCCGCCTCGAAACGGCCCTGGAAATTGCCTTGCAGCAATTGCCCGAGACCGATCGGATTGGCCACCGGCACCAGCTCGATCACGCCGTTGAGCAAGCCTTGGGCTTCGAGTTCGCCGAGGCGCTTTTTCAGCTCCCAGGCGGTGCGCATGCCCGGCAGTTCATCGGCGTGCAGGCTGGCCTGGATGTAGGCCTTGCGCTCGCCGCTGCCGAAACGGAAAACCGAAACCTTGCGCTCGCTGCCCAGGTGGCTCCACGGCAATACGTGATCAATGCGTTGCATATCAGTGCTTCCGTGGCGCGAGGTAGCTCAACCAGCGACGCTCGGCCAGTTTGAACAGCTTGACCAGAATGAAGGTCAGGCACAGGTAGAACACGCCAGCGGTGATGTACGCCTCGAACGGCAGGTAGAACTGCGCGTTGACGGTACGTGCCGCGCCAGTGATGTCGATCAGGGTCACGATCGACGCCAGACTGGTGGTCTGCAGCATCATGATCACTTCGTTGCTGTACTGCGGCAGCGCGCGGCGCAGGGCCGACGGCAGCAGGATGCGCTTGTACAGTTTGAAGCGCGACATGCCCATGGCCTTGGCCGCTTCGATCTCACCGTTCGGCGTGGCCTTCAGGCTGCCGGCGATGATTTCCGCGGTGTAGGCGCTGGTGTTCACGGCAAAAGCCAGGCAGGCGCAGAACGTTGCGCTGGACAGCCACGGCCACAGGAAGCTTTCGCGTACCGCTTCGAACTGGGCCAGACCGTAGTAGATCAGGAACAGCTGCACCAGCATCGGCGTGCCGCGAATCACGTAGGTGTACAGCCACGCGGCGCCGTTGACGAACGGGTTTTTCGAGACGCGCATCAGCCCCAGCGGCAACGCCGCGAGCAAGCCGAAGAACAGCGACAGCGCGAGCAGTTTGAGGGTGGTCAGCAGGCCGCCGAAGTACAGCGGCAGTGCCTCCCAGATGACGTTGTAGTCGAAGATCATAGATCAGCCGCCCTTACGCCTACCGAGTAGCGCTTCTCAAGGTGACGCAATGCCAGCAACGAAACACTGGTGATCACCAGGTACATCGCCGCCACTGCGAGGAAGAAGGTGAAAGGCTCGCGCGTGGCATCCGCCGCCTGCTTGGCCTTGAACATCATGTCTTGCAGACCGACCACGGAAATCAGCGCGGTGGCCTTGGTCAGCACCAGCCAGTTGTTGGTGAAGCCGGGAATCGCCAGACGAATCATCTGCGGCACCATCACCCGGAAGAACACCTGAAAACTGCTCATGCCGTACGCCATGCCCGCTTCGGCCTGGCCCTTGGGGATCGCCATGAACGCACCACGGAAGGTTTCCGAGAGGTACGCACCGAAGATGAAACCGAGGGTGCCGATACCGGCGGCCAGCGGGTTCAGGTCGATGTAGTCGTCATAGCCGAGCATCGGCGCGACGCGGTTGAGCAAGTCCTGACCGCCGTAGAAGATCAGCAGGATCAGCACCAGATCGGGAATGCCGCGGATCACCGTCGAATACAGGTCGCCCAGCCACGCCAGCCAGCGCACCGGCGACAGGCGCAACGCGACACCGATCAGCCCGAGAACGATGGCCAGAGCCATGGACGACAAGGCGAGCTGAAGCGTCAGCCATGCGCCATCGAGGATGACAGCCCCGTAGCCTTTCAACATGATTCAGGTCCTCGAAAGTTGGGATGAAAAAATGGCGCAAACCGCAGAGATTCTGTTGCTTGCGCCATTTCGGACTTGTCGCAGAGACGTCTTACTTGCCGTAGATGTCGAAGGCGAAGTACTTGTCCTGGATTGCTTTGTATTTGCCGTTTTCGCGGATGGCCGCGATGGCAGTGTTGATCTTGTCTTTCAGGGCGTCGCCCTTGCGCACTGCGATACCTACGCCGTCGCCGAAGTATTTGACGTCGGCGAAGGCCGGGCCAACGAATGCGAAGCCTTTGCCGGCGTCGGTTTTCAGGAAACCGTCGTCCAGCAGGGTGGCGTCAGCCACGGTACCGTCGAGGCGACCGGCAGCCACGTCGAGGTAGATTTCGTTCTGCGAGCCGTACGGCTTGATCTCGGCGCCCAATGGGGCCAGAACTTCGCGGGCGAAACGCTCGTGGATCGAGCCACGCTGTACGCCGATGTTCTTGCCTTTCAGCTCAGCCAGACCCTCGCTGACCTGAGTGCCGGCCTTCATGACCAGACGCGCCGGGGTGTTGTAGTACTTGTTGGTGAAGTCGACCGACTTCTTGCGATCTTCGGTGATCGACATCGACGACAGGATCGCGTCGATCTTGCGCACTTTGAGAGCCGGGATCAGACCGTCGAACTCTTGCTCGACCCACACGCACTTGACCTTCATCTCTTCGCACAGCGCGTTGCCGATGTCGTAGTCGAAACCGACGATGCTGCCGTCCGGTGCTTTCGAAGCGAATGGAGGGTAAGCCGCTTCGATGCCGATCTTCACAGGTTTTTCGTCAGCGACGGCATTCAGCGACAGCACGGACAGTGCCAGGGCGCCAAGCAGCACAAGTTTCTTCATCTTGGGACTCCATCGGTAAAGGGCAAAAACGGCAGAGTGAGCGACAGCCCAATATGCGAATGGGTGAATCGGAAATCGGTTGCGCATCGGCGGAAATTTCCCATTGAAACCGCAGGCGATTTCAACGTCAGCCACGATGAGCGAGTGATCGGCATTCTAACGACAGGCCCGAAGCCGATATTTCTTCAATGCGACAACTAATTACAGATGCACCGAGAAAGCGGTTTGAGCTCATTGACAGCCCTGCAATTTCATGCAAGAGCGAAAGACAGTGAACCGATACATATAGCAAGTTGCGGGCCCATTATTCGCAAACCCTTCTAATCCGGCAAGCGCAGCGTTATGTCTTATTTTTCCGCGGGGCTTTGGAGACTCTAAAACGGCGCACCGCGTTTCCCTTCGCCCCGGTTTGGCGCGGGCGGTTACACATTGGCCTGTGGCGGGTAACAGCGGGAAAGGCCTGACGATGCAGATCGATAATTATTGGTTGAGTCGCTGATCGTTCCCACGCTCCGCGTGGGAACGCCTCCCTCAACGCTCTGCGTCGGCTTCTCGGACGCAGAGCGTCCCTTGCTGCATTCCCACGCAGAGCGTGGGAACGATCAAAAAATGCGCCCACTTCCTTGTGGGAGCGAGCCTGCTCGCGAAGAGGCCAGCCCGATCGACACAAATCCACCAGACACAAAAAAGCCCCATCCGGCATCACCGGACAGGGCTCCTATGCTTCTAACGCTTAAGCAACATTCATCGTCTTGTGCGTATCAATCAAATGCTGCACCACACCCGGATCCGCCAGGGTCGAGATATCGCCCAAGCCGTCATATTCCGCCGTGGCAATCTTGCGCAGGATGCGGCGCATGATCTTGCCCGAACGGGTTTTCGGCAGCCCCGGCGCCCACTGGATCACGTCCGGCGAAGCGATCGGGCCGATCTCCTTGCGCACCCAGTTCTTCAGCTCCAGACGCAGTTGCTCGGTCGGCTCCTCGCCATTCTTCAAGGTCACATAGACATAGATGCCCTGCCCCTTGATGTCATGCGGCACACCCACCACCGCAGCTTCGGCCACCTTCGGATGCGCGACCATCGCGCTTTCGATCTCGGCGGTACCCATGCGGTGGCCGGAGACGTTGAGCACGTCGTCCACGCGCCCGGTGATCCAGTAGTAACCGTCGGCATCGCGACGCGCGCCGTCACCGGTGAAGTACATGCCACGGAAGGTCTTGAAGTAGGTATCGACGAAACGATCGTGATCGCCGTACAGCGTACGCGCCTGGCCTGGCCACGAATCGAGAATCACCAGATTGCCCTCGGCCTCGCCCTCGATGATGTTGCCGAGGTTGTCGACCAGCGCCGGCACCACACCGAAGAACGGACGCGCCGCCGAACCCGGCTTCAGCGCGTGAGCACCCGGCAGCGGGCTCATCATGTTGCCGCCAGTCTCGGTCTGCCACCAGGTATCGACGATCGGGCAACGCGACTTGCCGACATTCTTGTAGTACCAGTCCCAGGCTTCCGGGTTGATCGGCTCACCCACCGAACCGAGCAGACGCAGGCTGCTGCCATCGGCGCCTTCCACGGCGGCCTGACCCGAGGCCATCATCGCGCGGATCGCGGTCGGCGCGGTGTAGAGGATGTTGACCTTGTGCTTGTCGATGATCTTCGCCACCCGGGTGATGTCCGGGTAGTTCGGCACACCTTCGAACAGCACGGTGGTCGCGCCGTTGGCCAGCGGGCCGTAGACGATGTAACTGTGGCCGGTGACCCAGCCGACGTCGGCGGTGCACCAGTAGATTTCGCCCGGACGGTAGTCGAACACGCGCTCGTGGGTCATCGCCGCATACAGCAGATAACCGCCGGTGGTGTGCTGCACGCCCTTCGGCTTGCCGGTCGAGCCGGAGGTATAAAGGATGAACAACGCTTCTTCGGCGCCCATCTCTTTCGGTGCGCAAACGGTGCCCGCGACCTTCATCAGGTCTTCGTACCAGATGTCGCGATGCTGGTTCCACTTGATGTCGCCACCGGTGCGCTTGCACACGATGACCTTCTGGATGCTGCTGGTTTCGGGGTTGGTCAGGGCGTCGTCAACGTTGGCCTTGAGGGAAATCTTCTTGCCGGCACGGATGCCTTCGTCAGCGGTGATCACCACTTTCGAGCGGCAGTCGATGATGCGACCGGCCAGGGCTTCCGGCGAGAAACCGCCGAACACCACCGAGTGAATCGCACCGATCCGGGTGCAGGCCAGCATGGCGACCACGGCTTCGGGGATCATCGGCATGTAAATGGTCACCACGTCGCCACGGTGCACGTCCTGACCACGCAGGGCGTTGGCCAGTTTGCACACTTGCTCGTGCAGTTCGCGGTAGGTGATGTTGCGGCTTTCGGAAGGATCGTCGCCTTCCCAGATGATCGCGACTTGATCGCCGCGCTCGGCCAGATGACGGTCGAGGCAGTTATAGGAAACGTTCAGGGTGCCGTCGGCAAACCACTTGATGTCGACATGGTGATCGTCGAACGACGTCTGCTTCACCGTGGTGAAAGGCTTGATCCAGTCCAGACGCTTGGCTTGCTCGCGCCAGAAGCCGTCAGGGTTGACGACCGACTGCTGGTACATGGCTTTGTAGGTCGCCTCGTCAGTCAGCGTGTTTGCCAGAACCTCGGGACGAACGGGATACAGAGAAGCCGCACTCATCTTTCCTACCTCGGTGTAATAGTTGTTTTTGTATGACCCCGTTGTAGCCGGGTGGGCCCCATAGAACCATTCGACGATGGTAGTAACAAGCCCCTACAAAATGTCCGCATTCCATGTGGGAGCTGGCTTGCCAGCGATGCAGTCAACGCGATCCGTCAGGCAAACCCCATCCGGCCAGACACCAAGACCTCAATCGATTGTTACCAAATCTATCAAAAGTGTTTATCAAAACCGCCCCTGTTTACCGACACCCCACCGCCCTAAAATTCACCTCGCCAACAAGGCAACCGCGATTAACAACGTTACAGCCCCCACGAAGGCCGTTAATCCAGCTCTCCAAGTAACGCATCAAATACTCAAGCTCCACACGCAACCCTAAAAAGGTTGCGTGACCCCACTCGACCTCAAAAAGGTGAATTAGAAATGAAAGCTTTATTGGTTCTGGCCCTCAGCAGTCTGTGCGCAACCGCCATGGCAGACGAGGTCCCGACTGATGTCGCACAGCAACAACCGGTCATCGAGGAATACACTTACTCCACACACCTGGACATCGCCAAAGTTGTATCGATGAGCGAAATTCCAAATGTCTGCGAAGTTGTACCGGCAAAAATGGAATACGACGACTCCAAAGGCCAACGCCACATCCTGCGCTACAGCATCATGGGCAACGGCTGCACGAACTGAATCAGACTGCACCGAATCGGATCGCTCAGCGCTACATTGAGGGTCGATTCCAGCCCGGCTTCGGTCGGGCTCAGTTGTGTCTGGAGCCGTGAAAAACGCTTGCAAAACACTAGATATAGTGAAAAACCCGCTTTTCTGGCTATTTTTTAAACAAAAAAACACCTGCCAAAAAATTAACGAAAAAAAATCTGCTCGGGTCGATTCCGCGCAAAGCCCTGTAATCCCTCGGTCGGACCGAAATCCACCCCCTCCTCGGCCTCGCCATGAGCCGATTCGCCGCACCACGCCGGTAAAAATTTCCCTATAATGCCGCCCTATACGGGTCAGCAATATTCCCTTACAGGGAGCAAAAGCCATTCTGAAGCCCCGCAACAGTGCCAGACGCTGATTGCGCCCATCAGAGGCTCTCGGAACCCGTCAAAATTTCTGTTTATTTGCCTGCGTGCAGCGCTGCAAAAAACGACATCCAACGCGGCTTGTTTGGCCGTGTGAAAAACCAACCCATCAGGTTTCACACGGGCACAAGCCCTCACGCAGGAGACGACACGTCATGCTGAGCTGGGACGAATTCGATAAAGAAGACAGTGAAGTCGCAACCGTGAAAGGCGCCAACGCCGGCCACGCAAGCGAAGCCAACATGGACCGCCTCGACAACGCCGGCGGCGCCGCAGCGCTGGAAGCCCGCGCCGTCACCGCCGACGACTCGGCCGCCGTGGCCCGCGCCAAGGCTGCACTGAACTCCCTCGACGTCGCCGAAGGCCTCGCCGAACTCGAAGGCGCCTCCGCCCGTGTCGCCGTTGACGAAAAGCGCATGATCAACTGCCGCGCCGACCTCAACCAACTCGTACCTTTCAAGTACGACTGGGCCTGGCAGAAGTATCTGGACGGTTGCGCAAACCACTGGATGCCGCAAGAAGTCAACATGACCGCCGACATCGCCCTCTGGAAAAACCCGGAAGGCCTGACCGACGACGAGCGCCGCATCGTCATGCGCAACCTCGGCTTCTTCTCCACCGCCGACTCCCTGGTTGCCAACAACCTGGTCCTGGCCGTGTACCGCCTGATCACCAACCCGGAATGCCGCCAGTACATCCTGCGCCAGGCTTTCGAAGAAGCGATCCACACCCACGCCTACCAGTACTGCATCGAATCGCTGGCCATGGATGAAGGCGAAATCTTCAACATGTACCACGAGATCCCATCGGTCGCGAAAAAAGCAGCCTGGGGCCTGAAGTACACCCGCTCGATCTCCGATCCAAAGTTCGAAACCGGCACCCCGGAAACCGACAAAGAGTTGCTGCGCAACCTGATCGCCTACTACTGCGTTCTGGAAGGCATCTTCTTCTACTGCGGCTTCACCCAGATCCTCTCCATGGGCCGCCGCAACAAAATGACCGGCGTCGCCGAGCAGTTCCAATACATCCTGCGCGACGAATCCATGCACCTGAACTTCGGCATCGACGTGATCAACCAGATCAAAATCGAAAACCCACACCTGTGGGATGCTGAGATGAAAGAAGAAGCGACCCAGATGATCCTGCAGGGTACGCAGCTGGAGATCGAATACGCTCGCGACACCATGCCTCGCGGCGTACTGGGCATGAACGCGGCGATGATGGAGGATTATCTGAAGTTCATCGCTAACCGTCGTTTGTCGCAGATTGGTTTGAAGGAAGAGTATCCAGGGACGACTAACCCGTTCCCTTGGATGAGCGAGATTATGGACTTGAAGAAAGAGAAGAATTTCTTTGAGACTCGCGTGATCGAATACCAAACTGGTGGTGCGTTGAGCTGGGACTAATGGTCTCGCTCGGCATGATTTGACGATTGCGGTTTAAGTCGGCGAATCGAGAAAGCAAAAAAGCCCCGATCTGATCGGGGCTTTTTTATGGGCGATAAGCGGTAATTAGGTTAACGATGCATTGGTAGGATTTGGCAGGATCAGTCGCTTTTCCCTGTAGGAAATTTCCTAGACAGCAGTGATGGCCACTCAGTATCGTCCGAGGGTTTTCAACCCTCGGCGATTTTATGGACACGGAAAAAAGTAATAGCGATTGGAGTGAGGTCGAGATTCAGGCGGCAGTCGATGCCTATCTGAAGATGCTTGTACGCGAGCAGAGCGGCCAGAAATTCGTCAAGACTGAGGAGAATCGCATCCTGCGCGAAGGCCCGTTAGCTGGTCGGACTAAAGGCTCTGTCGAGTTCCGGATGCAGAACATTTCTACCGTGTTGGTCGAGATGGATAGAAAGCGTATTGAAGGCTACAAACCTGCCAAGAATGTTGGCGCGAATGTAGCGAGCAGCATTCGTAAGGCACTTGATGCTTCTGCCGTTCTGACACTGGAAGATTCCAATCCAACGGCGGACGAAGCATTGCTCGAGCAACGCGCGGCTAAATTTGAGCAAAAGCAATTTGATTACGTCCCCAAAGGGATAAAAACACCAATCCAAACGACTTCCACTAGAAAGGTTTACTTTCGCGATCCTGAATTGAGGGGCTGGGTTCGCCAGCAGGCCAACGGAAAGTGCGAAGGCTGTGGCGAACTAGCTCCATTTAAAAAGAATGGGAAACCGTTTCTGGAAGCCCATCACGTTAAACATATGTCGCAAGAGGGTTCGGACCTTCCTTCGAATGTTGTGGCGTTGTGTCCCAACTGTCACCAACGTTGCCATCATTCGGACGACAGAGCTGAATTCACTGCTTGGCTTTATGACAACGTTGGAAGACTCGAAAAGGAATAATTGCAGTTTGTCTGGCTAACCTCATTTGCTGGATTTGGGGCAGCTTCGCTGCCCAACGGGGATAAATCCCCTCACCACAATTCAATGTGTTGCTGCTGGGTCGGTGTCTGGATTCGAGATTAGGTTGATGCCACCAATCGCCAGCAGGCTATCTCCCACAAATCCCGCATCATCCTGAAAACAATCAGTGCAACCCGCGCCGCCTCCCGCTATTAATACCCCTCCCCCACTCAAGGATCCGAGCCCCACCATGAAATTCGACCTCGCCTACTGCCTCAGCCTCGACGACAAGTTGTCGATCTATGATGTTCGCGATCTCAATTTCGATGAGACGGTGGCGTTTGACTCGGCGAAGGAACACTTCCAGTGCCCCAACGATGCCTGTCGTTCGGCGTTCGAGGCTTCCAACGAGTTGGGCACGTTCAACGCCAAGAACGTGAATTACGTTCGCACGCCGCACTTCAAGAATCTGCCCACTACACAGCACGTCGCGGGTTGTCCATATGTGAGTTTGAAGGCGTCGGCTTCTGGCGTTGAGACGGCGGATGGCGAGGTGGATGACGGGCGTGAGGAACACTTCCCATCAGAGTTGTTGCTGACCCGGCGTGAGTATGTGCGCAAGCCTGCCGCGCCAGCGGGGGCGGCGGATGTGTTGCGCGATGACTCGGTGCGGGCGGCGGCGGACAGTGGTAAAGAGTCGGTGGGTCGTGAGTCGGCGCCGGACAAGACCAGTGTGTTTGCGCATCCGGTGGAGTGTTTTGTTTCCAACTTCGCCGACAAGGATTTGCTTAAGCGCATGCCGTTGAAGATTGGCGAGCATACGGCGCCGTACAGTTCGTTCTTCAAGAAGATCGAGTATCTGACGGACAACAAGGGGCTGATTTACTGGGGGCGGATCAAGAAGATCGAGGACTTCCACAGTGCCAGTTTTCGGATCGACTTCGAGGACAAGGTCTGGTTCAAGAAGCCCGAGGACAGTAAGAAGAAGCCGTATCCGGTCAGCGTTTATCTGAACAAGAAGCTGATCGACAACTACCGCAAGCGCAAGGCCTTTCTGGAGGAGATCAAGCACGCGGTGGATAGCGACAAGGCGTTGTTCTGTTTCTTCTATGGGGTGACGCCGGAGTTGAAGCAGGTACCCGGCAAGAAGAACCCCGAAAAGCCTTTCGAGGTCTTCAATGCCAATATCGAGAACCTGGATCACTTCATTATTCGTGAAGCGCCGGGGTTGGAGTGATGGCTAGCCTTGGGGCAGTTGCAGTTTTACGGCGCCAGGGTGTTGTTTGACTAGGGAGTACGGCAGGATCGACCAGTCAGGTCTATCGCAAGAGCGTTGCACGCGAGCGAAGTACGCGCCGAGGTACAAGCCCTTCTCGGTGAAGTACCAAGGTGAAGTCCCCCAGATGCTTTCGTCCTGGAAGTTGCAGTCGTCATCTCCCGTCGGTGTCTTCATTTCTGTGGGGTACAGGGCCGTGAATTGTTTGATCACCCACGGCACCAACTCTTTGCTTACGTACTGATAGCGCGCGTTACTTTCGTCCTTGCTCAGAGGTTCGTCGCCCAAGCTGTCGCGTTCGGCATGTAAAAGTGGTTTGCCCTCACCGACCCACAGCACATCTTCGAGGGACAGCGGGTGGCCGGTTTTGACGTCAACGTTGAGCGGTGAATCGCCGAAGTCTGGATGCGCGCCGCCGCAGTAATAGCTGGTCGAGATGTTCAGGCTGACCACGGCTGGCGAGATCATTTTCGGTTGCACCTGTTGCATAAATTCGACGTTTTCGCCGCCCTGCAGCTGGCAGCCGTGGTAACTGATGACTTCATTCCAGAGGCGTCCAAGCAACTGCTGGTTAACCCGTTGCTGATCATCTTTCGACAATCCGGACTCCACGCTGAACAGGGAAATCTTTGTCTCAGGCTCTGTCCACCATTGCAGGTCGTAGCCCATGAAGTTTTCTTTCTTCGCCGGTTTCAGTTTGAGTCCCTGCAGGCGCAAATACTCGTAAGGCTCGCTGTAGGGCAAAGCGGCAATAAACGGCAAAGTTGATGAGGTGGGGGCGGTAAGTCTGGCCTCGATGAGTTTCACTGGCAGCTTCTTGCCCTGCGGACTTTTCCATTCGCCCTGCCAGCCGCTGCCGGTTTCTTCAAGTTCCAACGTTGACAGCGGCTTGTCGTCACCATAGCGATTATTGCCCTCGGTCAAGGTCAGCGTGCTGTTCTGCAACGCGCCACTGAGCGGCAAATCACGATGGTATTTTTCGTAGAAGTACCGACCGGTTACTTCGTCCTGCTGCGTGATATTGAGCTCTACGACGATCGGCATTTTGCCCAACGTGCCGGTGAACACGCGTCGGCCATCATCGGCGTGGACACTTGGAATCAGCGAGAACAGCACAGCAGCGCATGGCGCCAGGCGCATCAGTCCCTTGAGCATTGATCGTTCCTTGAAAGAGTCAGAGGTCGCGCCGGCATTTGAGGGCCGGCGCGGATAAATTCGCGGCGATTATGGCGGGGTTGTGGTCGGGAATCGAGGGGCTGCGCATGAAAGTAAACGCGACATCAAGGCAGTTGCAGTGCAACCCCGCCCGGATGTTGTTTGACGATTGTGTACGGCAGAACGCTCCAGTCGACGAATCCGCAGACCGCCGCGACGTGGGGAAATGATGGCTCGAGCTTGATGCCCAGTTCCGTGAAGTGCCAACCGGGAAATTGCCAGGGATAACTCTCGTCGTAGTTGCAGTCGTTTTCGCCTTCGGGGGTAACGGTCATTTCACTGGAGTAGAGTTTCAGCAGCTGCGCGACCAGCCAGGGTGCCAGTTCCTCACTGCGGTAGTTAGACCAGGAATCAGACGAGCCGGACGCCTCCCCGCCGAAGTCGCCCTCTCGTTGGAAATGCAATGGCTTGCCCTGCCCCACCCACAAAACATCATCAAGGGTCAGGAGTCTGCCTGTTTTAGTGTCGAAGTTGAGCGCATCCTGGCTTTGATCCGGATAGGCACCGCCGCAGAAATAATCTGATGAAATTAGAACACTCATCACTGTTGACGACATCCACAGTGGTTGGCTCGACTGCGCGTAACTGCCTGAACATCCATAAGACGACAATACCTCGCTCCACAAACGCGCCATCAATTGTTGGTTGATGCGTCGACGCTCTTCAAGGGAATAACCCGAGACCACTTCAAACAGAGAAGTGCCTGTCTTCGGCTCGCTCCACCACTGCAGCGTGTAGCCCATGAAGGTGTCGATGTTGCCTTTTTTGAGTGTGACGCCCTGCAGCCGCAGGTATTCATAAGGGTACTTGTCGTGAAGTGTGGTGAAAAATGGCAAGGCATCATCCGCTACATCGGGGATGACGGCTGGCTGTAACTCGATCTTCAGGCTTTTCCCAGTGGTGCTCGTCCACTCGCCATACCAACCATCAGTTGTCGGCTGCAGACGCAAGGTCGGGCGTGAGTCGTCCATCCGCGAGCCTTCTTCCAGCACAAGCGTTTCCCCGTCCAGAGCACCGTCGAGTGGTAGATCCTTGCGGTACTTCTTGTAAAAGTAACGTCCCTCTCCGGTACGAGGATTTATTTCGAGGACGATTGACGATTTACCCAACGTGCCGGTGAACAACTGCGCGCCGGTCTCGGCCCAAGTTGCCGTCGAGACAAAAAAACCCGTTAGAAGAAAAACCGCAAAAAGACGTAACAGTCCTCGGTACATCACTTCATCCTTGAATAAGCGAGCAACTGCCAGCGAAAGTAGCTGCGGATTATGGCGAGCTTGCGCGCTGGAATCGAGCGCCGTCGCGCTCAGCTCAAGCACATGCTGATCATCACCACCATAAGTAAACCGATGTACACGCGCGCATGCAGCCGATCCGGTATCCGCCCTATCCACGGCGCAGCCAATCTGATCCCGAGCAACGAACCAACCGTCAGCAGCGCAAACGCCAGCACATCGACATACCCGATATACCAAATCCCCAGATCAGACTCAGTGAACCCGGCCAGCGCCATGTACGTCAGTGTGCCGGCCAACGCCACCGGCACGCTGAGCGGATTGGCCATGGAGGTCGCTTGCGACATGCTCAGCCCGCAACGGCGCAGCAGCGGCACGGTCATGACGCTTCCTCCTACACCTAGGAAGGTCGCGATGGCGCCGATGCCTGCGCCACCGGCGGATGTTTCCGTCGTGGTCAGTCGCCGTGGGAATGTCGTTTGGGACTGTGTGAGAAATCCTCGGCGCAGCAGGCAATCGACGATGGTCACGCCCAGGTAGGCGATGAAGGCGTAGCGGATCACTTGACCGCTGACCCACATCGCAGCGATGGCGCCGACGACCGCGCCTACGCCGATAAACCCGCCCAATGGCCAGAGGTATTCCCGGAGCAGATTGCCAGCGCGTTGGTGTTTGCGTGTGGCGATCAGGGCGTTGACGACCATCACGCAGGTCGAGGTGGCCACGGCGATGTGCATGGCCGATTGCGCGATGGGGTCGTCGGCTGCATGGCTGGCGGTGAGCATGCGATAGAGCAGCGGCACGATGACGAAGCCGCCGCCGAAACCGAAGAGCACGGCGCTGATGCCGGTGAGGCAACCGAACAGCGTAAGCAGGAGGTAGAACATGGTGGACGTCCAGGATCGGGGGGAGCCCAGAACATTAAAGCGCGATGCACTGGCCGGCTTCAGTAGTCGGGCCAATAATGTTCGCGTTTACGCCAATCGCTGGAACTCGCCTGATGCGCAATATTTCGATCAATCAGCTTGATGACACGCCTCGCCCGGTCGTGGCCATCGGTACCGATTATTCCCACGGCCACCTACTCCCGTTTCATACGCATCGACGTGGGCAATTGCTCTACGGCGCCACCGGCGTGATGCAGGTCAGCACTCGGAACGGTAATTGGGTGGTGCCGCCGCAGCGCGCGGTGTGGATTCCGCCGGGCGTGGCCCACGAGGTGTTAATGCTCGGGGTGAGCACGCGCAGCCTTTACATCGAACCGGGCAACGTGGAATTGGGGCCGGACTGCCAAGTGCTCAATGTGTCGCCGCTGCTGCGGCATTTGCTGATGGAAGCGGTGGACGTGCCACTGATGTACGACCAGGCCGGACGCGACGGCGTGCTTATCAACTTGCTGTTGCATGAACTGGCACGCAGCGCGCCCCTTGCCCTACACATTCCCATGCCAGCCGAAGGAAAGCTCCTCAGTCTGTGTCAGACCTTTCTGAACATGCCCAACACCCATCAATCCCCGCAGGATTGGGCCGATCAGTTACACATAAGCTTGCGTACCTTTAACAGATTGTTTCGGCAGCAGACCGGGCTCAGCTTTCGTCAGTGGCGCCAGCAGGCGTGCGTCGTGCAGGCGTTGGCACGGTTGGCGGCGGGGGAAGCGGTGACGCGGATTGCCCTGGACTTCGGCTACGAGAGCCCGGCGGCGTTTTCGACGATGTTTCGGCGAGTGCTGGGACAGGCACCGTCCGTCTGGTTGGAGCCGACGAACTAGGCAAATTCGAAAAATGCGTTTGATCCCGGCCAAAAACAACTGTACAAAAACACAGTACATTTTCAATCAGCACTTTTGAGCCCGGAGCACACCATGGCCTCTCTTGCGATGAACCACGTCCTCGAACGCATTGCCCTTTTCCAGTTCACCCCGACCCACTGCGTCCAGGCCCGCGCCATGCTGGGCTGGAGCGTTGAACAACTGTCGCGCGAGGCCGAGGTGGCGGTGGCAGATATCCAGCGGTTCGAAGCGCAGCAGGACGTGGCGGACGCCGCAAGGCTGGCACTGGCTTATCGGTTTGAAGCGCAGGGGTTGGTGTTCTTCCCGGGGTTTGCACCGGGGCGCAGTGTCAGGGCGCAGGCTATGGCGGGGGAATCGGTGGGGCGTGGGGATTTTGCGATGGCCGAATAAGGAGCGCTAAGGATGGACATCGAAAGAAGCACGGGCAACGTCTACGCAGATTTGGGACTGCAGGGTGCAGATGAAATGCTGATCAAATCGGGATATGCGACAAAAATGGCCGCGTTGATCAAGACTGCCAACCTGAACGAATCTGAAGCGGCGCAAATTACTGGCATCACCTTGGAAACACTAAGTCAGATACTTCGTGGAAAATTCAGGGATTTGTCAGTCGCTACGATGGAGGATTACCACCGGCGAATGAAGGAAATAGGAATCTGATTCATCCGGTTCGCACCGAGGCGAACCGGATGAAATCGTCAGGCGTTCTGCACTAGCGCCTCCCCCTCCTCTTCAACCGCCATCCACCACGCATTCCCCCGTTGTGGATGCGCAATGTTGAACGCCTCCCCCATCCGCGGTGTGGTAATCGCAATACTGCGTTCCCATGCAAGCGCAAGGATGCGGTCAAAAGGTTCGTGCCAGGCGTGCATGGCCAGGTCGAAGGTGCCGTTGTGGATCGGGAAAAGCCAGCGGCCCTTGAGGTCGATGTGGGCTTGCAGGGTTTCTTCCGGTTGCATGTGCACGTGGGGCCATTCGACGTTGTAGGCGCCGGTTTCCATCAGGGTCAGGTCGAACGGGCCGTATTGTTCGCCGATGCGTTTGAAGCCGTCGAAGTAACCGCTGTCGCCGCTGAAGAAGATTCGTGTGTCGGCGTCGATCATCACCCAGGACGCCCACAGCGTGCTGTTGCCGTCGAACAGGCCACGGCCGGAGAAGTGCTGCGATGGGGTGGCGATGAAGCGGATACCGGCGATTTCGGTGCCCTGCCACCAGTCGTACTGGCGCACCTTGCTGGCGTCGATGCCCCATTTGATCAGGGTGTCGCCCACGCCCAGCGGGGTCAGGAAGTACGTGGTTTTGTTGGCGAGTTTGAGTACCGCTTCGTAGTCGAGATGGTCGTAATGGTTGTGGGAGAGGATCACCGCTTCGATCGGCGGCAGCTCGTCAATGCTGATCGGCGGTTGGTGGAAGCGTTTCGGACCCGCCCATTGCACCGGCGAGGCGCGCTCGGCGAAGACCGGATCGGTGATCCAGAATTTGTCGCGCATCTTCAGCAGCAGCGTCGAGTGTCCCAAGCGGTAAACGCTGTGATTGGGGGCTGCGAGCAGATCTTCACGGGTCAGCGGCTGCACAGGAATGGCGGCGCTCGGACGGGTGTCGCGCGGTTTGTGGAAAATCATGTTCCACATGATCCGCAGCATTTTGCGTACCCCTTCGCGCTGCACCGGCGCATGATTGCGAAACAGCCCTTGATCCTGTCGAGAGGCTTCAGGCGTGGGAGTGTTATCCGGGAGAGAGACTGGATTGGCCATGACTGAACGACTCCGAAAAACCGTGTGCTGCACGGTGTTCCACGGGAAATGAAAATGGCCAAGCTGCACGCAAAGGCCAAACGCTCTGGTTTGTAAGGTGCGAGGATTAACGCAACATTACACTGAGCGGTGTAGTTTCTAGGTTGCATCAAAGCCGGCGCCAAGTAAACTGCCGAGTGTAATTTCCCCCCCTTCTCTGCCGAAGTCCGCTCATGACCGTTCCACAACGCCTCACCGATCGCAAACGCGAAGCCATCATCCAGGCGGCGATCGCCGAATTCCGTGCCCACGGGTTCGAAATCACCAGCATGGACAAGATCGCCGCCACGGCGGGGGTGTCGAAGCGGACGGTGTACAACCACTTCCCGAGCAAGGAAGAGCTGTTCGCCGAGATCCTTAATCAGTTGTGGGCGCGGATCATTGCCGAGCCATCGGTGAGCTACGACCGCGAGCAACCGCTGCATGAGCAGCTGCGCCTGATGCTGCGAGAAAAAGTGCAGATGATGGCCGACGAGAATTTTCTCACCCTCGCCCGGGTGGCGATTGCCGCAACCATTCATTCCCCTGAACGTGCGCAGAACATGATTGAGCGCATGGGCGAGCGCGAGGAAGGACTGACCGTCTGGATACGCGCGGCGCAAGCCGACGGACGGCTCAAACCGGTGGATCCAGAATTTGCCGCGCATCAAGTACAAGGTTTGCTCAAGGCATTCGCATTCTGGCCGCAGATCTCGCTGGGTCGCGCGGCCCTTGATCCAGACGCGCAGAATGCAGTTGCCGAGTCGGCGCTGGTGATGTTCCTGGCACTGTATCAGCGGTGAATCACTGGCGCGGCGAGCCGCGTACAACTAATTTCGCAAAAAGTTATACAAAGTCGTGAAAAATTCCTTTCTTGTACAACTTTATTAAGTTTTGTATAAGTAGCCATCTGCCAGTAACGGAACGCTGGCATTGAGCAGTCACCACCGAATGCCGTCTGTGCATTTCGGTCTGCCGGCGCAGGAATAGGGACTGAATCCTTTTGATTTTCCCCACTTCCGAGTATCGCAAGCATGTTCTTCAATCGCCAGAAAGCCGCCCTCGCTGAACTGCAACACACCGTTTTTGACCAAGCTGCAATGCTCGAAGCGATCAACCGTTCGATGGCGGTGATCGAATTCGATCTTGATGGCGTGGTGTTGCGTGCCAATGACAATTTCCTCAAGACCATGGGTTACACGGCTGCCCAGGCGATCGGCCAGCCGCACCGGCATTTCTGCACACCAGAGTTCGGGCGCAGTGCCCAATACACTGAGCTGTGGTCGCGCCTGAAAAACGGTCAGTTCCAGTCCGGCACCTTTGAACGGGTCGACAGCAAAGGCCAGCCGATCTGGCTCGAGGCCAGTTACAACCCGATCAAGGATGCGTCGGGACGGGTGATCAAAGTGGTCAAGTACGCGATGGATGTCACCGCCAAGGTGCAGCAGGAGAACGAGGCCAACGCCAAGCTGCAGGCGATCGATCGCGCGATGGCGGTGATCGAGTTCGATCTCGACGGCAACATTCTTACCGCCAACCAGAATTTTCTCACGCGCATGGGTTACAGCCTCGCAGAGCTCAAGGGCCAGCATCACCGCCTGTTCTGCACCCCGGCGCTGGTCAACAGCGGCGCCTATCAGGATTTCTGGCGGCGCCTGAATCAGGGCGAGTTCTTCCACGGGCAGTTCGAGCGCGTGGATAAACGCGGTCAGATCGTCTGGCTGGAGGCCAACTACAACCCGGTCTACGACGCTTCGGGGCGTTTGTACAAAGTCGTGAAGTTCGCGTCTGACGTTACCGCCCGTGTCGAGCAACACGAGCAGGACGCGCGCAGTGCCAGCACCGCTTATCACATCTCTGTAGCGACGCGAAAAGTCGCCGAGCAAGGTACGCAGGTGATTCAACAGGCTGCCAGCGAAATGCGCGAAATCGCCGAGGACATCAGCCAGTCCTCAACGCTGATCGCGCAACTGGGCGACCGCTCCGAGCAGATCACCGCCATCGTCAACACCATCCGCGCGATCGCCGATCAGACCAACCTGCTCGCCCTCAACGCCGCCATCGAAGCCGCGCGCGCCGGTGAACAGGGCCGCGGCTTTGCCGTGGTGGCCGATGAAGTACGGCAACTGGCGGCGCGCACCAGCGGTTCCACCGCGGAGATCTCCACCATGATCAGTCTGATCCAGAGCGAAACACGGCAGGCGATCAAGAGCATGCAAGGCACCCGCGACCGCGCCGCAGAAGGCGTGGAACTGGCCAATCAGGCCGGCACGGTGATTCTGCAGATTCGCGATGGCGCCAGTGAGGCGGTGGATGCGGTGAGCATGTTTGCCAATGAGCGGGTGTCGAATTGAGGTTTGTACAGGGTCGATAGAACGAGTCGCAACCTTCGTGGGCAGTCCGCGAAGGTCGGCCGCCACAACGCAGAGCTATAGTGACGACACGTCCCAAGCCCCGCCGAGTGCCCCATGAATAACGAAAAACCTGGAATGTCCAACGCCCCCATCGATCACCTGCGCTTCCACCGCCCCCACGCCCATCTGAATACGACCTTCGGCAACGACGCCTTCGCCCTGCGCGCCGAAGCCTTTGCGCGGTTCTTCGGCACGCCGCTGTTCCTTGGAGCGCAAACCTTGATCGTTGCGGTATGGATCAGCCTCAACGTATGGGGCGTGACTCAATTCGACGTCTACCCGTTCATCCTGCTGAACCTGGCCTTCAGCCTGCAAGCGGCCTACGCCGCGCCATTGATCCTGCTTGCACAAACCCGTCAGGCCGCGCGCGACAAAGCGCAGGCCGACGCCGATGCGCAGCACCGCGAAGCTCTGGCATTGGCCAATACCGAACGTCAGGCTGAGGCGGCGAAGAATTCCGCACAATTGCTGGCGTTGCTGGAACAAAACACCCGCCTTACCGAAATGACGAAAACCCTCACCGAGCGCATCGAAGGACTGACCAGCGAGTTGCACGCTCACGTGTGCCAGAACTAAGGCCGCCTTCGCGAGCAGGCTCGCTCCCACATTGGATCTGTGGCGTTCACAAAATCCCTGTGGGAGCGAGCCTGCTCGCGAAGAGGCCCGCAACCCCACTGCAAAGCCTCAACCGCGCACCAGACTCCGCACCGCAACAATCTCCGGCACTTCAACCTTGCTCATATAAATCCGTAACGGTTCGGTGATGTTGATCCGGTCGTCGATGTGTTGATCGAGCAGCAACTGAATCAATTCGCGCTTGAGGGTCATGGTGGTTTCCGACGCCTTCGCCCAGACGAATTCACTGGCCGGGATGATGCCGTCGTCTGCCACGTCCATGCCGAACGAATCTTCGCTGAAGCGCACGATGTATTGGCCGGTCTTGCGGTTGAGGCCAACGAAGCCTTTGAGATCGTCGGCAGCCTGGCAGATGAGTTGGGAGGTGATGCGCATGGTAAACCTCACGAAAGATGATCGATGGTTTACACGCAGGGCAATGTAGCGGCGCGCCCTCTGCCGGGGCATATGCCGTGGGCAAGCGTACTGCAAACAACGCCACAAAAGTGCAGGAAATTTCCGTTTTGCTCGCTTTATGTCGGTCTGGCGATAGCCCTACGGCGCGTCAATTGTTAAAAGGTACGTCTCGAAAAAAACCTGCGAAAGGAACTCGACCATGCCTGCCACTTTTACCCGAAGCGCTCTGGTGCTGAGTCTGTTGTTCGGCCTCGGTCAGGCGCATGCCGCCAGCCACCCCGAGCCCAAGGCAATCGCTGCCGCCCATGGCATTCCGCATCCGGCGGTGATTGCCCACCGTGGCGCGTCGTTCGATGCCCCGGAATCCACCGCTGCGGCCTACAAACTGGCCCGTGACCTGGGCGCCGATTACCTGGAAATGGATTTACAGCGCAGCAAGGACGGCGTGCTCTTCGCCCTGCACGACGACAACCTGCAACGCACCACCGACGTCGCCAGTAAATTCCCCGAGCGCAAGGACAGCCCGGCCACCGCGTTCACCATGGCCGAACTGAAAACCCTTGATGCCGGCAGCTGGTTCAACAGCAAATATCCTGACCGCGCACGCCCGTCCTACGCCGGGCTGAAAATTCTTACCCTCGATGAAATCATCGACATCGCCCGCGCCAACCCGCAGCACAAGCCGGGCCTGTACATCGAAACCAAAGAGCCGCAGCTGTTTCCCGGCATCGAACATGACCTCAAGGAAAAACTCCAGGATCGCGGCTGGCTGAGCCCGGCCGGGTCGAAACTGGCGAAAAGTGCGCTCGGCGTCGGTCAGGGCAAAGGCAAGGTGATCCTGCAGACCTTCGACAAAAACAGCCTGCAATTGCTGGAAAAGGAAATGCCGCAAGTGCCGAAGATTCTGCTGTTGTGGGTCGGCGAAGGCAGCATCGAGCCTAAATCCGCCGTGACGTTCGCCGCGTCCGGCGAGAAAGACAAAAACGTTTTCTACGGCAAGCAGGAACCGAAGTCGGAAGCGGAATTCAAGCAATGGGTCGACTACGCCAAGGCCCAGGGCGCGATCGGCACCGGCCCTTCGGCGAAGCTGACTCAGGGTGGTGATCAGAGTTACTCCGACCTGGTGCAACCGTGGATGAATAAGTACACCCACGATCAGGGCATGCTGGTGCATGTTTATACGGTCGACGAGGCGGTGGACTACGAGAAAGTCATGGCGGCGGGTGTCGACGGCATCTTTACCAACCGCGCCAGTGAACTGTTGAAGTTTTACAAGCGTCCGGCTGTTGGCAGTGTTGATGAGGTTCTGAAGAAGAACGGTTTCTAAGTTGTTATCGAGTCGCCTGCTTCGCGAGCAGGCTCGCTCCCACAAAGAGCAGTTTTATCGCGAAGCAGAGATTTAAGGGTGAGTTAAGTTGCGCTGGTTAATCTGAACCCACTTACACAGATCAACCACTTCAACGCACTGCCAAGGAATGAACCGATGAAAACTTTGACTGCCCTGTTTACCGCCGCTGCCCTGACCCTCACCGCTGGCCTGGCTCAGGCTGATGTTCGCATCGACCAGATCCCGCAATTGGTCAAGGACGGCAAGATCAAGTCGCTGGAATCGATGAACGCCGAAGCACTGAAACTGCACCCGGGCGCAACGATTACCGACACCGACCTGGATAACCACTTCAATGGTTACGAGTATGAAGTTGAACTTAAGACTGCTGACGGCAAAGAGTTCGACGTGGACTTTGATGCCACCACCGGTAAAGTGCTGAGCAACAAGCAAGACACTTGATAGACCGCTGTAAAAGAGCCGCACGATTTAACGATCGTGCGGCTTTTTTGTGGCTGCGAATTGGGGCGCAAACTTTGTGTGGTCTGTGGAATCGGTCCCCCTCACCCCAGCCCTCTCCCCAAGGAGAGGGAGCTGATTTGTAAGCATTTCGAGCTTATGTTCGACTCGCTACTGCAGGTCGGCGTACCTCGACCAAACAACGCGGTCAGTTCCCTCTCCCTCCGGGAGAGGGCTAGGGTGAGGGGCCAAAGCGATCACGCCGAAAACACTGACAAACCGTTACCCAGCAAATCAAGCACTCAACCGCGCCGTCACCTCATTCAACTGCCCCGACAACCCATGCAGGTTCTGACTGGCACTTTCGGTGCGCTGCACGTTGTCCAGGTTGGTGCTGGCAATCGCAGTGATTTCAGTCAGGTTGCGCGAGATATCCTCGGCCACCGACGTCTGCTCTTCTGCCGCCGTGGCGATCTGCCGGTTCATGTCGCGAATAGCCTCCACCGCCAAGGTGATGCGCTCCAGCATCGCGCCGGCCTGGGTCACTTGCTCGACGCTTTCATCACTGCGTGCCTGGCCGCTCTCGATGGCCTGCGCGGCATCGACAGCGCCGGTCTGCACGTTCTGAATAATCTGGTTGATCTCGATGATCGACTCCGCCGTGCGCTGGGCGAGGTTGCGCACTTCATCGGCGACGACGGCAAAACCACGCCCGGCCTCACCCGCCCGCGCCGCCTCGATGGCCGCGTTGAGCGCCAGCAGGTTGGTCTGTTCGGCGATGCCACGAATCACTTCCAGCACCTTGCCGATACGACCGCTGTCGGTTTCCAGGCGACGGATCACCGTGGCGGTGTTGGCGATTTCGCCGCGCATCTGCGTGATGGAATGGATGGTGGTCTGCATGACCTTTTCACCCTGCTGCGCCGACTGATCGGCATCGTCGGCAGCACGCGCGGCATCGGCGGCGTGACGGGCGACTTCCTGGGCCGTGGCGGACATTTCATTCATCGCCGTGGCCACTTGATCCGTGCGGTTGAATTGCTCGCTGGTGCCGCCGGCCATGGTCGTGGCAATGGCGTTCAACTCGCCGCTGGCGCTGTCCAGATCACCGGCGCTGCGTTGCAAGCGAGTGAAGGTGTCCGCGAGAAAATCGCGCAGAGTGTTCGCTGCGGCGGCGAGGTTGCCCAGTTCATCGCGACGCTCGCTGACAACACGTTCAGCCAACTGGCCACGGCTCAAGCGGGTGACGTAATCGATGAGGTTGCGGATCGGCTCGATCAGGTTGCGGCTGACCAGCCACAGGCTCAGCAGACCGATCAACAAGCCTGACGCGAGCATCACCAACAGCCCCAGCCACACGGTACGGTCAGCGCTGGCACTGATCAACGCCGATTGCGCGGTGCCCTGCTCGCGCAGCTCGGCGACCAGTGCGCTCATCTGCTCGCTGGTGGCGCGATCAACGCCTTTGACCGCTGCGTCGCCGGCGCTCGGATCACCACCGGCAGCGACGTAGGCATCGCGGCCTTTCTGGTAGGCCGCGCCCAACTGGCGATGCTCCTCGCGCAAGCGTTCGATGCGGGATTTGAGATTGGCCTCGATGCCTTTTTGGCCGGCCAGTTCGCCGAGAATGTTCTGCACGTCGCGCTGGCGCTCTTCGAACTGGCTCCAGTATTTCGCCAGATCCGCCGGTTGCTTGCCGCGCAGCAGGACGTTTTTCCATTCCTGCACCTGCACTTTGAATTGCAGGTTGGCTTCATCGATCAGTTGCGACGTGTGCAACGGGCCGGCGATCAACTGGCTATAGCTTTGCACGCCGTTGGAGAGGAAATGAAAGCAGGCCAGCGCGATCAACAATATCGCCAGCAGACTGCCGCTCAGCAGGGCGAGAATTTGCGTTCTCAGGGATTTTTGCAGCATTGCAAGGTACTCGAAGCAGGGATGAGGCACGCCCGAGCGGACGTGAAAAATGGCCGGACTTCCCTGTCGACGTACCATGGCCAAGGGCCGATGGCGCGCAACCTAACTCACCTGAGATCGGCGCGCCAGAGGGCTTCTTGAGAATCTTCCGACAGTCGGTAACGCGTTGATTTGCAGTCACTTTACTGTCACAAAACGGTCATGTTGGCTTGCGATGATGCCGCTCAGGTGAACCTGAAAATCCCCCACCAGACACCCTCCTCGCAGTGAGCCGCCATGAACCACAGCCTCGATATCAGCCATCGTGCCCCGGACCTGTTTGGCTTGCTCTACGGCTTTCGTTTTCTGCCCGGGGAGCGCGGTCGCGAGATCGATTCGGCGACGGCTTTGCGCTGTTTGCAGGACGACAGCGACAGTGGCGAATTCCTCTGGCTGCACCTGAACCTGGCCCACGCCGCGTGCGAGCGCTGGATGAAAAGTCATCTGCAATTGCCCGAGGAATTTTTCGAGGCGTTGCACGAAGGTTCGCGTTCGACGCGCATCGAGCATGTCGATTCGGCGCTGCTGGCGGTGGTCAACGATGTGGTGTTCAACCTCAGCAGCATGGTTTCCTCCGACGTGTCGACGCTGTGGGTCTGCGTGCGCAGCAAACTGATCGTCAGCGCGCGCCTGCAACCGCTGCATTCGGTAGATAAATTGCGTTCGTCGGTGAAGGCCGGCGAGTGCTTTCGCTCGCCCTCGGAACTGCTCGTGCATTTGCTGCGCGATCAGGGCGAAGTGCTGACGCAGATCGTGCGCAAGACCAGCCTGAGTGTTGATCAGGTCGAAGACGAACTGCTCTCCTCGCGCCTGTCGACCAACCGCGCCGAACTTGGCGCCAACCGTCGCGTGCTGGTGCGTCTGCAACGGCTGCTGGCGCTGGAGCCGGGTTCGCTGCTGCGCCTGCTCAATCGTCCGCCGCCGTGGTTGCAGAAGGAGGACGTCAAGGAGTTGCGCAAATCCACCGAGGAGTTTGCGCTGATCATCAACGACCTCACGGCCCTCGGCGAACGCATCAAACTGTTGCAGGAAGAAATCGCCGCCAACCTCAACGAACAGAGCAACCGTACGCTGTTCACCCTGACGGTGGTGACAGTGCTGGCCTTGCCGATCAACATCATTGCCGGTTTTTTCGGGATGAATGTCGGCGGTGTGCCGCTGTCCCAGGACCCGCACGGATTTTGGGTGCTGGTCGCGCTGGTGGCGACGTTCACCGTGATTGCCGGGCGCTGGGCGTTTCGCAAGCGTGGCGATTACTGAGCGCATATCCCACACACAACACAGCCCTCCCTGTGAGAGCGAGCCTGCTCGCGAAGTCGGTGTGTCAGATAAGTCAATGTTGAATGACATGGCGTTTTCGCGAGCAGGCTCGCTCCCACAGGGGCAATGTGCTCAATGTCAGAGCGTTGAACGAACGACATCGCCGAGCCAATCCATAAACACCCGCACCCGCAGCGGCAAATGCCGTTGCCGTGCGTATAACAACGAAATCGCCATCGGCGGTGCGGTGTGTTGTGGCAGTACGGTCACCAGTTCGCCATTTTCCAGATGCGGCTGCATGCCGGTGCGCGGTACCTGCGTCAGGCCGAAGCCGCCCAGGCACGCCGCTTCATAGGCATCGGTGCTGTTGACCGTGACACTGCCGGCCATCGCCACCCGTCGCACTTCGCCACCCTCCTCATACACAAACCCTTCCGAACGCGAGCCCAGTACGCCGACGTAATGCACCAGTCGATGCTGCGCCAGATCCTCGATGGTCTGCGGCACGCCGTAACGTTGCAGGTAAGCCGGGCTGGCGCAATTGACCATCGGGAAGTCGCCGAGATGCCGGGCGACCACCGACTGATCCGGCTGCGCGCCGATGCGCAATACGCAGTCGAAACCTTCGCTCAGCAGATCGACACGGCGATCGGTGCTGCTGATTTCCATCTGCAGATTCGGGTGGCGATCCATGAATTCCGGCAGGCGCGGCATGATCAAGCGTCGCGCGAGGATGTTCGGCATGTCGACGCGGATGCGCCCGGTCAGCGAAGCCTCGTCCTGACGGAACAACCCTTCGATCTCATCCATGTGCGAAAGCAAGTCCTTGCTGCGCTCATACAGCACCAGTCCATCCTGAGTGGCCTGCACCTTGCGCGTGGTGCGCTGCAACAGCCGCGTGCCGAGCAAGGCTTCGAGTGCCTGCACCTGTTCGGACACCGTGGAGCGCGGCAGGCCGAGGCTTTCCCCGGCGAGAGTGAAACTCGACAGTTCGCTGACCCGGACGAAGGTGCGCAGCAGTTCCAGTTTGTTCATGCAAGCCCCGGTGATTGTTCGGCTGAGCCGATCAGTGATTCCGCTTTTGCCGTGTTTATCACCTCAGGGCGGATAAATAAACTTCTTCCATCCCATTCAACGCAATCGAGGAAGTCCGCATGAACCGCAAAATCGCACTGATCACTGGCGCCAGTCGTGGCCTGGGCCGCAGTGCCGCCCTGCACCTCGCCGCGCAAGGCATCGACATCATCGGCACCTACAACAGCCGCGCCGACGAGGCCCAGGCGCTGGTCACTGAATTGCAGGCACTCGGCGCGAAAGCGGCGATGCTGCAACTGGACGTCGGCCACAGCGAAAACTTCGCCGCGTTTGCCGCGCAGGTTGAACAGGTATTGGGGCAAACCTTTGAGCGTCAGCGCTTTGATTTCCTGATCAACAACGCCGGGGTCGGCGTGCATGCGCTGTTCAGCGAAACCACCCCGGAGCAGTTCGATCTGCTGATGAACGTGCAGTTGAAAGGGCCGTTTTTCCTGACTCAGCAGTTGCTGCCGCTGATCAATGACGGTGGGCGCATCGTCAATATTTCCAGCGGCCTGACCCGCTTCAGCCTGCCGGGTTACGGCGCTTACGCGGCGATGAAAGGCGCGATGGAAGTGCTGACGCGTTATCAGGCGAAAGAGCTGGGGGCGCGGCAGATTGGCGTGAACGTTGTGGCGCCGGGTGCGATTGAAACCGATTTTGGCGGTGGCACGGTGCGCGACAACAGCGCGGTCAACGCGATGGTCGCCAGCAATACCGCGCTGGGTCGGGTCGGGCTGCCGGATGATATTGGCGGTGCACTGGCGCTGCTGCTGTCGGAGGGTGGACAGTGGATCAACGGTCAGCGGGTCGAGGCATCCGGCGGCATGTTTCTCTGACCTCAACCAACAGACTGTTTGTGGCGAGGGGATTTATCCCCGCTGGGCTGCGGAGCGGCCCCAAAATCGGGTCTGCTACGCAGCCCAACGGGGATAAATCCCCTCGCCACAGGGCTACCTCAGCTTTCATATGCGCGGCGGGCCTTGAAGCGCTCGCGGAGGACGTCATAACCCCAGTGGTAGACGTAGGTGTACGGCAGGAAGAACAGCAGCACGCCAATGTCGAGCAACAACGCCTGCCACAGGCTGACCGACAGCCACCAGGCAATCAGCGGCACGCCCATCACGATCAGTCCACCTTCGAACAGCAACGCATGCACTACACGGACCCAGGCGTTGTGCGGCAGATTCATCCGCGCCAATGCACGGTCGAAATAACGGTTGAACACCACGTTCCACGCCAGCGCCAACAGCGCGATCAACACGGTCACCGCGCCCATGTCGAGCAACGGCTTTTGCATGATCCATGCGAGCAGCGGTGTGCAGATCAGGATCGCGAGAAACTCGAAACCAACCGCCTGGAAAACACGTTCGGTGATGGACTTGTGGGCAGTCATGGCCTGACTCCTTGTTTGACGATGGTTGCCATGATCCAACTGAATACCGATACTTCAAAACCAATAACCATCGATCAAGGCGATAGTTCATGGCTTCGCAGGAAGTGCTGTTGGCATTTGTCCAGGCAGCGACGCAGGGCTCATTTTCCGCAGCGGCGCGCAAACTGGGGCGTAGTCAGTCGACCATTAGCGCGGCAGTGGCAAGCCTGGAGATCGATCTGGATCTACAGCTATTCGACCGCAGCAGCCGCAAACCGACACTCACCCCCGCCGGCCACGTCATGCTGCAAAAAGCCGAGGCGATTCTGGCCGCCACCAGTCGTCTGGAGATGAGCGCGCGGCAATTGGCCCAAGGCGTGGAACCGAAGCTGACCGTGGCGATTTCCGACACTTATCAGTCCTATCGTTTCGAGGCGGCGCTGGTGGATTTCGAGCAGAGTTATCCGGAGCTTGAGCTTGAATGCCTGATTGCCGAGTGTGAAGACCTGATCGAGCTGGTCCAGCGTGGCCGAGCGCATTTGGCCTTCGCGGAAATGCAGGACAACTATCCGCCGGATCTTGTGACCTCCACTGTGGCCGAGCGCACGGAGATCGCCCTGTTCGTCAGCCGCGAGCATGCGTTGGCGAAGCTTGAGCATGTAGATCAGCAGATCCTCGAGCAACATCGCGAATTGCGGCTGGCGACCATCGTCAATCCGTATGACAGTCGCGGCAAAGGCCGGGTGTGGTCGGCGCCGAGTTACCTGATGCTGCTGGAAATGGCGGAAAAAGGCTTTGGCTGGGCACCGTTGCCGAGGTGGCTGGTGCAGCGTTATGCCAATGATTTGCTAATAGAGCTCGACGTGCGCGGCTGGCCGAAACCGGTGTTTGTCGACGCCTTGTGGTCGCGCTTGTATCCGCCGGGGCCGGCGGGGAGCTGGTTGCTCAGCAAGATGCTCGAATAAGATCAAAAGCCCCTCACCCCAGCCCTCTCCCGGAGGGAGAGGGGGCCGACCGAAGTGTCTGGCGTTATGCATCGACCTGAAAAACCTTATCGATTATGGATTCAAGACAATTCGTTCAAGTCGGTGAATCCCTCCAATATCCCCCGATCAGTCCCCTCTCCCTTTGGGAGAGGGTTAGGGTGAGGGCAATCCACAGACTGCTCACAATCGCCAGAGCGCCAAGGTCAGAGCATTTCCAGCGCCATGATCCGTCCTCGAATAAACCGCCGCTCCGGCTCCTGCCGCGTCAGCTCCAGCGCCCGCTGATACGCCGCCCGCGCCTGCTCCACCCGGCCCAATTGCCGGCAAAACTCCGCCCGCGCCGAATGCGCCAAGTGGTAATCCTGCAACTCGCCCCGAGTCAAAATCCCTTCAACCAACAACAACCCGGCCAACGCTCCATCCCGTTTGGCCACCGCCACCGCCCGGTTCAGCTCGATCACCGGCGACGGCACCGCGCGCAGCAGCACGTCATACAGGCCGACAATCTGCTGCCAGTCCGTTTGCGCCGCCGACGGCGCTTCCGCATGCACCGCTGCAATCGCCGCTTGCAGGCAATACGGCCCGAACCGCCGCGTACTCAGCGCGTGCTCGACCAGCGCGCAGCCTTCGGCCATCAGCCCGGCATCCCACAACGAGCGATCCTGATCGTCGAGCAACACCAGTTCACCGCTCGGCGAGGTGCGCGCCGGTCGACGTGATTCGTGCAGCAGCATCAGCGCCAGCAGACCCATGACTTCCGGCTCCGGCAGCAACTCCATCAACAAGCGCCCGAGGCGAATCGCTTCGCGCGTCAGATCCTCGCGGGTCAGCTCAGTGCCGACCGATGCCGAATAACCCTCGTTGAACACTAGATAAATCACCCGCAACACGCTGTCGAGGCGCTCGGGTAATTCGTTCAGCGTGGGCACTTGATAAGGGATTTTCGCGTCGCGGATCTTGGCCTTGGCGCGCACGATACGCTGGGCAATCGCCGCCGGCGCCGAGAGAAAAGCGCGGGCGATTTCTTCGGTGGTGAGGTCGCAGACTTCGCGCAAGGTCAGCGGCACTTGCGCATCTGCCGCCAGTGCCGGGTGGCAGCAGGTGAAGATCAGCCGCAAGCGATCGTCTTCCACGTCTTCGCCACTCCAGTCAGCCTGCTCCAGCTCATCGAGTTGTGCCAGCAGCAACGGTTGCGACGCCTTGAACCGCGCGCGCCGGCGCAGCACATCGATGGCTTTGAAACGTCCGGTGGAGACCAGCCAGGTGCGCGGATTGTCCGGCACGCCGTCGCGCTGCCAGCGTTCGACCGCGACGAAGAACGCCTCGTGCAAGGCTTCTTCGGCGAGGTCGAAATCACCGAGCAGGCGGATCAGCGTCGCCAGAATCCGCCGCGAATCCTCACGGTAGACCTGCTCGACCCGCGCCCTGACGTCAGACATTCAACTGCCGCACCGGGCGCACTTCAACGCTGCCGACCCGCGCTGCCGGAATGTTGCCGGCGACCTGAATCGCTTCGTTGAGATCCTTGGCATCGATCAGGTAAAAACCGGCCAGTTGCTCCTTGGTTTCAGCGAAAGGCCCGTCGGTGATCGACACCTTGCCGTTGCGCATGCGTACCGTGGTGGCGGTCTCTACCGATTCCAGCGCTTCGGCGGCGATCATCCGCCCGCTGCCCTGCACCGACTCGGCGTAGGCCCAGCATTCGGCGTCTTCCGGGCTGTCCGGCGAGGTGTGCAGCAGGCGTTCATCGCTGTAGACCAGGCATAGGTATTTCATGGCGATCTCCTGATTCGAACGGAACAACTATGGCTGAAGATCAGGGGGTTACATCGAACAGCGTCGCGCCGCTCATCGGATCGAACGGTGCCGACCAGTGTTCGTGGGCAATCTTCCACGCCCCGCCGATTTGCCGGTAACAGGCGGTGACACGCATCCAGCAACTCTGGGTTTCGCCCTTGTCGTTGGTGCCGCCGCAATTGGCCACCCAATGGGCGAAGGCAATGTTGTCGGCGCTTTCGATGGCGATTTCGTGGAACTCGAAGATGTGCGGGCCGGGGCACATTTCCATGCACTCGACCCAATGTGCGCGGTAGGCCACTTTGCCTTTGAATTGCAGGGCCTTGATCGCATCGAACGAGACGATGTCGTCGGCGTACAGGGCCATGACTTTCTCGACGTCCTTGGCCATTACTGCTTCGCGATAGGTGTTGATCAGAGTCTGGATATCAGTCTGTGCGCTCATGGTGTTCTCCGTGTTTTTTGTTGTGAAGACACCCTTAGTCGTTTGCCCAATGCGCGGATCGACAGGACAAACAAAAAAAATTCGCCGACGACAATCTCGCTAGAATCCGAGGCTCACTCTTTGTAGGAAAAAGGAAATTCCCGTGTCAGCCCAACTCGTGCCTTACGACAGCCTCAGCCCTTTGCAGCGTGAGCAAGTCGAGGCCATTGAAATCCGCCCCGAGCAGATCAAATTCTCCGGCGACATCCACGGTGCCTTGCACACCCTGCTGTCGAAACCCGGCCCCGGCGTGAAGGGTTTTGCCCTGCTGGCGGACGACGTACCGGTAGCGTTTCTGCTGCTCAAGCGCCCACCGGTGTTGCCCGACTGGGCCGACGAACACAGCGCCACGTTGCATGCGCTGCAGGTCGATCGGCGCGCGCAAGGCAAGGGCTACGGCAAGGCTTGCCTGCAAGCGCTGCCCGCTGTCGCCCGTGAAGCATGGCCGGAAATCAAAGGACTGGAATTGTCGGTGGACGCTGATAACGAGGCGGCGATTGCGCTGTACGCCAAGCATGGCTATGTCGACAGCGGCGAGGCGTACAAGGGCCGGATCGGTTACGAGCGGCGGATGGGGCTGTTCTTCTGAGTATCCCCTGATCGTTCCCACGCTCCGCGTGGGAACGCCTCTTTGTGACGCTCTGCGTCACGGTTTTGGGACGCGGAGCGTCCCCGGCTGCATTACCATGCGGAGCGTGGGAACGATCAGGCAGTTTCGATAAGTGTTGGCTTCAGAGAGTGAGGATCATCTCGTGCCACGCCATGCCGCCGTGGTCGGATTCGGACGGTTTGATGTAGGCAAAACCGAAACCTGCGTATAGCGCGATGTGCTGTTCCTTGCACATCAGATGAATCGTCGCTTTGTCCATGGCGCGCATGCGCTCGATGAATTCGGCGAGCAGGCGCTTGGCCAGGCCCTGCCCTTGGTAATCCGGGTGCACCACCACCGACATGATCACCACGTTCGGGCCTTTCGGGTCGTGGCCGATCAGTTCCTTGAAGGCTTCGTCGGACATCTGCACGTCGAACGCCGCGCCGGAATTGATGAAACCGGCGACCACGCCGTCCACCTCGGCGACGATGAAGCCGTCCGGCCAAGTGGCGATGCGCGTGGCGATCTTTTCGCGGGTGGCGGCTTCGTCGCCTTCGTAGGCGACGGTTTCGATGGCGTAGCAGCGGTCGAGGTCGGCGGCGCTGACGTTGCGGATCACGGTGTTCATGGCAGCTCAAAAATCTGTGGAAACAAGGCCCGCCAGCATAATGCAGAACCAACGGGGCGGACATGCTCCACCTCGATTGTTACGCCGCTCAGGCCTTGATCGGCAGCCAGATTTCCAGGGTGCCGGTATTGAGTTTCGGGTTGTAATCCTCGCTGTAGCGCTCGAATTCCGGGGCGTCCGCCGCTTCGTGGCCGGACTGCGGCAGCCAAGTGTTCCAGATGTACTGGAAGGTGTCAGGGAGTTGCGCCAGTGACCCCTTGTGCTCAAACACCGCATATTGCTGCGGCTGGATTTCAACCCAGCGGTACTTTTCCGGCAGGTCGTCGAGCTTGTCGATCTGCACCCCGGCGATGTATTCGAAACCGCCCTCGCCGTCCGCGTTGCAGCAAACGCCATAGGTCACTTCGTTGACTTGCGCGGGGATTTTTCCCAAGTGCGGGATCAACTTTTCCCACAACGCGGGAATGTCTTCGGTGGTCTCCTGAGTGAATCGCCCGCCGAAACCGGCAATCAGCAGAAATTGCCCGTGTTCGAAGCGAGGCTCGGTTATCTCGACGCGTTGTTGTTCATCCATGACGCGACTCCTCAGAACGGAAAAGTGGATTCGGCTGGGAGTATAGAAAGCCCGACCCGTTTCGCACGTTTACAGCGAGTGCAACTGCTCGACGGCGCCCGATCCGACGAACTCGTTGTAGCCGGAAACGATCACGTACACCGCGAAATAGCAGAAGATCGCCGCCGATGCCAGATAGGAGTAGCGCAGAAGCTTGTCGCCCAGCAGCTTGCCGCCGTGGCTTGCCGCGAAGCACAGACCGGCTGACCAGAGCAGCCCGGCGCAGAGAAAGCCGCCCAAAAACAGCGCCGAACTCAACGGACCACCGCCACCGGATCGCGCGATCAGCGTACCGCCGACCGCAGCAAACCAGAGAATCGCACTGGGCGATGACATGGCAAGGAAGATGCCGCGAAAGAATTCCTTGCGATGGGAGTTCTGCCCCACTTCCGCGGTTTCCGCCAGCAGCGCTTCGTGGTGGATCGCCGAATAAATCATCTTCGCCGCGAAGTAGATCAGCAGCGCCGAACCGCCAATCCACAGAACCCAGCGCACGGTTTCGTACTGCAGCAGGACGGTCATGCCGGCCAAGGCCAGCACCGCATAGATCAGGTCACCGACGCAGGTGCCCAGGCCCAGGGCGAAGCCCTGAAAGTAGCCGCGCTGCATGGCCAAGGTGATCATTGCGATGTTGGCTACGCCGATATCCAGGCACAGCGAAAGGCTCAGCAAGAAGCCGCTGGTGAATTCCATTGACCGATTTTCCTTGAAAAAAATGTTTACAACCGCGCTGGACAGTATGCCATCACTGCCCTTATCTTCCGCCACAGGTCACCGCAGTGACCAGCGTCGCTCGGACGGTTCCGGGCGCTTACGTTATCCGAGGCAACAATGGCCGAACAAGGTTCGCCGCGCCGCTTTGCGCGCATAGATCGACTCCCCCCTTACGTTTTCAACATCACCGCCGAGCTGAAGATGGCCGCTCGCCGCCGTGGTGAAGACATCATCGACCTGAGCATGGGCAATCCCGACGGCGCCACGCCGCCGCACATTGTCGAAAAACTGGTGCAGGTCGCCCAACGTGAGGACACCCACGGTTACTCGACGTCCAAAGGCATTCCGCGCCTGCGCCGGGCAATTTCCAACTGGTACAAGCAGCGCTACGAAGTCGATATCGACCCGGAAAGCGAAGCCATTGTCACCATCGGCTCCAAGGAAGGCTTGGCGCATTTGATGCTGGCGACCCTCGATCAGGGCGATACCGTGCTGGTGCCGAACCCGAGCTATCCGATCCACATTTACGGCGCAGTGATTGCCGGCGCTCAGGTGCGTTCGGTGCCGCTGGTGCCGGGGGTGGATTTCTTCGATGAGCTGGAGCGCGCCATTCGCGGTTCGATCCCCAAGCCAAAAATGATGATCCTCGGCTTCCCGTCGAACCCGACTGCACAGTGTGTGGAACTGGATTTCTTCGAGCGGGTGATCGCCCTGGCCAAGCAATACGACGTGTTGGTCATCCACGACCTGGCGTACGCCGACATCGTCTACGACGGCTGGAAAGCACCGTCGATCATGCAGGTGCCCGGGGCCAAGGACATTGCGGTGGAGTTTTTCACCCTGTCCAAGAGCTACAACATGGCCGGCTGGCGCATCGGTTTCATGGTCGGCAATCCAGAACTGGTCAACGCCTTGGCGCGGATCAAGAGCTACCACGACTACGGCACTTTCACCCCACTGCAAGTGGCGGCGATTGCCGCGCTGGAAGGCGATCAACAGTGCGTGCGCGACATCGCCGAGCAGTATCGTCAGCGCCGTAACGTGCTGGTCAAAGGCCTGCATGAGCTGGGCTGGATGGTCGAGAATCCGAAGGCTTCGATGTACGTCTGGGCGAAGATTCCCCAGGCGTATGCGCATCTGGGTTCGCTGGAGTTCGCCAAGAAACTGCTGGCCGAGGCCAAGGTCTGCGTCTCGCCGGGGGTGGGTTTTGGCGAGTACGGCGATGATCATGTGCGCTTTGCCCTGATCGAAAATCAGGACCGCATTCGTCAGGCCGTGCGCGGGATTCGCGGGATGTTCCGCGCGGATGGCCTGGCCGCGAAATAAGTGGCGCATCTCTGATCGTTCCCACGCTCTGCGTGGGAATGCAGCCCGAGACGCTCTGCGTCTCAAAGCGGACGCAGAGCGTCCATTGAGGCATTCCCACGCGGAGCGTGGGAACGATCAAGCAGGAAGTCCACGCCCACAAAAAAACCGCATCACTGCGGTTTTTTTGTGCCTGCAAACTGCCGTTTAAACGAACAGCGACAACAGCAGGATAAAGCCCAGGCCCACTACCGACAGAATGGTTTCCATCGCGGTCCAGGTCTTGAAGGTTTCGGCCACGGTCATGTTGAAGTACTGCTTGACCAGCCAGAAACCAGCGTCGTTGACGTGGGACAGAATCAGCGAACCGGCGCCGGTTGCCAGCACCAGCAGCTCACGGTTGACGCCCGGAATCATCCCGACAACCGGCACCACAATGCCGGCGCCAGTGATGGTCGCCACGGTCGCCGAACCAGTTGCGATACGGATCACCGCCGCCACCAGCCAGGCCAGCAGGATCGGCGAGATCTGCGCGCTGACCGCCATGTGGCCGATCACGTCACCCACGCCGCTGGTCACCAGCATCTGCTTGAAGCCACCGCCGGCACCGATGATCAGAATGATCGCAGCGGTAGGCGCCAGGCTTGCGTCGAGCCACTTGAGCATCTGGTTGGAACCGATGCCCTGCTTGTAGCCGAAGGTGTACAGCGACAGCAGCAGCGCCAGCAGCAGTGCGGAGATCGGGTGGCCGATCATGTCCATCCAGATGCGGAAGAAGTTGCCGTCCGGCAGTGCCACGTCAGCGAAGGTTTTCAGCAGCATCAGGAACACCGGCAACAGCACGGTGACCAGAGTAATGCTGAAGCTTGGCAGGTTGGCCGAATCGTTTTCACGGGCCAGTTGATCGACCAGTTCCTGATTCGGGTGACCCGGGATGTGCTTGGCGATGAAAGTACCGAAGATCGGACCGGCAATGATGGCGGTCGGCAGCGCGACGATCAGACCGTAGAGAATGGTCTTGCCGATGTCAGCGCCGAATACGCCGATGGCCAGCAGCGGACCCGGGTGCGGCGGCACCAGACCGTGCACGGCGGACAGGCCGGCGAGCAGCGGGATACCGATCTTGATGATCGACACACCGGTGCGGCGTGCAACGATGAACACCAGCGGAATCAGCAGCACGAAGCCGATTTCGAAGAACAGCGGAATGCCCACCAGGAACGCAGCGAACATCATCGCCCACTGCACCTTGTCCTTGCCGAAGGCGCGGATCAGGGTCTGGGCGATCTGATCGGCGCCGCCGGATTCGGCCATCATTTTGCCGAGCATGGTGCCCAGGGCGAGGATGATGCCGACAAAACCGAGCACGCCACCGAAGCCGTCCTGGAACGCCTTGATGATGGTGTTGATCGGCATGCCGGAAGTCAGGCCGAGGAAGGCGGCGGCGATGGTCAGTGCAATGAACGGGTGAATCTTGAATTTGGTGATCAGGATAATCAGGCCGATTACCGTGACCACCGCATCGAGCAGCAGGAACGTCTCGTGGGACATGCCAAACATGGGGGGTGTCTCCTGGATTGTTGTTGTTATTAAAGCGGGTTGAACAGAAGTCGGAAGGACAGCGCTGTCTTTTTCAACATACTCATACCGCCTGTTTCAGACCGTTGGCCTGCCACCAGACGTGAGCCTGCAGGGCCAGCTCTTCGACGCTGTGAATCGAGGCATTGAGCGGCAGAGTCAGCGGCTCGCCCTTTGGCGATTCGAGGGTGGCGAACTGGCTTTCGATCAACGTCGCCGGCATGAAGTGGCCCGGGCGGTGCGATACACGCTCGGCGGCGACTTCCGGAGTCAATTCAAGAAACACGAAACCGAGGCCCGGCAAGGCGCTGCGCAGACGTTCGCGGTAACTGTGTTTAAGGGCCGAGCAGGTCAACACCGGGCGCTGGCCTTGGGCATCGACGCGACGCAGTTCATCGCACAGGCTGTCGAGCCAGCCGGCGCGGTCTTCGTCGTTCAGGGGGATCCCCGCGCTCATCTTTTCGATGTTCGCGGCCGGATGAAAAGTATCGCCTTCAATGGCAGTGGCGCCGCTCAATTGGCACAGGGCCTGGCTGACGCACGTCTTGCCGCAACCGGCAACGCCCATGATGACCAGGGCGGTGATGGGATGACTCATATAACACCTCAGCGCGCAGACAGCGCTACCTTTGCTAGCTATGACTCTAGTGCACAGGCAGAAGTTGCCGACGCCTTCTTGTCGTTTTTTTGGGTTGCAGCAGGTTTGTTCCTGACGCCAAAGAGCACAGATCAGGCAGGACCGTGCTCACGCATTTGCAGCTGCATCAGGACAGCGCTACCTTAGTGCCTTGATTTTTGTTTGGCAAGCCGCCCGATGACCTCCCCCAAGAACGATAAAAATACCCGCACCACCGGCCGTCCGACCCTCAACGAAGTAGCCCGCCTGGCCGGCGTCAGCCCGATCACTGCCTCGCGCGCCTTGCGCGGGGTGAGCACGGTAGCCACCGAACTGGTGGAAAAAGTGCAGAAAGCCGCGCTCGAACTCAACTACGTGGTCAACCCCGCCGCCCGCGCACTGGCCTCGGCGCAGAGCCATTCGGTTGTCGTGCTGGTGCCGTCGTTGTCCAACCTGCTGTTCATCGACACGCTGGAAGCCATTCATCGGGTGCTGACGCCCAAGGGCTTCGAAGTGCTGATCGGCAACTTTCACTATTCGCGCGATGAAGAAGAAAACCTGCTGCGCAACTACATGGCCTATCAGCCGCGCGGGTTTCTGCTGACCGGGTTTGATCGCACGGAAAGTTCGCGGCGGATGATCGAGGCCAGCAACATTCCTTGCGTGTACATGATGGAGCTGGACAGTGCTGCCGGAGTCAATTGCGTGGGTTTCTCGCAGTTGAGCGCCGGGGAAACTGCCGCCGAACATCTCCTGTCTCGTGGGCGTAAACGTCTGGCATACATTGGTGCGCAGCTGGATCAGCGCACGTTGTTGCGCGGTGAAGGCTTCCGCAAGGCGTTGCAGAAGGCGGGCCGTTACGACCCGGACCTGGAAGTGCTGACGCCACGTGCTTCGTCGGTGGGTCTGGGTGGCGAGTTGTTTTTGCAATTGCTGGCGGCGCATCCGGATGTTGATGCGATTTTCTTCGGCAACGATGACCTGGCCCAAGGCGCGCTGCTGGAAGCGTTGCGTAACGGCATCAAGATTCCCGAGCAGGTGGCGATCCTCGGTTTCAACGATTTGCCGATGTCCGAGCACATGGTGCCGCGCCTGAGCAGCATCAACACCCCGCGTGAGGCGATCGGCCGGCGCGCGGCAGAGCAGATGCTGACGTTGATGGCGGGTAACAAAGTGGCGCGGCCGGTGGAGGATATGGGGTTTGAGCTGAAGGTTCGCGAGAGTACCTGACCCTTCACAAATGCTGAGTTGAAACACAACCCTTGTGGGAGCGAGCCTGCTCGCGAAAGCGGTGGGTCAGTCAGCATTGATACAGCTGACACGACGCCTTCGCGAGCAGGCTCGCTCCCACAGGGGATCTCTACCAAGTTCAATGGCTGAGCAGGTCAACCAAAGCCTGCGCGCCCTTCTGCAAGGGCTGGCTCTTGAGCCACACCGCATGCACCGGCAGCACCAGGCCATTTTCGATGTTGCGAAAATTCAGCCTTTTCAAACGTCCCGTGTCCAGCCATGGCTGCACCACCGACAGCGGAAAATTCCCCCAACCCAACCCCGCTTCGACCATTTCCATTGCCGTCTCGAGATTGTCCGTACGCCAGTAGGATTCAGCCACCAATGGCCGCGTTTCGCTGATCGGCAAGTCACGGCTGGCGACGATGATCTGCCGCACTTGCACCAGATCTTCGAGAAACACATCCCGCCCCTGCAACAACGGGCTGTCCGCCGCCAGCGTGGCGATCATGCGTTCGCTGCCGACAAACTGAAACCGCTCCAGCGCATTCACGCTCAAACCGGCGAACGCCAGGCACAGGCTGACCCGGCCACTGTGCAACATAGCCAGCACATCATCCTGCGGCGCAGTCAGCACTTCGATGTCGAGCAACGGATGCCGCTCGGCAATCACCTTGATCGCTGCCAGCAAGCGCCGCCGATCAACGTCCGCAACCACGCCGATCGACAACCTGCTTTCCAGTCCCAACGACAGCTCCACCGCGTGCACTTGCAGCTGCTTGAGCTGCTCGGCGATCAGTCGCGCGTGGGGCACCAACGACTGCGCCATCGCCGTGGGTTGCGGCTCGCGATGGCTGCGGTCGAACAACGGGTAACCGAGTTCCGCTTCAAGATTGGCCATGCCCATGCTCACCGCGGAGGGCACCTTGCCCAACTGCCGCGCCGCAGCGGAAAACGAGCCGCGTTCGATCACCGCGAGAAACAATTCGATGCTGTCGCTGCTGAAATTCAAATGCCTCACCTATCAATAAAACTGAAAGCTACCGACTTTTTCTGTCAGGTCTATTGAAGCTATCTTTCGCCGCCTTCGCCAGCCCTGCTGGCCAACATTCGGCAAGAAAGAGGCAAATCTGCATGCAAGGCGTGAAACGCAAACTGGTCTACGTGTCGCTCTACGAAGTGATTGGGATGACCTTCTCGGCCCTCGGTCTGGCGTTGCTGTCGGGCACGACGCCGGGCAGCACCGGGCCGCTGGCGGTGATCATCACCAGCATCGCCGTGACCTGGAATTTCATTTACACCTCGTTGTTCGAGCGTTGGGAAAGTCGCCAGGTCTCGCGCACCCGTACGGTCAAACGGCGCGTCGCCCACGCGGTCGGCTTTCAATTGACGCTGATCGTGTTCCTGATTCCGCTGATTGCGTGGTGGATGAACATCAGTCTGGTGCAGGCGTTCCTGCTGGATCTGGCACTGATCATTTTCATCCCGTGCTACACCTTCGTATTCAACTGGCTGTTCGACCGCATCTTCGGCCTGCCGAGCTCGGCGCTGCCGGATTCTGCCGCTGCGGCATAAATCGCTAATTCGTAAGCAGATATTGCGAGAAATCAGCGGTTTGACCGGGTAAACCGCTGGTATTCACAATCCGCCAACACCGATAGCAGGCTAAGCTTTTCCATCAATAAAAAATGGATCAGCTTATGACTGCTCACGCTCCCGCCGCCGCGCCCAGTGATGGCATCGACCCGGTACGCGCCGCCGAGATTTCCGCCCGCATCGACCGTCTGCCCGCCGTCGCCACCATCTGGCGTCTGGTGGCGCTGCTGTCGATCGGTGGATTTTTCGAACTCTACGATCTGTTCCAGACCGCCTACATCAGTCCCGGGCTGATTCGCGACGGCCTGTTCGCCACTGGCAGTCAGGGGGTGTTCGGCTTCTCCGATCAGGCGGCGTTCGCCTCGGCGACGTTCCTCGGCCTGTTCCTCGGCGCCAGCCTGCTCAGTCCGCTGGCGGATCGTTTCGGCCGCCGGGCGATCTTCACCTTCGCGCTGATCTGGTACACGGTGGCGACAGTGCTGATGGGGATTCAGACCTCGGCGCTGGGCATCATCGGCATGCGTTTTCTGGTCGGCATCGGCTTGGGTATCGAATTGGTGACGATCGATGCCTACCTCTCGGAACTGGTCCCTAAACGCATGCGCAGCTCGGCGTTCGCCTTTGCGTTTTTCGTGCAGTTCCTCTCGGTGCCGGCGGTGGCCTTGATGTCGTGGTGGCTGGTGCCGCAAGCGCCGTTCGGCATTTCCGGCTGGCGTTGGGTAGTGTTGGCCAGCGCGGTGTTCGCGCTGTTTATCTGGTGGCTGCGCAAGCGTCTGCCGGAATCGCCGCGCTGGCTGGCGCAGCATGGTCGCTTTGATGAGGCCAACCGGATCCTCGACCATCTCGAAGCGCGCTGCGCCAAGGATTACGGCAAAGCGCTGGATGCGCCGGAACCGGTGCCCGTCGATGTCGAAGGCAAAGGCCGTTTCGCCGATATCTGGCAGCCGCCGTACCGCCGCCGCGCGTTGATGCTGATCGTCTTCCACATCTTTCAGGCGATCGGTTTCTTCGGTTTCGGCAACTGGTTGCCGGCGCTGCTTTCGGGGCAAGGCGTGAGCGTCACCCACAGTTTGATGTACGCCTTCATCATCACCCTCGCCTACCCGCTCGGGCCGTTGCTGTTCGTGAAGTTCGCCAACCGTTTCGAGAACAAATGGCAGATCGTCGGCTCGGCCCTCGGCGCGATGACCTTCGGCACCCTGTTCGCCCTGCAGACCAGCGCGTTCGGGCTGATTTTCTGCGGGGTAATGATCACCTTCTGCAACGCCTGGCTGAGCTTCAGTTATCACTCCTACCAGAGCGAACTGTTCCCGACCAACATCCGCGCCCGCGCGGTCGGGTTCTGCTATTCGTTCAGTCGCTTGTCGACGGTGTTCAGCAGTCTGCTGATCGGCATGTTCCTGGATAATTTCGGCACGCCGGGGGTACTGGCGTTTATCGTCAGCAGCATGCTGATCGTGATGCTGACCATCGGCTGGTTCGGCCCACGAACGCGTAATCTGGCGCTGGAGAATATTGCTCATCGTTGAAGGCCAACGCAGGACTCACCTATGGGAGCGAGCCTGCTCGCGAAGGCGTCGTGTCAGTGGCTATAGGCTTGACTGACACAACGCTTTCGCGAGCAGGCTCGCTCCCACATTGGCTATTGGTGACGTTGAACAGCTCAGTTCAATTGCAGGGTTTCATTGAACTGACTGATCGCATCCACCACATGCCGCGAGCCCTGCTGAATCTCGAGGATCACCTCGCCCGCCTCGTTCGCCAGCTCCACGCCCAACCCGGTTCGGCTCAGGCTCGACTGCATGCTCGATACCGCGCTCAGCGACAGGTCGTGGTTCTTGCGCACCACGTCGACAATTTCCAGAGTGGCCTGACTGGTCCGCGCGGCGAGGCTGCGCACCTCATCGGCGACGACGGCAAAACCGCGTCCATGCTCACCGGCGCGCGCCGCTTCGATCGCTGCATTGAGTGCCAGCAGGTTGGTCTGGTCGGCAATGCCGCGAATGGTCTGGACGATGGTGCCGATGATGTCCGACTGTTTGCTGACCGCATCGATGCTCACCGCCGCTTCGTTCAGATCGCGGGAGATGTCCTGAATGATCTGCACGGTCTGCTGCACGACTTGCGAGCCTTTTTGCGCGCAGGCGTCGTTTTGTACCGAGGTGCTGTGGGCCGATTCCGCAGCGTTTTGCAGGGTGGTCATCTGCTTGGTGATGTCACTGGCGAACTTGACCACTTTGTACAAGCGGCCCTTGGCATCGAACAGCGGGTTATACGAGGCTTCCAGATAAACCATCTGCCCGGACTTGTTCTTGCGCTCGAAACGGTGCGAGTGATATTCGCCGCGATTGAGCGAAGCCCAGAACGCTTTGTATTGCGCGGATTCGGCTTCGGCGCGGTGACAGAACAGGCTGTGGTGCTGGCCGACAATTTCAGGGTGCGCGTACTGCATGGTCTGCAGAAAGTTGTCGTTGGCGCGGATGACATGGCCTTCGGGGGTGAACTCGATCACCGCCATGGAACGACCGATCGCCGCCAGCATGGCTTCTTCTTCATGTTCTTTGTTGATGCGTGCGGTGATGTCCGCCGCAACCTTGATCACACTTCTGACCTGTTTGTCGGGCCCGAACACCGGCATGTAACTGGCTTCAAGCCAGATCTCCCGGCCACTCTTGTTCAGACGCAGGAAAGTGCCGCTGAGCGGTTCACCACGGGCCAGGTCGCGCCACAACTTCGCGTAGTCCTCGCTGCGATAAAAGCTTTCTTCGCAAAAGATCCGATGGTGTTTGCCGCGCACTTCATCGGCGCTGTAGCCCATGGTCTTGCAGAAGTTCTCGTTGGCGTCGAGGACGATGCCGTCCGGAGTGAACTCGATCATCGCCATCGAGCGGCTGATTGCCTCTATTTTCGCGTTGGCCTCGGTCAGCGCACAGCTGAAACGCTCGATTTCCCGCAGGTCAGCCTTGTGATGTAGGTTGAACATGGTTGTATCACCTTCCGCGCGTTCTTTTGATTTGATGAAAGTTCAGGTCTTGCAAGATCCATCACTACGTTCCACAGAACAGGCACACGCCTTCCTCAACGGGAGGAAGTTGTCAGGTGATAAATGATGATCAATCGGAGGGTCCCTGCAGCGACGCTCTGATCAAGACATCCTTTTCTTGATAGCCCGCAAGCGGGCCAGCCCTAACGCGTAGAAGAACTTCCATTTAGATGACGCTCCTTGTTGGTTCAGTGTCGGTGCCTTGGAATGCGCACTCTGGCAGCATGAATCACGGACCAACCTGGTACCGCCGCCCTGTTGGCATGACGGTCGACATGGTTAGTTACCTGCAAAGCATAGCCATCCCGACGCCGGGCGCAAGGCCACTAGTCGGCCAGTATCTGGCATTTTTTGCACAAGAAACGGTTCAGCGCGGGGAAACAGTGTGGTGAAAACGGACGTTTTCGCCAGCGAGGCGGGAGCCCGTGAACCGGGCTTCCGCATGGTTTGATCAATGGCCGAAAATATCGACCTTCTTGGCTTTCTTCTCGGCACGTTTTTCAATCGCGGTCTTGGCCGGCTTCTTCTTCGCGGCTTTCTTTGAATCCATACCTTTGGACATGATCGGTACTCCACTCACAGGGGTGTGAGTTCAGGTATACACCTATCCCGAAGCGCGCGTTCTTTTATAATCGGCGCTTTTCGCAGCGACAGCCCGAACCATGTCCGATATCCACTACAGCCAGCTCGACGAATCGTTGTGGCCGCTGATGAACAAGTTCTACCGCAGCCACCAGTCGTCGATGAAGGCCGTGCGCGAGGCGCAGTTGTGGGTAGCGCGGCGCGGCGAGATCGTTGCGGCGCTGTGCCTGCGTCCAGCAGCGGGCGGACACTGGCTGACGGGGTTGTTTGTTGATCCGGGGTGTCGCGAGCAGGGCATTGCTGCACAACTGATCGCGGCGGCGGTTGCTGAGGTGGACGAGCCGGTGTGGCTGTTCTGCCATCCGGATCTGCGCGGGTTTTATGAGCGGCGTGGCTTCAGTTTCAATCCGCCGCTGCCGCAGGCGATGGCCGAGCGGTTGAGCCGGTATGCGCGGAGCAAGCCGATGATTGCGATGGGGCTAGTTTGAAGATCAAAAGATCGCAGCCTTCGGCAGCTCCTACACCGATCCCTGTAGGAGCTGCCGAAGGCTGCGATCTTTTGATTCTGGTTAATCGTCAACGTTGGGATCAAGGTCCGGAAACAGCACTTCGGTAAAGCCGAACTTGCTGAAATCGGTAATCCGCGACGGGTACAGCCGGCCGATCAGGTGATCGCATTCATGCTGCACCACTCGCGCATGAAACCCCGAGGCCACGCGCACGATCGGCTCGCCCTTGGGATCAAAGCCTTCGTAGCGGATCTGCTGAAAGCGATCCACCGCACCGCGCAGGCCCGGCACTGACAAACAACCTTCAAAGCCCTCTTCCATCAACGGATTCAACGGCGTGATCAGCGGATTGATCAGGATCGTCTGCGGCACTGCTTCAGCATCCGGGTAACGCTCGCTGTGTTCGAAGCCGAAGATCACCAGTTGCAGGTCGACGCCGATCTGCGGCGCCGCGAGGCCAACGCCGCCGACGCTTTCCATGGTCTGGAACATGTCATCGATCAATTGCCAGAGCTCGGCGCTGTTGAACATTTCCGGTGGTACCGGCGCGGCGATGCGCAGCAGGCGCTCATCACCCATTTTCAGAATTTCACGAATCATGGTCGCGCTTCGTCAGTGTCCGGCTTGAGCGAATGATCGCGGCCCAGGCCCGAGACGTGTTGTTTGGGGGATTCGTCAGGCTCGCCAGGGGCTTTTTCGCCCTTTTCCTTGCCTTCGGCGGACATATGCTCGATCACCGCGTTCATCTCCGCGCCGAGCAACAGGACTGCGGAGGAAATGTAGAAATACAGCAAGAGCACGATGATCGCCCCGATGCTGCCATACATCGCGTTGTAGTTGGCGAAGGTTTTTACGTAGAAGGCAAACCCCAACGAGGCGAGGATCCACACCACCACGGCCAAGACTGAACCCGGGGTGATGAAACGGAATTCCTGTTTGACGTCGGGCATCACGTAATAGATCAGCGCCACCGCGACCATCATCAGAATCACGATCACCGGCCAGCGGGCGATCGTCCACACCGTGACGATGAAGTATTCCAGTCCCACTTGTGCGGCAATCCAGCCCATCACCTGCGGCCCGAGCACCATCAGCGCGGCGGCGATCAGCAGCATGCCGGCGATGCCGATGGTGTAGACGATCGACAACGGGAAACGCTTCCAGATCGGCCGGCCTTCGACCACGTCGTAGGCGGCATTCATCGCGCTCATCATCAGGCGCACGCCGGCGGACGCGGTGTACAGGGCGATCACGATACCGATGGACAGCAGGCCACCCTTGGATTGCTGCAACTGGTCGATCACCGGGTTGACCTGCTCCAGCGCCTGCGGCGGCAGCACCAGTTCGGATTGCAGGCGCAGCCAAGAGAAGAAATCCGGCAGGTGCAGGAAACCGATCAGGGCGATCAGGAAAAGAATGAACGGGAAGAGCGAGAACAGCATCTGGTAGGCCAATGCCGAGGCGTAGGTCGACATTTCGTCATCGACGAACTCAGTGACCGTGCGCACCATCACCCGGTGCAGGGGCAGACCTTTCATGTCCGGAAATATCATTCGCGTCTCCTTGCGCCGCAAAAGGTTGAAGTCGTGGCGACTCAGGGGCCGTTTTTTACCTCAAGGTAGCCTAGTTGACGAGCCTTTGGCGGATGACCGCAGGGTTCTGATACAAAAACGGCCATCCTTGGATGGCCGCTCGTGTGATTCGTTCAAGGCTCGCTTACGCCTTGTCGACGCCCTTTTTCACAGCGTCCTTGGCGTTGCCGACCGCTTGCTGGGCTTCACCTTTTTTCTCTTGAACCTTGCCTTCGGCGCGCATCTTGTCGTTATCAGTAGCTTTGCCGACGCCTTGCTTGATATTGCCGACGGCTTCGTTGGCCATGCCTTTTACTTTATCGCCTGTGCTACTCATGGTGTTTCTCCGTGAAGCATAAAGGGAAGAAAAGTCATTACGTAACGATTGACCGGTGCGCTTTGCGCCGAGTTTCATTTATTTTGCCGGCATTTCGTCGTGGCACGCAGGTTGCGCTTTATGTTTGCCGGCGTTGCCCCGAGAATGCTCAGCCTACGGGCGCTGAGCCCGGCACACCGATTCGCAGGAATGTCATGAAGCTCAATAAAACCCAGGCCATCGCCCGTCGCAACCAGGAACTGGGCGGCGCCGTGCTCGGCACCAACAACTGCCACTTCGCCGAACTGAACCGTAACCGCAATATCTGGTGGTTCGACCTGCCGGTGTCGCGCTTGGCCATCGGTCAGTACGAGTGGATTCACTTGCTGCTGCACACCCCGGCCACCGATGAGTTGCTGCACCTGAAAGTGCCGACGGTGTTCCTGCGCGAAAAGCTCGAAGGGCTGGTGATTCGCAATGAAGGCAAACGCAAGGCGGCGCTGAGCCTGGAATTGAGCGCGGACAAGGATTCGTATCTGCAGGACATGCGACCGGCGGGGACCAACGTCAACTTTGCACCGTTTCGTCAGTAGGATTTGCACTTGATCGTTCCCACGCTCTGCGTGGGAATGCATCTCGGGACGCTCTGCGTCCCTGCAGTGCTGGACGCGGAGCGTCCGGGGCGGCACTCCCACGCGGAGCGTGGGAACGATCAGTTCACCAACAAAAAGCCCCGCATCTGCGGGGCTTTTTATTTACGCGGCAGACTTGGCCTTGATCTTCTTCAGCTCTTCATCCCGCAATTCGCGGCGCAGGATCTTGCCGACGTTGGTAGTCGGCAGCGCATCGCGGAATTCCACCGAACGCGGCACTTTGTAGCCGGTAACGTTGGCGCGCATGTGGTCCATGACCTGCTCTTTGGTCAGGGTCACGCCCGGTTTGGCGACGATGAAAATCTTGATCGCCTCACCCGATTTCTCGTCCGGCACACCGATCGCCGCGCACTGCAACACGCCCGGCAAAGTCGCCAGCACGTCTTCCAGTTCGTTCGGATAGACGTTGAAGCCAGACACCAGAATCATGTCCTTCTTGCGATCAACGATGCGCATGTAGCCGTCCGGCTGGATCAGCGCGATGTCACCGGTTTTCAGCCAGCCGTCGCTGTCGAGCATTTCATCGGTAGCTTCCTGACGCTGCCAGTAACCCTTCATCACTTGCGGGCCCTTGACGCACAGCTCGCCGATTTCGCCCAGCGGCTGCTCGACACCGGCATCGTCGATGACTTTGCACAGGGTCGACGGCACCGGAATGCCGATGGTGCCGATCTGGATGTGCTGGATCGGGTTGACCGTGGCCACCGGGCTGGTTTCGGTCATGCCGTAGCCTTCGCAGATGGCGCAACCGGTCACGGCTTTCCAGCGCTCGGCCGCCGCCAGTTGCAGGGCCATGCCGCCGGACAGGGTGACTTTCAGCGCGGAGAAATCCAGTTTGCGGAAACCTTCGTTGTTGCACAGCGCCACGAACAGCGTGTTCAGACCCACAAAACCGCTGAACTTCCACTTCGACAGTTCCTTGACCATCGCCGGCAGGTCGCGCGGGTTGCTGATCAGAATGTTGTGGTTGCCGATCAGCATCATCGCCATGCAATGAAAGGTGAACGCGTAGATGTGATACAGCGGCAGCGGCGTGATCAGGATCTCGCAGCCTTCGTTGAGGTTGGAGCCCATCAGCGCCTTGCATTGCAGCATGTTGGCGACCAGGTTGCGGTGCGTGAGCATTGCGCCCTTGGCCACGCCGGTGGTGCCGCCGGTGTATTGCAGAACCGCGACATCGCCGCTGTCCGGGTTCGCCTCGGCCACTGGCTGGCCGTGGCCCTTGCTCAGGACGTCGTTGAATTTGATGGCTTTGGGCAAGTGATAGGCCGGGACCATTTTCTTCACGTACTTGATGACGCTGTTGATCAGCAGGCGCTTGATCGGCGGCAGCAGGTCGGCGACTTCGGTGACGATGACGTGCTTGACGCCGGTCTTCGGCACCACGGCTTCGGCCAGGTGCGCCATGTTCGCCAGGCACACCAGGGCTTTGGCGCCGGAGTCGTTGAATTGGTGTTCCATTTCCCGCGCGGTGTACAGCGGGTTGGTGTTGACCACGATCAGCCCGGCGCGAATGGCACCGAAGACCGCGACCGGGTACTGCAGGACGTTGGGCAGTTGCACGGCGATTCGATCACCGGGCTGCAAGTCGGTATGCTGTTGCAGATACGCGGCAAAGGCCCCGGACAGCTCGTACAGCTCACCGTAGGTGATTGTCTTGCCGAGGTTGCTGAAAGCCGGTTTGTTGGCGAAGCGTTGGCAGGATTGCTTCAACACTGCCTGAATGTTCGGATACTCGTCTGGATTGATCTCGGCTGCGATTCCAGCCGGGTACTTATCCTTCCAAAAGTCTTCGATCATGGAAGCCCACTCCTCAGCAACGCGAATTCTTCACCGCATTTGATGCGATTATTATTGGTGTGTGTTTTGTATTGGTGAATCCGGCGTTTTACAGGCCGAGAAGTCACAAAGCGCGCCGAGAGTAGCAGCTTTGCCAAGGGCCGACCAGAGCCAAAAGAGGCCCCTACAGTCATATTGATGACTCAAGACTTGCCAGCGGTCATTTTAGAGCAAAAATCCTATAACTCCCCAAAACCCCCGAATTCAGCGGGCACAAAAGATTCGCGAGCAGGCTCGCCCCCACAGAAACCATCGATACCTGTGGGAGCGAGCCTGCTCGCGAATGTCAAAAGCGCTGCGCTTCGGGCCTAGGCGATATCCCGCAACTCGCGGCGCAGAATTTTCCCTACAGGCGTCATCGGCAACGACTCACGCAACACGATGTGTTTCGGCACCTTGTAGGCCGTGAAATTCTCTTTGCAGTACGCCTTCAGCTCTTCCAGGCTGACCCCGCTCTCCCGCGCTACCACAAACAGCTTCACCGCCTCCCCCGAACGGTCGTCCGGCACGCCGATGACCGCGCAGTTGGCGACTTTCGGGTGGGCCATGACCACGTCTTCGATTTCGTTGGGGTACACGTTGAAGCCGGAGACGATGATCATGTCCTTCTTGCGATCGACGATGCGCACAAAACCGTCCGGGTCGATCACGGCGATGTCGCCGGACTTGAACCAGCCCTCGGCATCGAGCACTTCGGCGGTGGCTTCGGGTTTGTTCCAGTAGCCCTTCATGATCTGCGGGCCTTTGATGCACAGCTCGCCGCGCTCGCCCAGCGGCTGTTCGACGCCGTCATCGTTGATGATTTTCACCAGCGTGCCCGGCACCGGCAAGCCGACAGTACCCAGCCGCGACTGATCGCCGTATGGGTTGGTGCACGCCACCGGCGAGGTTTCGGTCAGGCCGTAGCCTTCGGTAATACGGCAACCGGTCATCTGCTCCCAGCGCTCGGCGGTGGCCTTGACCAGCGCGGTGCCGCCGGAGTTGGTCAGCTTCAGGCTGGAGAAATCCAGGGTCTTGAAGTCAGGGTGGTCCATCAGCGCAACGAACAAGGTGTTCAAACCCAGCAGCGCCGAGAACCGCCAGTTTTTCAGTTCCTTGATGAAGCCGGCGATGTCGCGCGGATTGGAGATCAGCACGTTGTGGTTGCCCGAGACCATCATGCACATGCAATTCGCGGTGAAAGCATAGATGTGGTACAGCGGCAGCGGCGCGATCATCACCTCCTGGCCTTCGCGCAACAGCGGCTGACCGTCCGGGCCGAGCTGAGCCAGACAGGCGCGCACCTGCTGCATGTTCGCCACCAGATTGCCGTGGGTGAGCATCGCGCCCTTGGCCAGGCCGGTGGTGCCGCCAGTGTATTGCAGCACGGCGATGTCATCGAGGCCGACGTTCAGCGGTTTGATGCCCAGGCCGCGGCCCATGCGCAGCGCGCTTTTGAACGAGGTCGCTTGCGGCAGCGAATACTCGGGAACCAGTTTCTTCACTTTGCTGACCACGGTGTTGACCAGCCAGCCTTTGGCGGTGGGCATCAGGTCGCCCATCTTCGCTTCGATCAAATATTGGATGTCGGTGTCGGGCAGCACTTCCTGGACTTTCTGTCCGAACAGATTCAGGTAGACCAACGCGCGTGCACCGGAATCCTTGAACTGGTGGCGCATTTCCCGTGGCGTATACAACGGGTTGGTATTGACCACGATCAGCCCGGCGCGCAGCGCGCCGAACACGGCAATCGGATAATGCAGAACGTTGGGCATCTGCACCGCAATGCGATCCCCCGGCACCAGATCGGTATGGGCCTGCAGGTATCCGGCAAACGCCGCGCTCTGGCGCTCGAGTTCGGCGTAGGTCAGGGTGACGCCCATGCTGCTGAACGCCGGGCGGTCAGCGAACTTCTTGCAGGAACGCTCAAACACTTCGATGACCGACTTGAACTCGCCCATGTCGATGTCCAGCGGTACGCCGGCCGGGCGTTTGTCATTCCAGAAATCAGGTTGCATTGTTCTTGTCCTCTTTACCTGAGCCGATCCGGGAGCCGCTTTCTGTCGTTTCTGCTTCGTCCATGGAAGGCGAAAAGCACAAAGCGGAGCTTCACGGACACTAGCAGCTATGGCCATTGAGGCAAATATGACGCAAGCCCTCATTAATCCCGTGAATCTTCCTGCCGTGGCGTGAGCTGATCAGACGCGCTATACACTGTGGCGATGCTGAGCAAAGGAATCGCCATGACCCACGACACCTTCTGGCTGGACGCGAGTGACCGCAGCCGCCTGTACATCAACCGCTGGCTGCCGGCCACGCCATTGAAAGCGGTGATTCTTCTCGCTCATGGCATGGCCGAACACAGCGCTCGCTACGCCCGCCTCGCTGACACGTTTTGCGACAAAGACTATGGCGTCTACGCCCCGGATCTGCGTGGCCATGGTCGCACCGCCGACAACGGCACTCTCGGCCATTTCGCCGATGACGACGGTTGGCGCAAGGTCGTCGGCGATCTGGCCAGCCTCAACCAGCACATCGGCCAGCAACATCCCGGCGTGCCGATCATCCTGCTCGGCCACAGCATGGGCAGCTACATCGCCCAAGGCTATTTGTTGCACCACAGCGCCAGTCTGCACGGGGCGATTCTCAGTGGCTCGAATTTCCAGCCGGTGGCGCTGTATCGCGCCGCCCGGCAGATTGCCCGACTGGAAAAACTGCGCCAGGGCGGCAAGGGCCGCAGTGCATTGATCGAATGGCTGTCGTTCGGCTCGTTCAACAATAAATTCAAACCGGTGCGCACCCGTTTCGACTGGCTGAGCCGCGACGCGGCGGAGGTCGACAAGTACGCCGCCGATCCGCTGTGCGGCTTTCGCTGCACCAATCAGCTGTGGATCGACCTGCTCGGTGGGTTGCAGCAAATCAGTAAAGCGTCCAATCTCGCGCAGATCGATCCGGGCCTGCCGCTGCTGGTAATTGGCGGCGAATGTGATCCGGTGAGCGAGGGCAAGCGTCTGACAGATCTGGCCAATGCCTTGCGCAGGGCCGGCAGCCAGCATCTGCAACTGAAGATCTACCCGCAGGCCCGGCACGAATTGTTCAATGAAAGCAATCGCGACGAAGTGACCACCGATGTGCTCGCCTGGATCGACCAGGCCCTGAGCCACCGGCGCCCGCAGCGCAGCGAATAATTTTTTTTTTGTGGATTCACTGAAATCCGTCACAGGAATCGAAACCGATGACCCAGGTTACCAACATCCCTTACGAAGCCCTTGAAGTCGGCCAGACCGCCAGCTACAGCAAGACTGTCGAAGAGCGCGACATTCAGCTGTTCGCCGCGATGTCGGGCGACCACAACCCGGTGCACCTGGACGCCGAGTTTGCCGCCGCCAGCATGTTCAAGGAGCGCATCGCCCACGGCATGTTCAGCGGTGCGCTGATCAGCGCCGCCGTTGCCTGCGAATTACCAGGGCCGGGCACTATTTATATCGGTCAGCAGATGAGCTTTCAGAAGCCGGTGAAGATCGGCGACACGCTGACGGTGCGCCTGGAGATTCTGGAGAAACTGCCGAAATTCCGCGTGCGCATTGCTACTCGCGTATTCAATCAGCGTGATGAATTGGTGGTGGATGGCGAGGCGGAGATTCTCGCGCCGCGTAAACAGCAGACGGTGACGTTGCCGACTTTGCCGGCGATCAGTATCGGCTGATCGAAAAGATCGCAGCCTGCGGCAGCTCCTACTTTGGAATTCATTCCCCTGTAGGAGCTGCCGCAGGCTGCGATCTTTGCTTTCCAGACGCGCGCAAAAAACGCCAGACAAGCTGGCGTTTTTTTCAGCCGACTAACTCTTACGAGTTCGCACGAGCCTGGTTGCGCAGAGCTTTCACCTGGTCGTGGTTGCGTTGTACGCCGTGGTACTGACGCTCAACCAGATCCTTGATGCCCACCAGATTGTGCTTGTTGATCTTCTCGATCGCTTCACGATAAGCCTTCAGCGCATGGTCTTCACCGCGCTCGGCTTCGTTCAGCACAGCCTCTTCGTCTTTACCGGTGAACATGGATTTGACGTCGACCCAGCGACGGTGCAGATCCCCGGCAACGCTGGTCGAAGTTTCCGGATCACCGCCCAGCGAACGTACCTGAGCCTGCAGCTCGGCTGCTGCGGTGGCGCAATCGGCGGAGCGCTGCACGAAGAGAGTTTTCAGTTCTGGGTGCTTGATGTCTTCAGCGCAAGTCTTGAACCCTTCCTGACCGTCCTTGCAGGTTTCAATCAGGTCGTTGAGTACAGAAATGGCTTCTTTATTCATGTCGGTCATTTTTCAATTCCTTGCGATGGGTTGAAGATGCAAGGGATATTGCAGTGTGCGTGCCAGCTTCGCTTCAGGTAAAAATATCTTTGTTTTCAGCGACTTAAGAAAGATTGAACCATCTGTATGCTGGTTTTTTGCATGATCTGTCATTTGGCCTGCATGCAGAATGCCTGTATTTTCCAGGCTGTCATGTGAATCGATGAAGCGTGCTGATGAATCCGGAAAAACTCGAACTGCTGATCACCCGCGAGATGCCCTTCGGCAAATACAAAGGGCGGGTCATTGCCGACTTGCCTGGCCCCTATCTGAACTGGTTCGCCCGTGAAGGCTTTCCCCACGGTGAACTCGGTGGCCTGTTGGCGTTGATGCAGGAGATCGACCACAACGGCCTGTCCGACCTGCTCGAACCGCTGCGCGCCAAACACGGCAAACCCGCCCCGCGCCACTGACGCGCCCTTCCCTCTTGAGCCTTGCCGACCATGCCTGACAACACCCGCCGCGCCCGTGACGAAGCCTTCTGGCAAACATTCGCCGACCGATACGATGTGCAGCCTGGCCCGGTCAATCTGGAAAACGGTTACTTCGGGCGCATGTCGCGCACGGTGATCGAGGAGTACCAGCGCAATATCGAGCTGATCAACGCCAGCAACTCGATTTATGCACGCCAGCGCTTTGAACAGCACGACAACCTCGAAATCCGCGCACAACTGGCCGAACTGATCGGCGTGCGCGCGCAAAGCGTGGCGCTGACGCGCAATGCCACCGAAGGCCTGCAATCGCTGATCCGCAATTACAATCGCCTGCAACCGGGCGATCAGGTGCTGATCTGTGACCTCGAGTACGACACGGTCAAAGGCGCCATGCGCTGGCTGGCGCAACAGCGTGGCGTTGAGGTCATCGAGATCACCCACCACCATCCCGCCAGTTTCGACAGCCTGCTGGAAAGCTACCGCGAAGCTTTCACCCGCCACCCGAAACTCAAACTGATGGCGCTGACCCATGTTACCCATCGCACCGGTCTGGTCATGCCGGTACAAGCCATCGCCGCACTGGCCAAAGAGCACGGCGTCGACATCATCCTCGACGGTGCCCACGCCCTCGGCCAGATTGAATTTGACCTGCAAGGGTTGGGCATCGCTTTCGCCGGTTACAACCTGCACAAATGGATCGGCGCACCGCTGACCCTTGGCTTCATCTATATCGCCCCGCAGCGTCTGGCTGATATCGATCCGGACATGGGCGAGATGCATTACCCGATTACCGATATCCGCGCGCGCACCTCGTACAGCACGCCGAACATCCCGGCGCTGATGACCTTGCCGCTGGTGTTCGAAGAGCACGACGCGCTCGGCGGCGCCGCAGCCAAAAGCCCACGTCTGAATTACCTGCGCAACTTGTGGGTCAGCGCCGTGCGACACCTGCCGGGCATCGAGGTGCTGACGCCTGACGACCCGCAACTGTATTGCGGGATCACCGCGCTGCGCTTCACCCGGCATACCGATCAGCAGGCCATGGCCGAGCGTCTGCTCAGCGAATTCAACCTGTTCACCGTGGTGCGCACCGGCGCCGCATGCGGGCCTTGTATCCGCATCACCCCGGGGTTGACCACTACGGCCGGCGAAATGGAGCAGCTGGTTCGGGCGCTGGACCAACTGCGCTAGAACGGCGCTCCGGAATTTTTTTCGTAGCCTTCGAGGCCAAGCTGCGACGACACGGCGAAGGTGTCGATGCCGAGGGTCTGGCAGGCGAAGGCGCCGTCTTCAAGATCGGCGCCGGCGATCGGCTGCAATACCAACCGCAAGGCGTCCTCGGCGGCACCTTCACAGTCGCAGCGGCCTGGGAGGTGCAAGGTGCCGGCCCAGGCCTCGTGGTGAGCTTGCGCTCCTGCTTCGTCGCCGGGAATGAATACGTTCAGCTTCAAGCAAACAGCGCCGTGCGCAGGTCGATCCGGATAGACACTGGTGAAGCGGACGATGCCATGGCTGTCAGTCGATTGACTGCCGCCCAGGCTGGTGTCGCCATCGACACGCTGTTGAATGCGCACCAGCGCGCCGATGACCGGCTCGCTGGTCATCGCATCGACCAGCGACAGACGCAGGATCAGCGGCAGGCCTTGGACACCCTGGGTGATATTGCGCACTCGGGAATCGGCTGCGGGGCGGCCGAGGGGAAGTTGCTTCGGTTGATAACGGGATTGTGGTGTAAGGGTCAGAGACTGACGGTCGTCCATGAGGCGTTCTCTCTTCCATAAGATGGACGCAGATTAACCCCGTGAAAAAGACAGCGTGCAGTAACTATGTATCGCCGCATGTACCGGCAGTTTTTTCAGCGCAAAAAAAAGGTGCGCCGACCAAGCGCACCATAAAGCCGTAAAGCACACAACGAAGTGTCGGGTAACAATCAGTCCAGCAGCGCCAGGGCCTCGGCGGTGCATTCCTGAATGCGGGCCCAGTCGCCGTTCTTGATCCACTCCGGATCAAGCATCCAGCTACCGCCCACGCACATGACGTTTTTCAGCGCCATGTAGCTCTTGATATTGGCCGGGCCGACGCCGCCAGTCGGGCAGAACTTCACTTCGCCGAACGGGCCGCCGAGCGCCTTGATTGCCGCCACGCCACCGCTGACTTCCGCCGGGAACAGCTTGAAGCGGCGATAGCCCAGACCGTAGCCTTCCATGATCCCCGAGGCGTTGCTGATGCCCGGCAACAGCGGAATCGGGCTGTCGACGCTGGCTTCGAGCAGGTCACGAGTGATGCCCGGGGTGACGATGAATTGCGAACCGGCCGCTTCCGCCGCTGCGAGCATGTTGCGGTCGAGCACGGTGCCGGCACCGGTCATCAGTTCCGGACGCTGTTCACGCAGGATCTGAATGGCCTTGAGGCCGAACTGCGAACGCAGGGTCACTTCCAGCGCAGTCAGGCCACCGGCGGCGAGGGCGTCGGCCAGCGGCAGCACGTCCTGTTCGCGGGCGATGGTGATCACTGGCAGGATCCGCGCCTTGGCGCAGAGACTGTCGATCAGGGCAACTTTGTCCGCCATGGAAACGGTCGGGGATGGGGTTGTCATAGCGGCTGTTCCTTGGCTCATGGGCACCAGTAAATCTCTAACGTAGGTTGCAGAAACGCGCGCACCGGCATGGCCGCAACGTCATCGGATGCCAGCGCGGCATTCAGGGTGGTCAGTTTCGATTGACCGGAAATCGACAGAATCTTGTGCCGGGCCGAGGCCAGCAGCGCGCGGCTCATGGTCAGGCGCTGACGCGGCACGCTGGGCGCCAGCATCGGCCAGCAACGGCGCGTACCATCGGCTTGCAGGGCTACGGCGAGGTTCGGGCTGTCGGGGAATAGCGACGCGGTGTGACCGTCATCGCCCATGCCCAGCACCAGCACGTCGATCGGCGGCAATTCCGCGAGCAAGCGATCAGCCTGTTCAGCAGCCTGCTCGACGTTGGCCGCCGCGCTGTAGAGGCTGAGGAACTGTGCCTTGGCTGCCGGGCCTTTGAGCAGATACTGCTTGAGCAGGCCGGCATTGCTGTCGGCATGTTCCACCGGCACCCAGCGTTCGTCGGCCAGGGTCACAACGACCTTCGACCAGTCCAGCTCCTGCTTGGCCAGGTGCTGGAAGAACGCTACCGGGCTACGACCACCCGACACCACCAGCACCGCGTTGCCGCGTGCCGCAATGGCGTCGCTCAGTTGCTTGGCAACGTTCAGCGCCAGGCCTTCGGCGAGCAGCACCGGGCTGTTGAATTCGCGGGCAGTCACGCCCGTCGGCAGTTGCACATCAGATATCGCCATACCACGACCTCCCGTCCCGCGTGATCAAAGCAATGGAGCTCATCGGCCCCCACGACCCGGCCGCATACGGCTTGGGCGCGTCACCGGATTTCTTCCACCCGGCGATCAGTTGGTCACACCACTTCCACGCGGCTTCGATTTCATCTTTACGGACAAACAGGTTCTGATTGCCGTTCATCACTTCCAGCAACAACCGCTCATAGGCATCGGGGATCCGCGCGCTACGCCAGGTGTCGGAGAAATTCAGTTGCAGCGGGCCGCTGCGCAGTTGCATGCCCTTGTCCAGGCCCTGCTCTTTGGTCATCACGCGCAAGGAAATGCCTTCGTCCGGTTGCAGGCGGATGATCAGTTTGTTGCTGATCTGCAGGCGCTGCTCCGGGGCGAAAATGTAGTGCGAGGGTTCCTTGAAGTGGATGACGATCTGCGACAGCTTCTGCGGCATGCGCTTGCCGGTACGCAGGTAGAACGGCACGCCGGCCCAGCGCCAGTTGCGGATGTCGGCACGCAGGGCGACGAAGGTTTCGGTGTCGCTCTGGGTGTTGGAATTCGGTTCTTCGAGGTAACCCGGAACGGATTTCCCCTCGCTGTGGCCGGCGATGTACTGGCCGCGCACCACTTGCGTGGTCAGGCCTTCCGGGCTGATCGGCGCGAGCGCCTTGAGCACTTTCACTTTCTCGTCACGGATGCTGTCGGCGGACAGGTCGGCCGGCGGGTCCATGGCAATCAGGCAGAGCAACTGCAACAGGTGATTCTGGATCATGTCGCGCAGTTGGCCGGCCTTGTCGAAATAGCCCCAACGGCCTTCGATGCCGACCTTCTCGGCCACGGTGATTTCCACGTGGGAGATGTAATTCTGGTTCCACTGGGTTTCGAACAGGCTGTTGGCGAAGCGCAGGGCGATCAGGTTCTGAACGGTCTCTTTGCCCAGATAGTGGTCGATGCGGTAGGTGCGGTCTTCCGGGAAAAACTGCGCTACGGCGTCGTTGACCTTGCGCGAGGACTCCAGGTCAGAACCGATCGGTTTTTCCAGCACCACGCGAGTATTTTCGGCCAGACCGACTTTCTCGAGGTTCTCGCAGATCGCGCCGTACACCGCCGCCGGGGTGGCGAAGTAGGCAATCATGCGCTGGCTGCTGCCGGCCAGTTCCGCCAGCGCCACGTAATCCTCAGCCTTGAGGAAGTCGACGTGCAGATAGGTCAGGCGCGCGAGAAAGCGCTCGGCCACGGTTTCGTTCAGCTCTTTGCCGACGTAACGGCGCAATTCGGCGGCGATGAACGCCATGTGCTGCTGCTCGCTGCCGGGCTCACGGGCCAGCGCGATGATGCGCGTGTCCTCGTGCAGCAGGTCGGCACCGTCAAGGTGATACAGGGCAGGAAACAGCTTGCGCAGGGCCAGATCGCCAAGCGCGCCGAACAAGGCAAAGGTGCACGGTTCAACCGTAATGGAAGGCATGATGTTTGTTCTTTTATCAAGTTAAGCTACAAATACCTTTTTTCAAGGCATCACTCAAGCGAAAATGTAGTAATAACCACAACATTTTCGCAGAATACTCAATCCGAGTGGTGGTCGCCCGGACGCATCAGTAGGATAGGCCACCGTCACGGGCCATATCAAAGGCCCAATTTGCATAGCCCGACGCAACTCTGCGTCGGTGAATCAGGAATTCCATATGGACCGCGTGCGAAATTTACTGGAACAGATCCAGAGTCGCCTTGAAGAGCTGAACAAGGCCGAACGTAAGGTCGCCGAGGTGATCCTGCTCAACCCGCAGCAGGCCACCCGCTTCAGCATCGCCGCCCTCGCCCAGGCCGCCTCGGTGAGCGAACCGACGGTCAACCGCTTCTGCCGCTCGTTCGGTGTCAGCGGCTATCCCGAGCTCAAGCTGCAATTGGCGCAGAGCCTGGCCAGTGGCGCGGCGTATGTCAGCCGCGCGGTCGAGGCTGACGACAATCCCGAGGCGTACACGCAGAAGATTTTCGGCAGCGCCATCGCTTCCCTGGACAGTGCTTGCCAGGCGCTCGACCCGAATCTGATCAGCCGCGCCGTCGACCTGTTGATCCAGGCCCGACAGATCCATTTCTTCGGCCTCGGCGCCTCTGCCCCGGTGGCGCTGGATGCGCAGCACAAGTTCTTCCGCTTCAACCTCGCCGTCACCGCGCATGCCGATGTGCTGATGCAGCGGATGATTGCTTCGGTGGCGCACACCGGTGAGCTGTTCGTGATCATTTCCTACACCGGACGTACCCGTGAGCTGGTGGAAGTGGCGCGGATTGCCCGGGAGAACGGCGCTTCGGTTTTGGGCCTGACGGCGGAGAATTCACCGCTGGCCAAGGCCAGTACTTTGAGCCTGAACATTCCGTTGCCGGAAGACACCGACATTTATATGCCGATGACGTCGCGGATCATTCAGTTGACGGTGCTGGATGTGTTGGCGACCGGGATGACCTTGCGCCGTGGCGTGGATTTCCAGCCGCATCTGCGCAAGATCAAAGAGAGCTTGAATGCCAGCCGGTATCCGGTGGGTGACGAGTTCAATTGATCTCTGAAGGCTGATCGTTCCCACGCTCTGCGTGGGAATGCCTCAAGGGACGCTCCGCGTTCCGGCTCCGAAAGGGACGCAGAGCGTCCCGGGCTGCATTCCCACGCAGAGCGTGGGAACGATCAAGCCGCCGCCCACGCCTGCAAACTCAAATGCGCCTTCTCCCCCGGCGCCAGGTGCAGGCTGTCCGTGCCACCCGCCGCTGCTTCCACGCAGACGAACTCGGAAATCTCGTCCCAACTTACCCCCAGCAACGGCCGCGTTCCGGGATGCCAGACGACGGTGTCGCCGCTGTCACCGGTATCGATGCACAACTCGCGCTGCCAGGCGTGATCCTTGAGCTGCAATTCGCCGTCATGCTGGAACACCCGCTGACACCCGCCATCGACGCGCAACTCGCCTTCCTGCTGGCAAACCTGACGATTCAATTGATCATAACCCTGCGCGCCTTCGAGGCCAGACAGCGCTATCTCACCAACATCGCCTATACGCCAGTAAGCGTGCAAAGCCTGGCTCAACTGGCACGGCATGTCGTCCTGATGCTCGGTGCTCAGGCGCAATTCCATGCGTTCGCCCAGGTGCGCGTGCAGGTCGACCTGCCAATCGCACAGCTGCAATTGCCAGTGCAGGCGCACGCCATCCTCGGCGCTGCTGCTGTCGAGCAGTTTCCAGTCGAGCAGTCGCGCCCAACCATGGGACGGCCACGCGTTTTCGCTCGGATGACGGCCATACCATGGCCAGCACACCGGCACGCCACCGCGAATCGCGCCGACATGCGGCCACTTCGCCGCGCACCACAACCACGGCTTCTGCCCGCGCGGTTGAAAGTGCAGCAACTGCGCGCCCTGGCGACTGAACACCGCCTGACACAGCGGATGATCGATCACCAACACGTCGCGCATCTGATAGCGCTCCCAGGCGAACACCGGCCGCTCGCGCAGGGATTTGAAGAAGCGTTGCAGCGGATGCTCATGCATTGGCTACGGTCCTGAAAATCATGGGGGTACAATTACCTTTGTGACCCTTGAATACTGTGGCGAGGGGATTTATCCCCGTTCGACTGCGAAGCAGTCACAAACCTGGAAAACGGCCTCTCGCTGATACACCTCAGTGGATGGTTTTGGGGCTGCTTCGCAGCCCAGCGGGGATAAATCCCCTCGCCACAAAAAATTCTCCAGCCACAAAAAATCATCAAGCAACACATCTGACCGGTGTCACAAAAAAAAGCGGACAGCCTGGGCTGTCCGCAAAATGCGCACATAGAGAGGAGCTTATCGCAGACGCGTCAGAACGTTGACTGAATTTTCAGGCCAGCGACCAAAGCGTTATCGACTTCATCCACACCGCCCGGATGGGTGATGTATTGCAGGTTGGGACGCACGGTCAGCCAGTTGGTGACATGGATGCCGTAGTTGAGCTCGTAGTTGTATTCGGTTTCACGAATCGGCGAGAACGCGGCATTGTCGTAGTCGGACACACCGTTCGCAGCGTTCAGCAGTTCAGCATTGCGCTTGACGTCCTTGTTGACGTGGATACGCGCAGCGCCAATACCGATGTCATCTTTCGGACGCGCATCGAACGGGCCTTTGTAGACAAACATCACCGACTGGTAGTTGTCGATGAAGTTGGTGTCCTTGTCGTGGAAAGTCGCGTTGGCGGCGATGTTCAGACCGCGAGTCGCATCACCGTTGTGGCTGGTGAGTTGCTGTTGCGCAACGAACCAGTAACCGCTTTTGCTGTTGTGCGACTTGTAGTCATCACCGGTGGTTGCCGCATCGAGACCGTTGACGTCTTCGCGAACGTCGTCGGCATCGGCCGTGCTCTTGTAGTAACCGACGCGGTATTCGCCCGGCAGGCTGTTGACCTTCGGCGACCAGACCAATTCAACCGGCAGCACGGTACCCTTGGTGCCGCTGCCGCTGAGCTTGAAGCCGTTGCCGTGTTCCAGTTGCGACGGGTTCTGGTTGTACGCACCGATTTGCGCGTAGAGCTCGTCGTTGATGTTGTACTTCACACGGATCGCGGCCTGGCTGACGGGCCAGTTGTACCAGATGTTGGTCGCCCAGTTACCCACTTGCGAACCGCAGAACGCCAGGTTCTGGAAGTCGCACGGGAAGGTGTTGAAGTCTTCGCCTTCGCCGAAGTAACCGGCCTTGACGTCGAGTTTGTTGTCGAAGAACTGGTGCTGGATCCACAGTTGGGTCAGACGCACCATGTGGCCACGGCCGTAGACTTCCTGCGAGGAGCTGAGGGTGCCGGCACGCGGATCGCCAACGCGGTCGTTGGAGATGTTGTAACCGTTACGATTGGTCAGCTGGATCTTCGCCTGGGTGTTGTCCCAGCCCCACAGTTTCTGCAGGTCGAGGGCCACGCCCAGACCGAACTGGTCGGCGTAACGCGCAGTCTTGTCGTCGTTGTAGCCACCGTTCAGGTTGGCGCCCATCTCGCCAACGTAGTCGGCCTTGATGTCGATACCCTGCTCGATCAGCTTGGTGCGCTCGCCGCCCCAGTCGCCGGTCATCCACTTGGAGTCGGAGCTGAACGCATCCGCCGCCATCGCATTACCGGCCAGCACCAGTGCAGCTGCCGCTGAAACCTGGCAGATCAACCGGGCATTGACGTGTTTCTTTTTCATCCCTACATCCTCGTCTTTATTGTTATTAACTGTTTTTATCTAACGCGGTTTACATAAAGTGCGGTGCTCGACAGGCCGGACACCGCGTGCTCCTTATAGGAGTGAACCCTGTGGCGAGGGGATTTATCCCCGATGGGCTGCGTAGCAGACCCCGCTTTTATGGGGCCGCTGCGCGACCCAACGGGGATAAATCCCCTCGCCACAAAAGCTCGCTCCCACATTTGTTCCTCAGCGCCCCTTGAACTGGGCGACGTTCGCAGACCGCGCATCGGTCTGCGGTTGGCCGGCAGTGCCGAGGCGCTCGCCGGTATTGGCGTCGAACAACAACACTTTCGATGGATCGAACTGCAGCGTCAGGCTTTCGCCCACCTGCGGTGCCACGTCCGGCGCCAGTCGGCAGCAGACCTTGGTGTCGTTCAAGTTGACGAACACCAGGGTGTCCGGACCGGTCGGTTCGGTGACCTGCACTTCCGCGCGGATGCTCGGCAGACCATTGCCCTCGCCGTTCGCCAGAACGATCTGCTCCGGGCGCAGGCCGAGGATCACTTCGCGGTCTTCAAGGCCGGCGTCCTGCATGCTCATCGGCAATTCGCAGCGCGCCTGGCCGCTGTCGAGCAGCGCCAGCAGACGACCGTCCTTGCGCTGCAAACGCAGGGGGATGAAGTTCATCGGCGGCGAACCGATGAAGCTTGCGACGAACAGGTTGGCCGGGTCGTTGTAGATGTCTTTCGGCGTACCGAACTGCTGAATGATGCCGTCCTTCATCACCGCGACCTTGTCGCCCAGAGTCATCGCTTCGATCTGGTCGTGGGTCACGTAGACCGTGGTGGTTTTCAGGCGCTGGTGCATCAGTTTCATTTCGGTGCGCATCTCGACGCGCAGCTTGGCGTCGAGGTTCGACAGCGGTTCGTCGAACAGGTAGATCTTCGGCCGCCGCGCCAGAGCACGGCCCATCGCCACGCGCTGTTGCTGACCACCGGAGAGCTGGCCCGGCTTGCGATTGAGCAGGTGTTCGATCTGCAACAGCTTGGCGACGCGGGCGACTTCTTCGTCGATCGCTGCCTGCGGCATCTTGCGGATCTTCAGGCCGAACTCGATGTTCTCGCGCACGCTCATGGTCGGGTACAGCGCGTAGGACTGGAACACCATGGCGATGTCGCGATCCTTGGGGCTCATGCCGCTGACGTCCTGATCACCGATCATGATCGCGCCGCCAGTGATGGTTTCCAGACCGGCGATGCAGTTCATCAAGGTCGATTTGCCGCAGCCCGACGGGCCGACGAGGATCAGGAATTCACCGTCCTTGATCGACAGTTCGATGTTCTTCAGGGTGTCCGGCAGGCCGGCCCCGTAGGTCTTGTTTACGTTGCGAAGTTCAAGCGTAGCCATGATTACCCCTTGACCGCGCCGGCCGTCAGCCCGCGCACGAAATACTTGCCTGCGACCACATAGACCAGCAGGGTCGGCAGGCCGGCGATCATCGCCGCTGCCATATCCACGTTGTATTCCTTGGCGCCGGTGCTGGTGTTGACCAGGTTATTGAGCGCCACGGTGATCGGTTGCGAATCACCGCTGGAGAACACCACCCCGAACAGGAAGTCGTTCCAGATCTGGGTGAACTGCCAGATCAGGCAGACCATGATGATCGGCGTCGACATCGGCAGAATGATGCGGCGGAAAATCGTGAAGAAACCCGCGCCATCCAGACGCGCAGCCTTGACCAGCGCATCGGGAATGCTCACGTAGTAGTTGCGGAAGAACAGCGTGGTGAACGCCAGACCGTAGACCACGTGCACGAAGACCAAGCCGGTGGTGGTGCTCGCCAGGCCCATCTTGCCGAGGGTGAACGAGGCCGGCAGCAGCACGGTCTGGAACGGCAGGAAGCAGCCGAACAGCAGCAGACCGAAAAACAACTGCGATCCACGGAAGCGCCACATCGACAGCACGTAACCGTTCAACGCACCGATGGCGGTGGAGATGATGACGGCCGGTACGGTGATCTTGATCGAGTTCCAGAAGTAGCCGTCAACCGTGGCCCAGGCCTTGACCCAGCCAATGCCGCTGACCACGGTCGGCCAGCTCAACAGGTTGCCGGTGCTGATATCTTCCGGGGTCTTGAAGCTGGTCAGCAACATCACCACCAGCGGCACCAGATAGAGGAACACCGCAAGGATCAGCACAGCGTAGATCGCGATGCGGCTCAAGCTGATCGCAGGTTTGGCAGCGAGACTAGTCATGACGCTTGGTCCTCAGCTCGGAATACAGGTAAGGCACGATGATCGCGAGGATCGCACCGAGCATCAGAATCGCACTGGCCGAGCCCATGCCCATCTGGCCGCGACTGAAGGTGAAGGAATACATGAACATCGCTGGCAGGTCGGAGGAATAACCCGGACCGCCGGCGGTCATTGCCGCAACGAGGTCGAAGCTCTTGATCGCGATGTGCGCGAGGATCATCACCGCACTGAAGAACACCGGACGCAGGCTTGGCAGCACGACTTTCCAGTAAATGCGCGGCATGCTCGCGCCGTCGATCTGCGCAGCACGGATGATCGATTGATCGACGCCACGCAGGCCGGCGAGGAACATCGCCATGATGAAGCCAGAGGCTTGCCACACAGCGGCGATCACCAGGCAGTAGACCACGCGATCGGGGTCGATCAACCAGTCCAGACGGAAGCCTTCCCAGCCCCAGTCACGCAACAATTTGTCCAGGCCCATGCCCGGGTTGAGCAGCCATTTCCATGCGGTACCGGTGACGATCATCGAGAGCGCCATCGGGTACAGGTAAATGGTGCGGATAAAGCCTTCGCGACGGATGCGCTGGTCGAGGAACACCGCCAGCAACACGCCGATCACCAGGGTAATGCCGATGAACATGCCGCCGAACACGGCGAGGTTCTTGCTCGCCACCCACCAGCGATCGTTGTCGAACAACCGCGCGTATTGCGCCAGACCGGCCCACTTGTAGTTGGGCAGGAAAGTCGAGGTGGTGAACGACAGAATGAACGTCCACAGGATGTAGCCATAGAAGCCCACCAGCACGATGAACATGCTCGGCGCCAGCACCAGTTTCGGTAGCCAGCGCTGCAATGCATCGAACGGCGAGGCCTTGCTGAACACAGCAACAGAACTCATGGGGAAATCCACAATAAGGGTTTACGAAAGCATTCCCTTGCAGAAGTGAGCCTTGTGGCGAGGGGATTTATCCCCGATCGACTGCGCAGCAGTCGCGAAATCATTACATGCGGTATTTCAGACACTGCACCGCTGCAACTTTCCGGGGTCGCTTCGCAACCCATCGGGGATGAATCCCCTCACCACAAACGCTCACTCCCACAGGGGCCAAGCATTACTTGGCCGACTGAACCGCCGCGCCGAGTTTCTTCGCAGCATCGGCCGGGTCGGCTTTCGGGTCGTTGATGTAGTTGGTGACTACGTCAAAGAACGCGCCCTGCACGGCCAGCGTGGTCGCCATGTTGTGCGCCATGCTTGGTTGCAGGCCGCCGGACTTGGCGTCCGCGAGGAAGTCCTTGGCAGCGGTCTGTGCGCAGGAGTCGAAGCCGAGCTTGTCCATGTCGTTCAACATGTCGTTGCGCACCGGGATCGAGCCTTTGTTGATGCTGAAGACTTTCTGGAAGTTCTCACCCAGCACGACTTTGGCGATGTCCTGCTGACCGGCCGCAGTACCTGCGTCCTTCTGCTTGAACACGGCCAGCGAGTCGATGTTGTAGGTGAACGCCTTGTCGGTGCCCGGGAACGCTACGCAGTCGTAGTCCTTGCCGGCGACTTTCTTGGCGGCGGTCCATTCGGACTTGGCCCAGTCACCCATGATCTGCATGCCGGCCTTGCCGTTGATGACCTTGGCCGCTTCGAGGTTCCAGTCCTGGCCTTTGCCGTCCGCGTCCATGTAGGTCGCGACTTTCTTCAGCTCAGTGAGCGCCTTGACCATTTCCGGGCCGGTCAGCGCTTTGTTGTCGAGATCGACCAGGGCTTTCTTGTAGCCATCCACGCCCATGACCGAGAGCACCACAGCTTCGAACACGGTGCTGTCCTGCCAAGGCTGACCGCCGTGGGCGAGCGGAATGAAACCCGCCGCTTTCAGCTTGTCGCCGGCTGCATAGAACTCTTCGAGGGTGGTTGGATTCTTGGTGATGCCGGCTTTCTTGAAGACTTCCGGGTTGATCCACAGCCAGTTCACGCGGTGAATGTTCACCGGCACGGCCACGTAATCACCGTCGTACTTCACGGTATCGGAGACTTTCTTGTCGAGCAGGCTGTCCCACTTTTCCGACTTGGCGACGTCTTTCAAAACGTCGGTGTCGAGCAGACCGGTCGACGCCCATTCCTGGATATCCGGGCCTTTGATCTGGGCAACGCCTGGCGGGTTGCCGGCGACGGCACGGCTTTTCAGCACGGTCATGGCAGTCGCACCGCCACCACCGGCGACAGCGCCGTCTTTCCAGGTGAAACCGTCTTTTTCGACTTGGGCCTTGAGCACATCGACAGCGGCTTTTTCGCCACCGGAAGTCCACCAGTGCACGACTTCGACCGAGCCTTTGGAATCGGCGGCGGAGACACTGAGCGGCAGGATTGCGAGCGGGAACAGGGAGGCGACAGAAATGACAGTAGCGAGGCGAGAAATCGCATTCATTCGAGATGTACCTTTCTTGTTGTTATGCATTGCAAGTCTGGTGCTTGCGCTGCACGGAGTTTAAACAGAGCGTTTCGCTTCGCAGGTAACGAAGGGACGCGTAAATGTCACGACATGGTTACACAGGAACAGGCTGGGACAGCTGCGCCAAAGCCGTGGCCATGCTCGGCGCCAGCGGCAATCGCGGAATCAGCACAGCCTGCCAGGCGTGATACAGATCGGGCTTGCCCGGCCAGATATCGGCACTTGGCACATTCTGCGGATTGAGTTCGTGGTGCCAACTGCCGTGGCAACGGTCGATGAAATTCGTCTCACAGAACTCCCAGAACAGTCGGTACCAGGTTTCGTATTGCACGTCGCCGGTGCGTTTGAGCAAGGCACTGGCGGCGGCGCTGGCTTCGGCATGCGTCCAGTGCAGGCGATGGCGGACCACGGCTTTGTTGTGCCAGTCGAGGGTGTAGACAATGCCCGGTGCGCCATCGACATTCCAGCCGTGGCGGCAATTGTTTTCGAAGAGTTTTTGCGCATCAGTCGCCAGCCAGCCCGGCGTAAGCATGCCGGCCTGCACCCGCGCGGCTTCAAGATGCAGGAGCAAGCGCGCCCACTCGAAACCGTGGCCCGGCGTGGTGCCGTAAGGACGAAAACCGTCAGCCGGATTGTCGTGGTTGTATTCGCGCAGCGGTTGCCAGTCGCGATCGAAGTGTTCGATGACCATGTAGTCGTTGGCTGCAGCGTGACCATGGATCACTCGTTCGACGATGCGCTGGGCGCGCACCAGCCAGCGCGGATCTTCGGTGACATCGGCCAGCGCGAGGAATGCTTCGGTCGCGTGCATGTTGCTGTTGGCGCCGCGATAGGCTTCTTCTTCGCTCCAGTCGCGATTGAAGAATTCGCGCATGGCGCCCTCTTCTTCGCTCCAGAAATAAGTGTCGATGATGTCGATGGCGTCATCGAGCAAAGCTTGAGCGCCGGGCCGTTGTGCGACCACGGCGGAGCTGGCGGCGAGCGCGACAAAGGCGTGCAGATAGGCGTTCTTGCCGGTGTTGTCGTCGCGGTGTCCGGCAACCGCAAACCAGCCGCCGTGCAACGCATCACGCAGTGGCCCGCGCAACGCGGCGATACCGTGGTCGACCAGCTCGGCAAACCCCGGCAGGCCCTGAATGTGCGCCATGGCGAAGCTGTGGGTCATGCGCGCGGTGTTCATGGTTTCGGCTTGTGCGTTCGCTGGCAGACGGCCGCGCTCGTCGAGGTTGCCGAAGCCTTCGGGCAGTCGTGATGCCTTGGCGAAATCCAGCAGACGCAGGCCTTCGGCGGCTAGCCATTGCTGGTGGGCAGGGGCGTTCAGCCAACTGCTGAAGTCTGGGTGAAAGGTGTCCATGGCGTGACCCTTTTTTGTTGTTAGGACTGCGGGCAGTCTAAACAACGAGCCGGGGCGGGCTTGTAACGAAGGGGGCGGGGTTTGTCACTGGCTCGTGACAAAAGAGAAGAGCAAAAGCACCCTCACCCCAACCCTCTCCCGGAGGGAGAGGGGGCCGACCGAGGTGTCTTGCGTCCTCCGTCGACCTGGAACCACTGAGTCGATTATGGATTGGGTAATGCCCCGAACCGATTTGGGATTCGATATTGCACGTTCAGGTCGGCGTATCTCTCAAGCATCCCCCAATCGGTCCCCTCTCCCTCTGGGAGAGGGCTAGGGTGAGGGGCTTTTCGGGGTTAATCCACAGACCGAGGCAACTGCAACGTCACCCGCAACCCACCTTCACGCAGGTTCTGCAACGTCACCTCGCCGCCATGGCTATGGGCAATGTTGCGCGCAATGCCAAGGCCCAAGCCATAACCCTGCTGCTGCCCCGCCAGGCGGAAGTGCGGCTCGAACACCTGCTCCAGCCGCTGCTGCGGCACACCCGGCCCTTCATCATCGACATGCAGAACAAAGGCGCTGTCATCGTCATCGATGTGCAGATGCGCGTTCTGCCCGTACTTCAAGGCGTTGTCGATCAGGTTGCCGATGCAGCGCTTGAGCGCCAGTGGTTTGCCCGGATACGCCGACAGCGCGCGGCCATGCTGAGTGACGCGGCCATTGCCGTTCGGCGCCAGATACGGCTCGACCAGGCAATCGAGGACATGATTGAGATCCACGGGCTCGATGTTCTCGTGGATGTCGGTGTCTTTCACGCATTGCAACGCGCCTTTGACCAGCAGCTCCAGCTCATCCAGATCGCGGCCGAACTTGGCTTGCAGCTGTTCGTCCTCGAGCAGCTCGACGCGCAAGCGCAGGCGGGTGATCGGCGTGCGCAGGTCGTGGGAAATCGCGCTGAACAACTGGCTGCGTTCGGTCAGGTAACGGCTGATGCGTTCGCGCATGGTATTGAACGCTCGGCCCACCTCCACCACTTCACTGCCGCCGCCCTCCGCCACCGGCTCGACATCGGCGCCCAGCGACAGGTCCCGCGCTGCCCGCGCCAGACGCTTGAGCGGCCGGCTCTGCCAGTGCACCAGCAGGCCGATGAACAACAGCAAAAAGCCGCTGGTGAGGACGATAAACCACACCTGCTGCGCCGGCAGGCCTTGCTCTTCGAGACTGGTGTACGGCTCCGGCAGCAACGAGGCGATGTACAGCCATTCGCCCGGGGCCATTTGAATCTGCGTGACCAGCACCGGCGGATTCACCGGCTCCAGGGTCAGCGCGTAATGCGCCCAGGAGCGCGGCAATTCATCAAGTTTCAACCCTGCGTTGAAAATCCGCAGGTCTTCGGGGCTGACGAAGGTCACGGAAATATCCGTGTCATGGCCCAGAGACTGGCGCAGCACTTCGTCCACCGCTTGCATCACCGCAGCCTTGCGGGGCGTCACCGGCAGCACGTCCATGCCCAGCGGTTTGTCATTGAGCGTCACGACAAACCGGGTGCCGCCCATGCTGCGCAACTGATCGAGCACCAGCGGTCGGTAGGCCACCGGCAGGGAACGGAAATAGCTGACGCTGGCGGTCATCGAATGCGCCAGGCTGCGGGCACTGGTGACCAGGCCTTCGAGTTGAGTGGCGCGCAACTGCGATACCCAGATCACGCTCGACAGCGTCTGCGCGAACAGCACCGCCAGCAGAGTCAGCAGCAGCATCCGCCCGAGCAGTGAGCGCGGCACCGGTATGCGACTGGCGAATTTGCCCAGCGCCTCAGTGAGCATTGCCGGCAACCACATTGGCTGCCAACTGATAACCGCTGCCACGTACGGTGCGGATCAGCCGTGGCGGTTTTTCGGTGTCGCGCAGGCGTTGGCGCAAACGACTGACGGCCATGTCGACGATGCGATCGAGCGGCATCAGATCGCGGCCACGGGTGGCGTTGCCGATGGTGTCGCGGTCGAGGATTTGCTGCGGGTGGTCGAGGAACAGTTTCAGCAGGGCGAAATCGGCGCCGGAAAGAATCACTTCCTCGCCGTCGGTGTGGAACAGCCGATGACTGACCGTGTCCAGGCGCCAGTCGTCGAAGACCAGCACTTCGCTGCCGCTGCGTTCGTGGGCGAACTGTGCGCGGCGCAGCAGGGCCTTGATCCGCGCTTGCAGTTCGCGCGGGCTGAACGGTTTGCCGAGGTAGTCGTCGGCGCCGAGTTCCAGACCGATCACGCGGTCGGCTTCGTCGGAGCTGGCGGTCAGCATGATGATCGGCACCTGCGCCTGACGCGGATGCTGGCGCACCCAGCGGCACAGGCTGAAACCATCTTCGTCGGGCAGCATGACATCGAGGATCACCAGATCGCTCGGCGCCTCGTTGAGCGCCTGACGAAAACCGGCACCATCGGCGGTGGCCCTCACCTGAAACCCGGCGCGGGTCAGGTAGGTTTCCAGCAACTCGCGTATTTCCTGGTCGTCATCGACCAACAATATCGACTTGTTGACTGAGCTCACTTCGAAGGCATCCTTGTTGTTGGAGTTGGGGCGGATTATGCCTGATGAACCTGGAAAATTTGTCGCCTGTTGATCGTTCCCATGCTCTGCGTGGGAATGCAGCCCGTGACGCTCCGCGTCACTGGACGCGGAGCGTCCCTTGAGGCATTCCCACGCGCAGCGTGGGAACGATCTCTATGCAGGTGTTGCTTGATCCAGCGCCACACCGGCGCCGACCAGGCCGGAATACGGCGCGGTCACCAGCCAGACCGGGATGCCTTTGAAGTAATCGCTCATGCAGCCCTTGTCGGCGAAGCAGCGGGCGAAGCCGCTGGCGAGGAAGAAATCGGCGAAGCGTGGAATCACCCCGCCAACGATGAACACGCCACCGCGCGCGCCGGTGGTGAGCACGTTGTTGCCGGCGACGCGCCCGAGCCAGCAGCAGAACTGCTCGAGCACTTCCAAAGCAATCGGGTCACCGGCCAGGCCGGCGGCGGTGATCGCTTCCGGCGTCTCCAGCTTCGGCTCATGACCATCCACCGCGCAGATCGCCCGGTACAGCCGAGGCAGGCCGCCGCCGCTCAACGCGGTTTCCGCGCTGACATGGCCGATCTCGTTGTAGATGTGTTGCCAGAGTTGCGTCTCGCGCGGGCTGCTCAGCGGCAGGTCGACGTGACCACCCTCGCCCGGCAACGCGGCAAAGCGCCCTTCGCCGAGATCAAGCAAGGTGCCGACACCCAGGCCAGTGCCGGGGCCGATCACCACCGCCGGGCGCAACGGCTCCGGCGTGCCTTCGCAAACCACGCGGAATTCGCCGGGCTGCAAGCGGGTCATGCCCAGCGCCATCGCCGAGAAGTCGTTGGTCAGCAACAACTGCTCGACCTGCAAGGTCTTGCAGAACGCGCTGCGGCTGAGCCGCCAGTGATTGTTGGTGAATTTGAATTCATCGCCGCTCACCGGACCTGCCACCGACAGGCATACCGAGCCGATCGAACCCAGCGCCAGCCCGAGCCCGCTCAGGTACAAGGCGATTGCCTCTTCCGGACTGGCAAAGTCGGCCGTGGCCAGCACCTGAACCGATTGCAGTTGCTGGTTTTGCCACAACGCGAACCGCGCGTTGGTGCCTCCGATGTCACCGACCAAAGCCAGTTTCAATTAAGCGTCTCCAGGGCAGAAGTGAAGGCGCTGGCGCCCTGCTCCGCCGAGCTGAAGGCCATGCGCATGAAGCCAAACAGCTCGCGGCCGCTGCCAATATTGTTGCCCAACAGGCCCTTGGCAGGTTCGCGCGCTGCAAATTCGGCGGCGTCGACCTTCAGTTCCAAGGTGCCTTTGACGCCATCGACGCGGATGATATCGCCCTCTTGCACGCGCGCCAAAGCGCCACCGACATAAGCTTCCGGGCTGACGTGAATCGCTGCGGGGATTTTCCCCGACGCGCCGGACATGCGCCCGTCAGTCACCAATGCCACTTTGAAGCCGCGATCCTGCAGTACGCCGAGGAACGGCGTCATCTTGTGCAGCTCGGGCATACCGTTGGAACGCGGGCCCTGGAAGCGCATCACGGCGACGAAATCCTTCTCCAGCAGACCGGCCTTGAATGCGTCCGCCAGGTCCTGCTGATCCTGGAACACCATCGCCGGTGCTTCGACGATCTGGTTTTCCAGCGCAACGGCGGAAACCTTCATCACCCCGCGACCGAGGTTGCCTTCCATCACCCGCAAGCCGCCCTCTTGCGAGAACGCGCGGGACACCGGACGCAGGATGTTTTCGTCGAGGCTGTCGGTCGGGCCCTCGCGCCAGACCAGCTCGCCGTTATCGAGGAACGGCTCTTTGGTGTACTGGCTCAGGCCATGACCGAGCACGGTGTTGACGTCTTCATGCAGCAGGCCGGCGCCGAGCAGTTCGCGAATCAGGAACGACATGCCGCCCGCTGCCTGGAAGTGGTTGATGTCGGCTTTGCCGTTCGGATAGACGTGGCTCAGGGTCGGGACGACTTCGGAGAGGTCGGCCATGTCCTGCCAGGTCAGTTGAATGCCAGCGGCCATGGCGATGGCCGGCATGTGCAAGGTGTGGTTGGTCGAGCCGCCGGTGGCGTGCAAGGCAACGATGGAGTTGACCAGCGCCTTTTCGTCGACGATTTCGCCGATCGGCATGAAGTTGCCGTTCTGCTTGGTCAGGCGCGTGACCTGATGCGCGGCTTCGCGGGTCAGCGCGTCGCGCAGCGGCGTGTTCGGGTTGACGAAAGAGGCACCCGGCAAGTGCAGGCCCATGACTTCCATCAGCAGTTGGTTGGTGTTGGCGGTGCCGTAGAAGGTGCAGGTGCCCGGGCTGTGGTAGGACTTCATCTCCGATTCCAGCAGCTCTTCGCGGGTGGCCTTGCCTTCGGCGTACTTCTGGCGGACGTCGGCTTTTTCCTTGTTGGAAATCCCCGAAACCATCGGCCCGCCCGGTACGAAGATCGTTGGCAGATGACCGAAACGCAGCGAACCCATCATCAGGCCCGGGACGATCTTGTCGCAGATGCCGAGCATCAGCGCGCCGTCAAACATGTTGTGCGACAGCGCCACGGCGGTCGACATGGCGATCACTTCGCGGCTGGGCAGGCTCAGTTCCATGCCCGGCTCACCCTGGGTCACGCCATCGCACATCGCCGGAGTGCCGCCGGCGAACTGGCCGACCGAGCCGATCTCGCGCAGGGCGTTCTTGATTTGTTGGGGGAAAACTTCGTACGGCTGATGCGCCGAGAGCATGTCGTTATACGAAGACACAATGGCGATGTTCGCCGAGTTCATCATCCGCAGGCTGTGCTTGTCTTCGCTGCCGCACCCGGCCACGCCGTGGGCGAAGTTGGCGCATTGCAGCTTGCCGCGCATCGGGCCATCGGTGGCGGCGCCGCGAATCAATGCAAGGTAAGCCTGACGCGTGGCGCGGCTGCGGGCGATAAGCCGTTCGGTGACCTCAAGAACGCGGGGATGCATGTGTAGAACTCCAGGCTAACGGATGTGGCGACCTGATTGTCTATGCTGATCAAACGCCGTTGTTGTTGGAATGACAGACGGCTTTTTTGACCATTCGGACCAGTTGATTCAGGTCACTCGTTGTAGATAAAACAAAATATTGCCACTAAAAAGGCTTGTTTTCTATTTTTATGCGAATAATCTTGTAATTCCAACAACAAAACGACGGCGGCGCTGTTCCATGACTCTTCGAATTGCAATCAATGGTTTCGGCCGCATCGGCCGTAATGTCCTGCGCGCACTGTATACCCAAGGCTATCGTCAAGACCTGCAGATCGTCGCGATCAACGATCTGGGTGACAGTTCGATCAATGCCCATCTGCTCAAATACGACACCGTCCACGGCACTTTCGACGCCGACGTGGCGCACGATAACGAAAGCCTGACGGTCAATGGCGACCGCATCGCCGTCAGCGCCATTCGCAACCCGGCCGACCTGCCGTGGGCCGCTGAAAAAATCGACGTAGTGTTCGAATGCACCGGTCTGTTCACCGACCGTGCCAAAGCCGCCGCGCATATCAGCGCCGGCGCCCGCAAGGTGATCATTTCTGCCCCGGCCAAAGGCGCCGACGCCACCGTCGTTTATGGCGTCAACCACGACATTCTGCGTCAGTCGCACCAGATCATTTCCAACGCTTCGTGCACCACCAACTGCCTCGCGCCAGTGGCACAGGTGCTGCATCGTGAGCTGGGCATCGAAAGCGGTTTGATGACCACCATCCACGCCTACACCAACGACCAGAACCTCACCGACGTTTATCACAGCGACCCGTACCGCGCCCGCTCGGCCACGCAGAACATGATCCCGAGCAAGACCGGCGCAGCCGAAGCGGTAGGCTTGGTGCTGCCGGAACTGGCGGGCAAACTGACCGGCATGGCTGTGCGCGTACCGGTGATCAATGTGTCGCTGGTCGACCTCACCGTGCAACTGAAGAAAGAAGCCAGTGCCGACGAAGTCAACGCCCTGCTGAAAGCGGCCAGCCAGCATTCGAAGATTCTCGGTTACAACACCTTGCCGCTGGTTTCCAGCGACTTCAACCACAACCCGCTGTCGTCGATCTTCGACGCCAACCACACCAAAGTCAGCGGCAAGTTGCTGAAAGTGCTGGCCTGGTACGACAACGAATGGGGCTTCTCCAACCGCATGCTGGATAACTGCCTGGCGTTGTGTAACGCCGAATAATCCCGGCCGGCCCCAAACCCTGTGGGAGCGAGCTTGCTCGCGAAAGCTTTCTGTCAGTCGATGGAATTGACTGACACGACGCCTTCGCGAGCAGGCTCGCTCCCACAGGAGATCCGATTTCAATTCGAAATCAGCACTTGACCATTCAGCTGGATGATAAGCATTATCATTCGCTCGAAATGGATCAGGTCCTCCCGTGAGTCAATCGCGCTTCAACCACGTCTTCCTCGCCCAGCGCACTTCCCTGCTGCGCACGCTGGAACGGATGGTCAACAATCACAGCACCGCTGAAGACCTGTTGCAGGAGACCTACCTGCGCGTGACCCGGGCGTTGAGCGAACGGGCCATCGATCACCTTGAACCCTTTGTCTTCCAGACCGCGCGCAATCTGGCGCTGGATCATTTGCGTGCGCGCAAGATTCATGCGCGGACCATGGTCGACGATGTACCACAGGACGTGGTGCAGAGCATCGCCGCGCCGGCCAGCAGCGCTGAAGACGCCGCCCACGCCGAACAACTGCTGGAGCGTTTGAACGTGAGCCTCAGCCAACTCAGCCCGCGCCAGCAACAGATCTTCATCCTCAGCCGCCTGCACGGGCACAGCTATCAGGAAATCGCTGATGAACTTGATGTTTCGCTGAGCACCGTGCAGAAGGAACTGAAACTGATCATGTCGATCTGCATCGGCGTTGCCGAACGACATAACGGCAGCGGCAAGTTTTGAGCTGCGAGCTACAAGTAAAAACAAAAAGCAGTATTGCATCCGGCTTGCAGCTTGCAGCTTGAAGCTAGAAACTGCTTCGCCAGAAGCCCTGAGGAACCACCGTGACGGACACCCACCGCCCGCCTTCGCCCGATTCGGCGCGGGACGCTGCAGCTGCAATGGACCAGGCGCTGGACTGGCTCATCGTGCTCGGCAGCCCGGATGAGGAACAGACCCGGCAATTTCATGCCTGGCTGGCGGCTGATCCGTTGAATGCCGAGGCGTTCGCCAAGGCCCAGGCGATCTGGGACGGCCCGCAAGTCGCACTGTGCGCCGAGGCTCTGGCAGCAAAACCGGTAAAAATCACTTTTCTCAAACGCTTGCGCCCCCACTGGAAACCGCTGGCTACCGCTGCGGTGCTGATCCTCGGGCTGTTCAGTTTCAGCAACCTGCCGATGCGCATTCAAGCGGATCACCTGACCGTGGTTGGCGAGCGTCAGCGGCTGCAACTGGAGGACGGCTCGAAGGTCCTGCTCAATACCAACTCGGCGTTTTCCAGCACCATCAACGATCAACAGCGCGTGGCCCGGCTGTTTCAGGGCGAGGCGTTTTTCGAGATCGCCAGCGGGCGCAATCAGCCGCTGGAGATCGACGCAGGCCCGGTGCAGGCAAGCGTGCACGACACCGCATTCGCCGTGCGCTACCTCGACGGGGTCGCGCAAGTGAATGTGCAACGTGGCGATGTCGATCTGCGCGCCACCCACAACGATGCCCGGGTGCGCCTGCGTGCCGGGGAAAGCATTCGCATCGGCCCCAACGGTTTTGATCGCCCGGCCAAGCTCGACGCCAATGCCGATCTGGCCTGGGTTGAAGGCCGTCTGGTGTTCGAGAACTGCCCGCTGAATCAGGTGCTGGCCGAGCTGCGCCGCTACTATCCGGGCTGGATCATCAACAACAACGAGCAACTGGCCGACGTCGCCGTCACCGGCAATTACCGTCTCGACCAGCCGCTCGACGTGGTCCGCTCCCTCGCCCACATCACCTCGGCACGCCTGCAGGAATTCCCTGCGCTGGTGATTCTGAACTGAATGAGAATTATTTTTACTCGATAGCCAACGACAGTACGTCTCGTTATAGCCAATGCAATTGATTCGCATCTAACCATGCCGATCAGCACCTATAAAGATTCGTGCGACACGGAGCGCTATCGATGTCCTCACGCCTTACCCGCCAGACTGCTTCCCCTTCCCGCGTACTGTCGCTGCTGACTGCGGCCATCCTCATGGCTGGCACCGCACCGCTGCTCGCCGCCACCGAGCAACCGGCGCGCAACATGGGCGATTACGCCTTCGCCATCGGCCAGCAACCACTGGTTTCGGCATTGAATGCCTTTACCGCCGTGACCGGTTGGCAGGTCGGCTTGCCGGCCGAGTTGGGGCAGAACGTCTCGTCGCCGGGCGTGCGCGGTTCGCTGCCGCCGGAGAAAGCCCTCGAGCGCCTGTTGGTGGGGACCAACCTGAGCTTCCGCAAACTTAGCAACAACAATGTCGTGCTGGAAAAACGCAACAGCAGCGGCACGCTCAATCTCGATCAGGTGACCATCAGCGCCACTCGCCAGGAACAGTCGGTCAACAGCGTGCCCTCGACGGTCAGCGTGCATGATCGCCAAGAGCTTGACCGCAACAACGTCAACACCATCAAGGATCTGGTGCGCTACGAGCCGGGCGTTTCCGTTGGCGGCGCCGGTCAGCGTGGCGGCATCAGCGGCTACAACATTCGCGGTATCGACGGCGACCGCATCCTGACTCAAGTCGATGGCGTGGAGATCCCTAACGGCTTCTTCAACGGCCCCTACGCCAAGAGCCAGCGCAACTACGTCGACCCGGAAATCGTCAAGCGCGTGGAGATCCTCCGTGGCCCGGCCTCGGTGCTGTACGGCAGCAACGCCATCGGCGGCGCGGTCAGTTACTACACGCTGGACGCCGACGACATCATCAAACCGGGCAAGGATGTCGGCGCGCGCCTGAAAAGCGGTTACAGCTCCGCCGACGACAGCTGGCTGAAATCCGCCACCGTCGCTGGCCGCAGCGGTGAGTTCGACGGCTTGCTGCATTACAGCCAGCGCGACGGTCACGAAACCGAGTCCTTCGGCGGCAACAACAGCACCGGCCTTGCGCGCACCGCCGCCAACCCGGAAGACGTGCGCGCGAGCAACGTCCTGGCCAAGCTCGGCTGGAACTACAACGACGATTCGCGCCTGGGCCTGACCTACGAAAAGTACAAGGATGATCGCGACACCGATCAGAAAAGCGCCTACGGCGGCCCGTATTTCAACGGCGCGCCGACCATTCCGAGCAGCGTCCTGCCCGGCGGCATGTACCAGTGGCGCACCGGCAACGACACCATCACCCGCGAGCGTTTCGGTATCGAACACTCGTTCGCCCTCGACAGCCTGCTGGTCGATAACGTCAAGTGGAGCCTCAACCACCAGATCGCCAAGACCGACCAGAGCACCGAGGAGTTGTACTACCCGATCACCCGTAAAGTGCTGCGTACCCGCGACACGATCTACGAAGAAAAACAGTGGGTGTTCGATGCCCAACTGGACAAGGCCTTTGCCATCGGTGACACCGATCACCTGCTGACTTACGGCACCACGATCAAACAGCAGAAAGTCACTGGTTCACGCAGCGGCGACGGCACCTGCGTGGCCGTCGGTCGCGGCTGCACGGCGATTGGCGCGACCAGTGCGGCGGACGTGCTGGCCAAGGCCTCTGATTTCCCCGATCCGACCATCAACACCTACAGCCTGTTCGCCCAGGATCAGATCAGCTGGAACGACTGGACCTTCCTGCCGGGTCTGCGCTACGACTACACCCAGCTCAAGCCGCACATCACCGAGGAATTCCTCAACACCGTGAATGCCGACGGCCAGGGCACGGTCAGCGACAAGAACAAGACCTGGCACAAAGTCTCGCCAAAATTCGGCCTGACCTATGCACTGACGGACAACTACACCTGGTACGGCCAGTACGCCGAAGGCTTCCGCACGCCGACGGCGAAAGCCCTGTACGGGCGTTTCGAGAACAACACCACCGGCTACACCGTGGCGCCCAACTCCGACCTCGAGCCGGAAAAGAGCAAAGGTTTCGAAACCGGCCTGCGCGGGAATTTCGAGCAGGGTTCGTTCGACGTCGCGGTGTTTTATAACAAGTACCGCGACTTCATCAACGAGGACGCGGTCAAGCCGGGCGACGATCAGTTGACCTTCCAGAGCAACAACATCAAGCGCGCCACCATCAAGGGCGCAGAAGTCAAAGGTCGCTTGAATCTGGACGCGTTCGGCGCGCCGCAAGGCCTGTATACCCAAGGCTCGATCGCCTACGCCTACGGGCGCAACAACGACAGCGGCGAGCCGATCAACAGTGTCAACCCGCTCACCGGCGTGTTCGGTCTCGGTTACGACCAGGACAACTATGGCGGTCTGCTGAGCTGGACCGTGGTGAAGAAAAAGGACCGCGTCGACGACAGCAACTTCAAGTCGCCGGACGGCGTCAGCAGTCAGTTCAAGACCCCGGGCTTCGGCATTCTCGATCTGGCCGGCTATTACAAGGTGACCGACGACGTCACCGTCAGCGGCGGCGTCTACAACCTGACCGACAAGAAGTACTGGCTGTGGGATGACGTGCGCGGTTACGACAGCGTCGGCGAAGCCTCGGTGACGCAACCGGCCAACCTCGATCGGCTGACCCAACCGGGACGCAACTTCGCGATCAACCTGATCTGGGACATCTGATCCGCCCGGCCTCACTGCGCGTGTTATCGCTGCGCAGTGAGGTTTTTTTACTGTCCGCCGCCCGCCCGTACGTCTTGTTATCAAGCGCCTCATTTATCAAGGACACCCCATGACCGCCCCGGACAAAACCCTGCGTTCGCAACGCCTGAACCAGATCACCCACGAGCCGCACAGCAAACTCGATGCCCTGGTCAAAGCCCACGCACCATTCGAAACCCGCGCCAGCTTCGCCCGTTTCGTCGTCGCGCAATACCTGTTCCAGGCGGAACTGGTCGAGCTGTACAACGATGCCGAACTGACCGCGATCGTCCCGGATCTGCCGGCCCGTTGCCGCGCCGAAGCCGCCAAGGCTGACCTCGCCGACCTCGACACCGAAGTCCCGGCGCCGGTGGCCGGTGCGCTGAAAAACCCGAGCAAGGCGCGGGCGCTGGGCTGGATCTTTGTTTCCGAGGGTTCCAAGCTCGGCGCGGCGTTCCTGATCAAGCGCGCGGTGGCGCTGGAGTTGAGCGAAAGCTTCGGTGCCCGGCATCTGGCTGAACCGCAAGGTGGTCGCGCCGAGGGCTGGAAAAGCTTTGTGCGCACCCTCGATGCGTTGCCGTTCACGGCAGAGGAAGAGGCGGAAGTTGAGCAAGGTGCACTGGATGCGTTCAACCGCTTTACCGTGCTGCTGGAACGGGCTTATGCCATAGAAGCCGCAGTGGCCTGAAGCAACTCTTATCACTTGTGGGAGCGAGCCTGCTCGCGAAGACGGCAGCACATTCAACATCAATGTGCCTGATCAACCGCTTTCGCGAGCAGGCTCGCTCCCACATAGCTCACCACAAATCTGTAAGATCCCCGTTCCGCTTCAGAAGCCGCCGCTGAGCCCATGCCCGCACCTGCCCCATCAAAACTCGCCCGTCTGCTGTTCGGCCTGCTGGCCTATGTCAGCCTCGGCATTGGCCTGATCGCCATCGTCGTGCCCGGTCTGCCGACCACCGAGTTCATCCTCCTCGCCGCGTGGGCCGCGACCCGCAGTTCGCCGCGCTTGAGTGCCTGGCTGGAAAATCACCGCCTGTTCGGGCCGATCCTCAGTAACTGGCGCAACGGCAGGATCATCGCGCGCAAGGCCAAGCTCAGTGCCACCGTCAGCATGCTGCTGTGTGCGACGTTGATGCTGGTGATGCTCGATCACGGCTGGCCGATCTATCTGGCGATTGCCGGCATGGGCCTGGGCAACCTGTGGATCTGGTCGCGTCCGGAGACGCCCGTCGCGGTAGTGAAACATCCTTGTAATTAAAGCCTTTTCAGCACTTTCCCCTGCGCAAACGTTTAGCAGCGACCGTCCGTCGGCAAGCGCCTCATGCCGTCTCGCTCGACGCCGATGAGGATTGAATGGCGCTGAATGGATTTGGCAAACCGGGCTCCCGGCCCAGCCACCTGTTTATTCCATTCGCGAGATCGCCCCATGTTCGACTCTCTTTCCATTCGCCTGAAAATCGTCCTGCTCTCCGGCCTGTGCCTGCTCGGAGTGGTGGTGCTGATCGTCAGCATGAACATCTATCAGACCAACCAGAACGACCAACTGGTCAGTCAATCCAGCAACCAGTTGCTCACCGCCAGCGTGCAGAACCTGTTGCAGGCCAAGGCCGCCGAGCAAGCGGTGCGGGTGCAGAAAACCTTTGGTGAAAGCCTGCTCGTGGTCACCGCCCTCGCCGATCAGATCAAGGATCTGCGGACGATGGCCGCCAAGCGTTCGCTCGAAGCCGGCGCTGTTCGTGAAGAGTTGAACCAAAGTCTGAAAACCGCTTTCGAGCGCAACGATAAAGTCCTTGGCATCTGGCTGGCCTTCGAACCCAACGGCCTCGACGGCAAGGACAGCGAATTCGCCAACGATGCCGCGCGGCAGTCCAACGAAGCCGGGCGCTTCGCCTCGTACTGGAGCCGTGCCGCCGGCGCCGCGCTGAATACAATCATGGTCGAAGACGACCTGACCAAAACCACCCTCAGCGTCAGCGGCACGCCGTACAACAGTTGGTACACCTGCCCTCGCGACAACAAACGCACCTGCCTGCTCGACCCGTATGCCGACACCGTCGGTGGCAAGGAAATGCTCATGACGACCATTTCCGTGCCGCTGCTGGTGGATGGCAAAGCGATCGGCGTGGTCGGTGTCGACATCGCGCTCGACGCCCTGCAAGCCGCCGCCGTCGACTCGCAGCGCAGCCTGTTCAACAACGCCGGGCACATGCTGATCGTCTCCGGCAGCGGTGTGCTGGCGGCCGACAGTGCTGACGCGACGCGGGTCGGCAAAAAAATCGGCGACACCCTCGGCGCCGATGGCAAGGATGTATTGCAACTGGTCGGCAGCGGTACGGCGAAAATCCTCGAACAGGGCGACCTGATTCGCGCGGTTTACCCGGTCGACCCGATCGGCAATTCGCGCGCCTGGGGCGTGGTCATCGACCTGCCCGAGCACGTGCTGCTGGCCGACTCGGTGAAACTTCAAGCGGTGCTGGATGACGCGCAACAAACCGGCGTCATCACTGCCCTGCTGGTGGCGGGCGTGGCCGGTCTGGTCGGCCTGCTGCTGATCTGGCTCACCGCCTCCGGCGTCACCCGTCCGATCAACAGCGTCGCCGAGATGCTGAAGAACATCGCCAGCGGCGAAGGCGATCTGACCCAGCGCCTGAACTACAGCAAGAAAGACGAACTGGGCGAACTGGTGAACTGGTTCAACCGCTTCCTCGACAAGCTTCAGCCGACCATCGCGCAGATCAAACAAAGCATCACCGAAGCGCGCGGCACGGCCGATCAGTCATCGGAAATTGCCCGCCAGACCAGCGAAGGCATGCAGGTGCAATTCCGCGAGATCGATCAGGTCGCCACCGCCTCCAACGAAATGAGCGCCACTGCCCACGACGTCGCCAACAGTGCCTCGAACGCCGCCAACGCCGCCAAGGGTGCCGATCAGTCGGCGAAGGACGGCATGGCGATCATCGAGCGCAGCACCCGCGACATCAATCAGCTGGCCGATGAAGTCAGCAAGGCGGTGACCGAAGTCGAAGCGCTGGCGGTCAACAGCGAGCAGATCGGTTCGGTGCTGGAAGTAATCCGCAGCATCGCCGAACAGACCAACCTCCTGGCCCTCAACGCCGCCATCGAAGCCGCCCGCGCCGGCGAAAGCGGTCGCGGTTTTGCCGTGGTCGCCGACGAGGTGCGCAACCTCGCCAAGCGCACGCAGGATTCGGTGGAAGAAATCCGCATCGTCATCGAGCGCATTCAGACCGGCACCCGTGGCGTGGTCGCGACCATGCATTCGAGCCAGACCCAGGCGCACAACAATGCCGGGCAGATTCGTCAGGCCGTTGATGCGCTGGGCAAGATCAGCGACGCGGTGACGGTGATCAGCGACATGAACCTGCAGATCGCCAGCGCCGCCGAAGAGCAAAGCGCAGTGGCCGAAGAGGTCAACCGCAACGTCTCGGCGATTCGCACCGTGACCGAAACCCTGACCGAACAGGCTACCGAATCGGCAGCGATCAGCAGCCAGCTCAACAGCCTGGCGAGCCAGCAGATGAAGTTGATGGATCAGTTTCGCGTCTAGCCGCTACCCCACCTATCGATCGTTCCCACGCTCTGCGTGGGAATGCATCAAGGGACGCTCCGCGTTCCAGCTTTCGATTGGGACGCAGAGCGTCCCGGGCGGCATTCCCACGCGGAGCGTGGGAACGATCCTCAATCCAGCCCGGTTATGTTTTGCACTATCATCGCCCTCTCGTTCCGGAGGGCCTTCGATGACTGATCTGCTCACGTCCATCCAAACCGCACTCGACCTGCCCCACACGCCGATCCCCTTCACCAGTGACGGCGCCCTGCCCTCAGCGTTCGCCGTCACTGAACTGGCCTGCGCCAGCGTCGCCGCTGCCGGCCAAGCGCTCAGCGAATGGCTTCACCAGCAAACCGGGCTCTTGCCTGCGGTTGCAGTCGACCGCCGTCTGGCCTCGTTGTGGTTCTCCACCTCGCTGCGCCCGATCGGCTGGCAGGTGCCGCCCTTATGGGATGCGATCGCCGGCGACTATGCGACCCGGGACGGCTGGATCCGTCTGCACACCAACGCCCCGCATCACCGCGCCGCCGCTGAACGCGTGCTGGGGGTCTGCGCCGACCGCGCGGCGATGGCGGCGAAAGTTGCGCAGTGGGGCAGCACGGATCTTGAACAGGCGGTGGTCGAGGCCAAGGGTTGCGCCGCCGAAATGCGCAGTTGGGCGCAATGGCAGCAGCAACCGCAAGGGCTGGCGGTAAATGCCGAAGCGCTGGTGCAGTTCATTGAGCGGACGGACGAGAAACGCACTGCATGGCAAGGCTCGATCGCACGGCCTCTGGCCGGGATCAAGGTGCTCGACCTGACCCGCGTGCTCGCCGGCCCCACCGCTAGCCGCTTTCTCGCCGGGCTGGGCGCCAACGTCTTGCGGATCGATCCACCGAGCTGGAACGAACCCGGTGTGGTCCCGGAAATGACCGTGGGCAAACGCTGTGCGCGGCTGGATCTGCAGGCTCCTGCGGATCGCGCGGTGTTTGAAGGCCTGTTGAAAGACGCCGACATTCTGCTGCACGGCTACCGCGCCGATGCGCTGGAACATCTGGGGTTTGGTATTGAACGCCGAAGGCAACTGGCACCGGGGCTGATCGACGTCTGCCTCAATGCCTACGGCTGGAGCGGCCCCTGGCAGAACCGCCGCGGTTTCGACAGCCTGGTGCAGATGAGCAGCGGCATCGCCGAGGCCGGACAGCGCTGGCAGCACAGCGATAAACCGACGCCGCTGCCGGTGCAGGCGCTGGATCATGCGACCGGGTATCTGATGGCGGCGAGTGCGCTCAGGTTGCTGACTGAACGACTGGCCAACGGTCGCGGGGGCTCGGCGCGGTTGTCGCTGGCACGGACGGCGAAGCTGTTGGTCGAGCATGGGCCGGGGATGCTTGATCCGCTGCGGGCTGAAGACGCACTGGATCAGGATCCGGCGATTGAACAGACCGCGTGGGGGCCGGCGCGGAGGTTGCGCGTGCCGCTGCAGATCCGCGGGACGGCGGTGCGGTGGGATTGGCCGGCGACGGAGTTGGGCTCGCATCCTCCGTGTTGGCCATGAGAAGCCCCTCACCCTAGCCCTCTCCCAGAGGGAGAGGGGACTGATTGGGGGATATTGGAGAGTTACGCCGACGTGAAAGATTTTCGTCGAATCCATAATCGACTCGATCGCTCAGGTCGATGTATAGCACCAGACACCTCGGTAGGTCCCCTCTCCCTCTGGGAGAGGGCTAGGGTGAGGGGCTGCTTTTCAGATCACAACGACAACACTCCGCTATACAACCCATACGCCGCCAGCCCCGCCCCGATCACCACGCAGGCAAAAATCCCTTTCTCCACCGTGGTAAAAACCGGCTGCCCCTGTTCATGCTTGGCCTTGGCAAACAGAATCACCCCCGGCGCATACAGCAGCGCCGACAGCAGCAGATACTTCACTCCGCCGGCATACAACAGCCACACCGCGTAAACCAGGGCGATGCCGCCGATCAGCAGATCCTTGGTGCGCTCGGCCGAGGCGTGTTCGTAGGTTTCGCCGCGCCCGCTGAGTAGCACCGCGTAGGCGGCCGACCATAAATAGGGCACCAGAATCATCGACGAGGCCAGATAGATCAGGCTGGTGTAAGTACCCGCCGAGAACAGTGTGATCAGCAGGAAAATCTGGATCATCACATTGGTCAGCCACAGCGCGTTGACCGGCACGTGGTTCTTGTTTTCCTTCTTCAGGAACGCCGGCATGGTTTTGTCTTTGGCCGTGGCGAAGAGGATTTCCGCGCACAGCAAGGCCCATGACAACAACGCGCCCAACAGCGAAATCGCCAGCCCGACGCTGATCAGCAACGCACCCCACGGCCCGACGATGTGCTCGAGCACCGCTGCCAGTGATGGGTTTTGCAGATTGGCCAGTTCCGGCTGGCTCATGATCCCCAGCGACAGCACGTTGACCAGCACCAGCAGCGCCAGCACGCCGAGAAAACCGATCACCGTGGCGCGGCCGACGTCGCTGCGTTTTTCTGCGCGAGCCGAATAGACGCTGGCGCCTTCGATGCCGATGAACACGAACACGGTGACCAGCATCATGTTGCGCACCTGATCCATCACCCCGCCGAAGTTCGGGTTGCTGCGGCCCCAGATGTCGCGGGTGAAGATGTCAGCCTTGAACGCGACGGCAGCGATGACGATGAACATGATCAGCGGCACAACCTTGGCCACGGTGGTCAACTGGTTGATCAGCGCCGCCTCCTTGATCCCGCGCATCACCAGAAAATGCACCGCCCACAACAGCACCGAGGCGCAGCCGATTGCGATCGGCGTATTGCCCTGACCGAACACCGGGAAGAAATAGCCAAGGGTGCTGAACAGCAAGACGAAATAGCCGACGTTGCCCAGCCAGGCGCTGATCCAGTAACCCCACGCCGACGAAAAACCCATGTAATCGCCGAACCCGGCCTTGGCGTAGGCGTAGACGCCTGAGTCCAGCTCCGGCTTGCGATTGGCCAGGGTCTGAAAGACGAACGCCAGCGTCAGCATGCCTATCGCAGTAATGCCCCAACCGATCAGGATCGCCCCTGCATCGGCGCGTGCCGCCATGTTTTGCGGCAACGAGAAAATCCCCCCGCCGATCATCGACCCCACCACCAGCGCGATCAACGCACCAAGGCGCAGCTTTTGCGTCGGTTGCGACATGCAGATCTCCTTGAAAGAGCCGTTGTTGTTTATTTGTAACAACACCTGACTAAAAGCCTAAGGGTAGATGACGTTTATCAGGTAATGCCGAATCTCGCACCCGTTATATATAGCCGACCACGATAACGCTTATCACGTTTAAGACAGTTTTGTGCGCTGATCCTGATTAATCAATTCTGCACCGCGAAAAGATGACCGACATTTGCCAAACGCTGAAAAGCAACTAGCGTCATAGTTCGAAAGCATTAATAGCTATTCTTGACTGCCTCAGCGAAACGGCTCTGGAATGGGCCTTTGGGGCTACAGCGTTATGCCCGCAACGGGCGCACTAGTCATTCATTAACAATGGAATGTGACCATGCACTGATCCATGTCAGCTGTTCGAACAGACAACAGTACTAGGCTGTGAGCTCTCCTTTCCTGCAATGGAGTCATGCAAATGTCTGAAGCGCCCGGAAAACTAAGACTCGGTGCACTGGTTGCACTGGTAGTCGGTTCAATGATTGGTGGCGGGATATTTTCGTTGCCACAAAACATGGCCGCCAGCGCCGACGTCGGTGCAGTGCTGATCGGCTGGGCCATCACCGCAGTCGGCATGCTCACCCTCGCATTTGTCTTTCAAACCCTCGCCAATCGCAAGCCTGACCTGGACGGCGGGGTCTACGCCTACGCCAAGGCCGGATTCGGCGACTACATGGGTTTCTCGTCGGCCTGGGGCTACTGGATCAGTGCCTGGCTGGGCAACGTCGGCTACTTCGTTCTGCTGTTCAGCACCCTCGGCTATTTCTTTCCGATCTTCGGCGAAGGCAATACCCCGGCGGCGGTGATCGGCGCGTCCTTGCTGCTGTGGGGCGTGCATTTCCTGGTGTTGCGCGGGATCAAGGAAGCGGCGTTCATCAACCTGGTGACCACCGTCGCCAAGGTCGTACCGCTGCTGCTGTTTGTGCTGATTGCGGTCTTCGCGTTCAAACTGGACATCTTCACCGCCGACATCTGGGGCGTGAAAAACCCCGATCTGGGCAGTGTGATGAACCAGGTGCGCAACATGATGCTGGTCACCGTCTGGGTGTTCATCGGCATCGAAGGCGCGAGCATCTTCTCTGCCCGCGCCGAGAAACGTTCGGACGTCGGCAAGGCCACCGTGATCGGCTTCATCACCGTGCTGCTGTTTCTGGTGCTGGTGAACGTGCTGTCGCTGGGCATCATGACCCAGCCGGAACTGGCGAAACTGCAGAACCCGTCGATGGCCGCCGTGCTTGAGCATGTGGTCGGTCACTGGGGGGCGGTGCTGATCAGCGTCGGCTTGATCATCTCGCTGCTCGGTGCGCTGCTGTCGTGGGTGCTGCTGTGTGCCGAGATCATGTTCGCCGCCGCCAAAGACCACACCATGCCGGAGTTTCTGCGCAAGGAAAACGCCAACCATGTGCCGGTCAACGCCCTGTGGCTGACCAACGCGATGGTGCAGGTGTTCCTGATCATCACCCTGTTCTCGGCCAGCACTTACCTGTCGCTGATCTACCTCGCCACCTCGATGATTCTGGTGCCGTACCTGTGGTCAGCGGCCTATGCCCTGCTGCTGGCGGTGCGCGGCGAGAGCTACGAAGGCTTCGCCGCCGAGCGGCGCAAGGATCTGATCATCGGCGGTATCGCCCTGATCTATGCGGTGTGGTTGTTGTATGCCGGCGGGGTCAAGTACCTGCTGCTGTCGGCCCTGCTCTACGCGCCCGGCGCAATCCTGTTCGCCAAGGCCAAGCTGGAACTCAAACAACCGGTTTTCACCAACGTCGAGAAGCTGATTTTCGCCGCAGTGGTCGTGGGCGCCGTGGTGGCGGCCTACGGTCTCTACGATGGCTTCCTGACGCTGTAACCCCTGATTGAATTGTCATCTGGAGGAACACAGAAATGACCACGGAAAAAGTGAAGTACGGCGTCCACTCCGAAGCCGGGAAACTGCGTAAAGTCATGGTTTGCTCCCCAGGTCTGGCCCATCAGCGGCTGACCCCGAACAACTGCGATGAACTGCTGTTCGATGACGTGCTGTGGGTGGCGCAGGCCAAGCGCGATCACTTCGACTTCGTCACCAAGATGCGCGAGCGCGGCATCGACGTGGTGGAAATGCACAACCTGCTGACCGACATCGTCGCCATTCCCGAAGCGCTGGACTGGATTCTTGAGCGCAAGGTGACCGCCGACTCGGTGGGCCTGGGCCTGATCAGCGAAGTGAAATCCTGGCTGAAAAGCCTCGAGCCACGGCACATCGCCGAATTCCTGATTGGCGGCGTCTCGGCCGATGATCTGCCGGACAGCTTCGGTGGCAAGACCATCCAGATGTTCCGCGATTTCCTCGGCCACTCCAGCTTCATCCTGCCGCCGCTGCCCAACACCCAGTTCACCCGCGATACCACCTGCTGGATCTACGGGGGCGTGACGCTGAACCCGATGTACTGGCCGGCGCGCCGTCAGGAAACCCTGCTGACCACCGCCATCTACAAATTCCATCCGCAGTTCACCAACGCCGAATTCGAGATCTGGTACGGCGACCCGGACAAGGATCACGGCAACTCCACCCTTGAGGGCGGCGACGTCATGCCGATCGGCAACGGTGTGGTGCTGATCGGCATGGGCGAGCGTTCATCGCGGCAGGCCATCGGCCAACTGGCGCTGAACCTGTTCAACAACAAAGCGGTGGAAAAAGTCATCGTCGCCGGCCTGCCGAAGTCCCGCGCAGCAATGCACCTGGACACCGTGTTCAGCTTCTGCGACCGCGACCTGGTGACGATCTTCCCGGAAGTGGTCAACCAGATCGTCGCCTTCACCCTGCGTCCTGACGAAAGCAAACAGGGTGGCATCGACATCCGCCGCGAAGAAGGCAGCTTCCTCGACACCGTCGCTGCGGCGCTCAATCTGCCGAAACTGCGCGTGGTGGAAACCGGCGGCAACAGCTTCGCCGCCGAACGCGAGCAATGGGACGACGGCAACAACGTGGTGGCGATGGAGCCGGGCGTGGTCATCGGCTACGACCGCAACACCTACACCAACACCCTGCTGCGCAAGGCTGGCGTGGAGGTCATCACCATCAGCGCCGGCGAACTCGGCCGGGGCCGTGGCGGCGGTCACTGCATGACCTGCCCGATCATCCGCGACCCGATCGATTACTGATCTTTGAGCCTTCGCCGCGACTTATCGAGCGCGGCCAAGGGGATAACCGAAACCCAAGGAGATCCATCATGGCTTTTAACATTCACAACCGTAACCTGCTCAGCCTGGAACACCACACCCCACGTGAGCTGCGTTACCTGCTCGACCTGTCCCGCGATCTGAAACGCGCGAAATACACCGGCACCGAGCAACAACACCTGAAGGGCAACAACATCGCCCTGATTTTCGAGAAAACTTCGACCCGTACCCGTTGCGCCTTCGAAGTGGCGGCCTATGACCAAGGCGCCAACGTCACTTACATCGACCCGAACTCCTCGCAAATCGGCCACAAGGAAAGCATGAAGGACACCGCCCGCGTGCTCGGGCGCATGTACGACGCCATCGAGTACCGTGGCTTCAAACAGGAAATCGTCGAGGAGCTGGCCAAGTTCGCCGGCGTGCCGGTGTTCAACGGCCTGACCGATGAATATCACCCGACCCAGATGATCGCCGACGTGCTGACCATGCGTGAACACGCTGACAAGCCGATCCATGAAATCAGCTACGCCTATTTGGGCGACGCGCGCAACAACATGGGCAACTCGCTGCTGCTGATCGGCGCCAAGCTCGGCATGGACGTGCGCATCTGCGCGCCAAAAGCACTGTGGCCGCTGGACGATCTGGTGGCGCGCTGCAAAAAATACGGTGAGGAAAGCGGCGCACGCATCACCCTCACCGAAGATCCGAAAGAAGCGGTCAAAGGCGTCGACTTCATTCACACCGATGTCTGGGTATCGATGGGCGAACCGGTGGAAGCCTGGGCCGAGCGCATCCAGCAGCTGCTGCCGTATCAGGTCAACGCCGACCTGATGAAAGCCACCGGCAACCCGCGTACCAAGTTCATGCACTGCCTGCCGGCCTTTCACAACAGCGACACCAAGGTCGGCAAACAAATCGCCGAGCAGTATCCGCACCTGAAAAACGGCATCGAAGTGACCGACGACGTGTTCGAGTCGCCAGCCTGCATCGCCTTCGAGCAAGCGGAAAACCGCATGCACACGATCAAGGCGATTCTGGTTTCGACACTGGCTGATCTCTGACTGGTTGAAGATGATCGTTCCCACGCTCCCGCGTGGGAATGCATCCCGTGACGCTCTGCGTCACAGCGGACGCAGAGCGTCCGTGGCGGCATTCCCACGCAGAGCGTGGGAACGATCAATACGAAAAGGACATGCACCATGCGTATCGTCGTAGCCCTGGGCGGTAACGCCCTGCTCCGCCGTGGTGAGCCGATGACCGCTGACAACCAGCGCGCCAACATCCGCATCGCCACCGAGCAAATCGCCAAGATCCATCCCGGCAACCAACTGGTCATCGCCCACGGCAATGGTCCGCAAGTCGGTCTGCTGTCGCTGCAAGCGGCGGCCTACACCTCTGTCACCCCCTACCCGCTGGACGTGCTCGGCGCTGAAACCGAAGGCATGATCGGCTACATCATCGAACAGGAACTGGGCAATCTGCTCGACTTCGAAGTGCCGTTCGCCACCCTGCTGACCCAGGTCGAAGTCGACGCCAACGACCCGGCATTCAAGAACCCGACCAAACCGATCGGCCCGGTCTACGAGAAAGCCGAAGCGGAAAAACTCGCCGCCGAGAAAGGCTGGGCAATTGCTGCCGATGGCGACAAGTTCCGCCGCGTCGTCGCCAGTCCACGGCCGAAACGCATCTTCGAAATCCGCCCGATCAAGTGGCTGCTGGACAAGGGCAGCATCGTCATCTGCGCCGGAGGCGGCGGCATTCCGACCATGTACGACGAGCAGCGCAACCTCAAAGGCATCGAGGCGGTGATCGACAAGGATCTGTGTTCGTCGTTGCTTGCCGAGCAACTGGAAGCCGACCTGCTGGTGATTGCCACCGACGTCAACGCGGCTTTTGTCGACTATGGCAAACCCACCCAGAAAGCCATCGCCGAAGCCCACCCGGACGAACTTGAGCGCCTTGGTTTTGCTGCCGGCTCAATGGGGCCGAAGGTGCAGGCAGCCTGCGAATTCGCGCGCCATACTGGCAAGGTCGCGGTGATCGGTTCGCTGGCCGATATCGAAGCCATCGTCCAGGGCACCGCCGGTACGCGGGTCAGCACGGCGAAGCCGGGGATCAGCTACCGATAACAATAAACGCCGGGGCAGGCTCAAGGCCTGCTCCGCTTCCATGCCTTGAAAGGAGTAGCTCAATGGCCCAGTTCGAACCCGGTCATCTGCACATCGAGCGGCACGCGTTGACCGACGATGACGTCAATTACAACGTGCATCTGGACTATGAAGTGTTCACCGATCCGCAGAAAGGCAAAGGGATTCAGTTCACCCTGCACGGCAGCATGCAGGGCAAGGACATGAAGGAGGCGTTTTTCCTGCCCAAGGAAGAGGCCTACAACTTCGCCCGCGACGTGACCCGGATCGCCGAGAAGTACGGCATACCCAAGACCCACAGCCAGATCGGTTCGGTGCACAAGCATTACGATCTGATGTTTGAAGACATTCGGCAGAAGTTGAATATGCAGTCGGGGGATCCGGTGAACCTCGAGCATTTCGAATAAAAATCAAAAGCCCCTCACCCTAGCCCTCTCCCGGAGGGAGAGGGAACCGATTGGGGGATGCTGCAGCATTGCGTCGACCTGATCCTGCATCACTGAATCCATAATCGCCCGGTACTTTCAGGTCGATGCATAACCCCAGACACCTCGGTCGGCTCCCTCTCCCTCCGGGAGAGGGCTGGGGTGAGGGGGCTTTTGATTTAAGGCATACTTGCCCCCCTCCGCTCTGCAGATCACTGAACCGCCCCCATGCGTATCCACGTCAGCTTCATCGACCGCGTCGGCATCACCCAGGAAGTCCTGGCTATCCTCGGTGGACGCAATCTCAATCTGGATGCGGTGGAGATGATCCCGCCGAACGTCTACATCGACGCGCCGACCCTCAGCCCGCAAGTGCTCGAAGAACTGAAAGATGCGCTGTTTCGCGTGCTCGGCGTGGAAGCGGTGACCGTAGTCGATATCCTCCCCGGCCAGCGCCGGCACTTGCAGCTCGATGCCCTGCTCGCAGCGATGACCGACCCAGTGCTAGCCCTCGACAGCGCAGGCAAGGTGCTGCTGGCCAACCCGGCGCTGATTGCCCTGTACGGTCGCGAACCGGCCGGTGAAAGTGTCTCGGCGCTGTTCAACGATCCCGGTCTGCTCGACACCCTGCTGGAAAACGGCTTTCGCCTGCCGCTGCGCGAAATCACTGTCAATGGCCAGACCCTGCTGCTCGACGCCACGCCGATCACCGACGCCGGCGCCCTGCTGACCCTGTATCAACCAAATCGCATCGGCGAACAACTCTCGGCACTGCACCACGATCACGCCGAAGGCTTCGACGCCCTGCTCGGCGAGTCTCCGGCGATCCGCACACTCAAGGCCCGTGCGCAACGGGTCGCCGCCCTTGATGCACCGCTATTGATTCAGGGCGAAACCGGTACCGGCAAAGAATTGGTGGCCCGCGCCTGTCACGCGATCAGTGCGCGGCACAGTGCTCCTTTTCTGGCGTTGAACTGCGCAGCGCTGCCGGAAAACCTCGCCGAAAGCGAACTGTTCGGCTACGCCCCCGGCGCCTTCACCGGCGCGGCGCGTGGCGGTAAGCCGGGGCTGATGGAACTGGCCAACCAGGGCACGGTGTTTCTCGATGAAATCGGCGAGATGTCGCCGTACTTGCAGGCCAAACTCCTGCGTTTTCTCAACGACGGCAGCTTCCGCCGCGTCGGTGGTGATCGGGAAGTAAAGGTCGACGTGCGCATCCTCAGCGCGACGCACCGCGATCTGGAAAAAATGGTCAGCGAAGGCCTGTTCCGCGAAGACCTGTTCTATCGCCTCAACGTGCTCAACGTCGAAGTGCCGCCGCTGCGTGAACGCGGTCAGGACATCCTGCTGCTGGCGCGTTATTTCATGCAGCAGGCCTGTGCGCAGATCCAGCGCCCGGTCTGCCGCCTGGCGCCCGGCACTTATCCGGCGCTGCTCGGCAATCGCTGGCCGGGCAACGTGCGGCAATTGCAGAACGTGATTTTTCGCGCAGCGGCGATTTGCGAGAGCAGCCTGGTCGATATCGGCGACCTCGACATCGCCGGCACTTCCGTGGCGCGCCAGGCCGATACCGATGTCGACAGCCTGGAGCAAGCGGTCGAATCGTTCGAACGAGAGCTACTGGAAAAGCTCTACGTCAGCTATCCCTCGACCCGACAACTGGCGAGCCGCTTGCAAACCTCGCACACCGCTATCGCCCATCGCCTGCGCAAATACGGCATTCCCAATAAACCCTGACTCACCGCGCATCCCTATTGCAGGAAAATTCCCGATGTGGGAGCGAGCCTGCTCGCGAAAGCGGTATATCAGCAAAATAGCTGGCGCCTGATACACCGTCTTCGCGAGCAGGCTCGCTCCCGCAGGGTTTTATGGCGGATTCGAAATCCGTCCAAAAACGACCTCCACCTGTACCGAAAGCGCTACAGCGGAACGATATCGCTACACCCGCCTGCGACCAGCGCTGCGCAACGCTTTGATCCGATTAAGCTTTTCTCCTCGCCCAAAGCTGTAGCGATTTCGCTACGGGCGCAACCTGCCGACACCTACCTGAAAAATCCAAGCCATTGATTTATATAGATAAATCAACCTTGGCCGCATTCTTGCTACCTGCCTCCTCATCTATAGAGGGCTTCTGCCCCAAGCTTTCCACCGCGTCCACCAGACGAGTCTGGCCCCTGAGGAGTTTCCATGAGCGAGTTGCGTTTTACTGAAGATCACGAATGGCTGCGCACCGAAGCCGACGGCAGTGTCACTGTCGGCATCACCGCATTCGCGCAGAACGCCTTGGGCGACGTGGTGTTCGTGCAACTGCCTGAGCTGCAGGCTTACGAAAAAGGCGCTGAAGCCGCCACCGTGGAATCGGTGAAAGCCGCCAGCGGCGTGTACATGCCGCTCGATGGCGACGTGCTGGAAGTCAACCCGGCGCTGCAAGACGCTCCTGAGCTGGTCAACGAAGATCCGCTGGGCGAAGGCTGGTTCTTCCGCTTTCAGCCAAGCGACGCCGCCGCTGTCGGCAAACTGCTCGATCAGGACGCTTACGACCGTCTGATCAAAGCCCAAGCCGAAGCCTGAGGAATTACCCCATGACCGCCATCAATCTCGGCACCGCCAACGAATTCATCGCCCGTCACATCGGCCCGCGCGCCGGTGACGAGCAAGCCATGCTCAACAGCCTCGGCTTCGATTCCCTCGAAGCCCTGAGCGCCAGCGTCATCCCGGAAAGCATCAAGGGCACCAGCGTGCTGGGCATGGACGACGGCCTCAGCGAGGCCGACGCCTTGGCGATGATCAAATCCATCGCCGGCAAGAATCAGCTGTTCAAGACCTACATCGGCCAGGGCTACTACAACTGCCACACGCCGTCGCCGATCCTGCGCAACCTGCTGGAAAATCCGGCCTGGTACACCGCTTACACCCCGTACCAGCCAGAAATTTCCCAGGGCCGTCTCGAAGCGCTGCTGAACTTCCAGACCATGATCAGCGACCTCACCGGCCTGCCGATCGCCAACGCCTCGCTGCTCGACGAAGCCACCGCCGCTGCCGAAGCCATGACCTTCTGCAAACGCCTGAGCAAGAACAAGGGCAGCCACCAGTTCTTCGCCTCGATCCACAGCCACCCGCAAACCCTCGACGTGCTGCGCACCCGTGCCGAGCCGCTGGGTATTGACGTGGTTGTGGGTGATGAGCGCGAACTGACTGACGTCACGCCGTTCTTCGGCGCGCTGCTGCAATACCCGGCGAGCAACGGTGATGTATTCGACTACCGCGAGCTGACCGAGCGCTTCCACGCCGCCAACGCTCTGGTGGCCGTGGCCGCCGACCTGCTGGCCCTGACGCTGCTGACCGCACCGGGCGAATTCGGTGCCGACGTCGCCATCGGTTCGGCGCAACGCTTCGGCGTGCCGCTGGGCTTCGGTGGCCCGCACGCCGCTTATTTCTCCACCAAAGATGCGTTCAAGCGTGACATGCCGGGCCGTCTGGTCGGTGTCTCGGTTGACCGTTTCGGCAAGCCAGCGCTGCGTCTGGCGATGCAGACCCGCGAGCAACACATCCGCCGTGAGAAGGCCACCTCGAACATCTGTACCGCCCAAGTGCTGCTGGCCAACATCGCCAGCATGTACGCCGTTTACCACGGCCCGAAAGGCCTGACCCAGATCGCCAACCGCGTGCATCACCTGACCGCGATTCTGGCCAAGGGCCTGACCGCGCTGGGCGCTCAAGTCGAGCAGGCAAACTTCTTCGACACCCTGACCGTTGCCACCGGCGCGCACACCGCCGCGCTGCACGACAAGGCGCACGCTCAGCAGATCAACCTGCGTGTGATCGACGCTCAACGTCTGGGCCTGTCGGTCGACGAAACCACCACTCAGGCTGATATCGAAACCCTGTGGGGCCTGTTCGCCGACGGCAAGACCCTGCCGGACTTCGCTGCGCTGGCCGCCTCGGTGCAGAGCACCATTCCTGCTGCGCTGGTGCGCCAGTCGCCGATCCTCAGCCACCCGGTGTTCAACCGTTATCACTCGGAAACCGAGCTGATGCGCTACCTGCGCAAACTGGCGGACAAGGACCTGGCACTGGATCGCACCATGATCCCGCTGGGCTCGTGCACCATGAAACTCAACGCCGCCAGCGAAATGATCCCAGTGACCTGGGCCGAATTCGGTGCGCTGCACCCGTTCGCCCCGGCCGCACAAAGCGCCGGTTACCAGCAACTGACCGATGAGCTGGAAGCGATGCTCTGCGCCGCCACCGGTTACGACTCGATCTCGCTGCAACCGAACGCCGGCTCACAAGGTGAATACGCAGGTCTCCTGGCGATCCGCGCCTACCACCAGAGCCGTGGCGATGAGCGCCGCGACATCTGCCTGATCCCGTCGTCGGCCCACGGCACCAACCCGGCCACCGCGCAAATGGCTGGTATGCGTGTGGTCGTCACCGCGTGCGATGCCCGTGGCAACGTCGACATCGAAGACCTGCGTGCCAAAGCCATCGAGCACCGCGAACACCTCGCCGCGCTGATGATCACCTACCCGTCGACCCACGGCGTGTTCGAAGAAGGCATTCGCGAAATCTGCGCGATCATTCACGACAACGGCGGCCAGGTGTACATCGACGGCGCCAACATGAACGCCATGGTCGGCCTCTGCGCACCGGGCAAGTTCGGCGGCGACGTTTCGCACCTGAACCTGCACAAAACCTTCTGCATCCCGCACGGCGGTGGCGGCCCGGGCGTCGGTCCGATCGGCGTCAAATCGCACCTGACCCCGTTCCTGCCGGGCCACGGCCAGATGGAACGCAAGGAAGGCGCGGTCTGCGCGGCACCGTTCGGCAGCGCAAGCATTCTGCCGATCACCTGGATGTACATCCGCATGATGGGCGGCGCTGGTCTCAAACGCGCTTCGCAACTGGCGATCCTCAATGCCAACTACATTTCCCGTCGCCTCGAAGAGCATTACCCAGTGCTCTACACCGGCAGCAACGGCCTGGTGGCGCACGAGTGCATCCTCGATCTGCGTCCATTGAAAGACAGCAGCGGCATCAGCGTCGATGACGTCGCCAAACGCCTGATCGACTTCGGTTTCCACGCGCCGACCATGTCGTTCCCGGTCGCTGGCACGCTGATGATCGAGCCGACCGAAAGCGAATCCAGGGAAGAACTGGACCGCTTCTGTGACGCGATGATCCGCATCCGAGAAGAAATCCGCGCAGTGGAAAACGGCACACTGGACAAGGAAGACAACCCACTGAAAAACGCCCCGCACACCGCAGCGGAACTGGTTGGCGAATGGACCCACCCATACAGCCGCGAGCAAGCGGTGTACCCGGTCGCGTCGCTGATCGAAGGCAAATACTGGCCGCCGGTCGGCCGCGTCGACAACGTCTTCGGCGATCGCAACCTGGTCTGCGCCTGCCCGTCGATCGAAAGCTACGCTTAATGGAATGAGGGGGCGGGTTCGCCCGCCCCTTTCTTCACAACACCACAAAACCCTGTGGGAGCGAGCTTGCTCGCGAAAGCGGTAGGTCAGCCAACCTCGATGTGACTGACACTGCGCCTTCGCGAGCAAGCTCGCTCCCACAGGGAATGTGCTAAGCCCGAAAATCAGCCAATCCCTATAACAAGAAACCGGAGAACCACTCATGTCGTTAAGCGTGTTCGACCTGTTCAAGATTGGCATCGGTCCCTCCAGTTCCCACACCGTCGGCCCGATGCGCGCCGCTGCGCGCTTTGCCGAGGGTTTACGCCGCGAAAACCTGCTGACCAGCACCGCCAGCGTGCGTGTCGAGCTGTACGGTTCGCTCGGTGCTACCGGCAAAGGTCACGGCAGCGATAAAGCCGTGCTGCTCGGCCTTGAAGGCGAGCACCCGGACACGGTCGACACCGAAACCGTCGCCGCGCGCCTGCAGGAAATTCGCGGCAATGGCCGGCTGAATCTGCTTGCTGAACACAGCATTGCGTTCAACGAGAAAGAACATCTGGCGATGATCCGCAAGCCGCTGGCCTATCACCCCAACGGCATGATCTTTCGCGCCTTCGATGCGGCGGGGATTCAGATCCGCAGTCGCGAGTACTACTCGGTTGGCGGTGGTTTTGTTGTCGATGAAGATGCCGCCGGTGCCGATCGCATCGTCGAAGATGCAACGCCACTGACCTTCCCTTTCAAAAGCGCCAAGGACTTGCTCGGTCATTGCGCTACGTACGGGCTGTCGATCAGCCAGGTGATGCTGACCAATGAAAGCGCCTGGCGCCCGGAAGCCGAAACCCGTGCCGGCCTGCTGAAAATCTGGCAGGTGATGCAGGACTGCGTCGCTGCTGGCTGTCGTAACGAAGGTATCTTGCCGGGCGGTTTGAAGGTCAAACGCCGGGCGGCGGCGCTGCATCGGCAATTGTGCAAGAACCCGGAATCGGCCCTGCGCGATCCGCTGTCGGTGCTCGACTGGGTCAATCTTTATGCACTGGCGGTCAACGAAGAAAACGCCAACGGCGGGCGCGTGGTCACTGCGCCCACCAATGGCGCGGCGGGCATCATTCCGGCGGTGCTGCATTACTACATGCGTTTTATCCCCGGGGCGAATGACGACGGTGTCGTACGTTTTCTGCTGACCGCTGCCGCGATCGGCATTCTTTACAAGGAAAACGCTTCGATCTCCGGCGCCGAAGTCGGTTGTCAGGGTGAAGTCGGCGTGGCCTGTTCGATGGCGGCCGGCGCTCTGTGCGAAGTGCTCGGCGGCAGCGTGCAGCAAGTCGAGAACGCTGCGGAAATCGGCATGGAACACAACCTCGGCCTGACCTGCGACCCGATCGGCGGTCTGGTGCAGGTGCCTTGCATCGAGCGCAACGCGATGGGCTCGGTGAAAGCCATCAACGCGGTGCGCATGGCCATGCGGGGCGACGGTCAGCATTTCGTCTCCCTCGACAAAGTCATCCGCACGATGCGCCAGACCGGCGCCGACATGAAAAGCAAATACAAGGAAACCGCCCGCGGCGGCCTGGCGGTCAACATTATCGAATGCTGATTACGAACTCAGCCAAACGTAACTAGCTCCCTCTCCCTCCGGGAGAGGGCTGGGGTGAGGGGCTCTTGATCTTGCCTCTCACCCGCAACCCAAATTCAAAGGAGCCACGCATGTCCACCGAACAACTCTCGAAAACCCCGCTGCACGCACTGCACCTCGAACTCGGCGCGCGCATGGTGCCGTTCGCCGGCTACGACATGCCCGTGCAATACCCGCTCGGCGTGATGAAAGAACACCAGCACACCCGTGAGCAAGCCGGGTTGTTCGACGTCTCGCACATGGGCCAGATTCGCCTGACCGGTGCCAATGCGGCGAATGCCCTGGAAACCCTGGTGCCGGTGGACATCATCGACCTGCCGGTGGGCATGCAGCGTTATGCGATGTTCACCAACGAAAGCGGTGGGATTCTCGACGACCTGATGGTCGCAAATCTGGGCAATGACGAGCTGTTCCTGGTGGTCAACGCCGCGTGCAAGGATCAGGATCTGGCGCATCTGCAAAAACACATCGGCGATCAGTGCACCATTACGGCGCTGTTCGAAGAGCGCGCCCTGCTCGCCCTGCAAGGTCCGGCAGCCGTCACCGTGCTGGCGCGTCTTGCGCCGGACGTGGCGAAGATGACGTTCATGCAGTTCAACCGCGTGTCGTTGCTGGGCGTGGACTGCTTTGTCAGCCGTTCGGGCTACACCGGTGAAGACGGTTTCGAAATCTCGGTACCGGCCGCTGAAGCGGAGAAACTAGCCCGCGCCCTGCTCGCCGAGCCAGAGGTCCAGGCCATCGGCCTTGGCGCCCGTGATTCGCTGCGTCTGGAAGCCGGCCTGTGCCTGTACGGCCATGACATGAACACCGAGACCACACCGATCGAAGCCAGCCTCCTGTGGGCGATCTCCAAGCCACGCCGCGCCGATGGCGCACGGGCCGGGGGCTTCCCGGGCGCCGAGCAGATCTTCGCGCAGCAACAAAATGGCGTGGCACGCAAACGCGTCGGCCTGCTGCCACAGGAGCGCACCCCGGTGCGTGAAGGCGCAGAAATCGTCAACGAGGCCGGCGAGATCATCGGCAGCGTGTGCAGTGGCGGCTTCGGCCCGACCTTGGGCGGGCCATTGGCGATGGGATACCTTGACACCGCTTACGTCGCGCTCGATACACCTGTGTGGGCCATCGTCCGTGGGAAAAAGGTGCAAATGCTTGTAAGCAAAATGCCATTTGTTCCACAACGCTACTATCGCGGTTGATCGACTGTTTCTATAAGTAACGCGATTGCGTTATGCGTGCACTAATGTGTAACGCAATCGCCATAAAACAGTGCGTTTTTTAACATCTGTTTCGAATATGAACGTTGCTTATAACGACTGCAAAAAACTGAACCAGACAATCGTCTAAGACTGCACTAGTGAACCGTCTAATTTCCGCGAAGAGCAGTAAAACCGGGGCCTTCGCAGGGCTTGTTTTTTCTCCCGTAGTTGGCGTAGAGTTTGTCCACTGTGTTTGCATGGGTCAGCTTGGAATCGTGACCTGGGCAGTAGCCTACAAGTTAGCTACATCCCGCTCGACGTCTTCTTACTCCTTGCAACCAGCTCCAGTACTCTTTCATGTGAAAGGGGCTGTCATCAATTTATGCGTCAAAGGAAATAAGAAATGTCCACACGTCAGAGCGGTACCGTCAAGTGGTTTAACGACGAGAAAGGTTTTGGTTTTATCACTCCAGAAAGCGGTCCGGATCTGTTCGTACATTTCCGCGCCATTCAGGGCAACGGCTTCAAGAGCCTGAAAGAAGGCCAGAAAGTGACTTTCGTTGCTGTGCAAGGCCAGAAAGGCATGCAGGCTGACGAAGTACAAGCAGAAGCCTGATCTTCTGATACGAAAAAGCCCCTGATATTGATATCAGGGGCTTTTTTGTGCGCGCTAATCCGTAAAATGGCGCTTCCATTCACGCCTTGAGGCTGCCATGTCGAAACACCTGCTCACGCCGCAAGGGGACTTTCCTCCCGTTGCTCTCGGTCGTCGTCTGGCGGCGATGTTCTACGACTTCCTGCTGTGCACCGCCCTGCTGATCGTCACCGGATTCATCTACAAGTTGATCCAGGCGGCGATCATTGGCGAAGAGCGTCTGCGAGTGATGACCGATGCCGGCCAGCTCGATGGCGATCCACTCTACTCCACGGTGCTGCTGTTGGTGTTGTTCGGCTTCTTCGCCAAGTTCTGGACCCATGGCGGGCAGACGCTGGGCATGCAGGTATGGGGGATCCGCGTGCAGAACGCCAACGGCACGGCCATCAGCCTGTGGCAGGCGCTGTTGCGCTTTATGGTGTCGATCGCGTCGTGGTTGTGTATCGGGCTGGGGTTCTTCTGGTCGCTGTTCGACAAGCAGAAGCGCACCTGGCATGACATCTATTCGGATACCCGTGTGGTGCGAATCCCTAAGAAGAGCAAATAATTTCCATACTCAAGAGTCGGCCTGTGGTGAGGGGATTTATCCCCGTCCGGCTGCGTAGCAGTCGTAAAGGAGCCCACGCGGTATCCCTGATATGCCGCGGTGTTTGATTTAGGGCGGCTTCGCCACCCAACGGGGATAAATCCCCTCACCACAGGGCTCACTCCTACAAGGGGTTCACTCAGGCGTTACCGGCCAGCTTCATCCGCGCTGCCTGGGTGAAGTCGAGCATGCGCTTCAACGGGCGAATCGCCTGGGGAATCAGCGCCGGATCGACAAAGATCTCGTTGGTGCCTTCTTTCAGGCTCTTGAGCGTGCGCTCAAGTGTGTTCATGGCCATCCACGGGCAATGCGCGCAACTGCGGCAAGCCGCGCCGTTACCGGCGGTAGGCGCTTCGATAAAGACCTTGTCCGGGCACAGCTGCTGCATCTTGTAGAAGATGCCACGGTCGGTGGCGACGATCAGGGTCTTGTTCGGCAGGCTTTGCGCGGCAGCGATCAACTGGCTGGTGGAACCGACGGCGTCCGCCAGTTCGATTACCGAAGTCGGCGACTCTGGATGCACCAGAATCGCCGCGTCCGGATACAGCGCCTTCATGTCTTCGAGCTGCTTGGACTTGAACTCTTCGTGAACGATGCAGGCACCATCCCAAAGCAGCATGTCGGCGCCGGTCTTGCGCTGAATGTAAGTGCCCAGGTGCTTGTCCGGGCCCCAGATGATCGTCTCGCCGTTGTCCATCAGGCTTTCGACGATTTCCAGTGCGCAGCTCGAAGTCACCACCCAGTCAGCCCGAGCCTTCACGGCGGCGGAAGTGTTGGCATACACCACCACAGTACGTTCCGGGTGCTGATCGCAGAACGCCGAAAACTCGTCGACCGGGCAGCCCAGGTCCAGCGAGCAGGTCGCCTCCAGGGTCGGCATCAGCACGCGTTTTTCCGGATTGAGAATTTTTGCCGTCTCGCCCATGAACTTGACGCCGGCGACCACCACGGTCTTGGCCGGATGGGCATTGCCGAAGCGGGCCATTTCCAGGGAGTCGGAAACACAGCCGCCGGTTTCTTCGGCCAGGGCCTGAATCACCGGATCGCAATAGAAGTGGGCCACGAGCACCGCGTCCTGAGCCTTGAGCTCGGCGGCGATGGCGGAACGGTAGTAAGCCTCCTCTTCTGCCGTCAGCGGTTTCGGCTGTTTGGCGTCGAGGTGGGCTTGAACCAGAAGGCGTTCGGAAATCTGCGTCATGTTCGCAAGACCTGCAGGCGCATTCGCGCGAAAGTCGAGTATACACCCGGCTCCGGACCACTAGAGGGTACCGCCGGGAGAGTGAGTATCATCAGGCACGGGACAGCGTTGAAGCTGCGCAAGGCTACAGAATATCCCGTTGATACAAAAGATGAATCTGACCTATGTCAGATCGGGCCGCAATGAAAGATTGAATGCCAGAATTGCAGGCAAAAAAAAACCCGGAAATCCTCACTTTCGTGGGCCTTCCGGATTTTCTAAACCGCCAAATATGGTGGGTCGTGTGGGATTCGAACCTACGACCAATTGGTTAAAAGCCAACTGCTCTACCAACTGAGCTAACGACCCGCTGTGTGGTGGCGCGTATAATACTGATTTTTAAGGACTATTCAACACCTTTTTTGAAAAAATCAAAAATAAGGGGTTGGATCGTCCACACCAGCTGCCGCGAAGCCTTCTGCGCGCAGGCGGCAGCTGTCGCATTTGCCGCAGGCGCGGCCGTCATCGTCTGCCTGATAGCAGGAAACCGTCAGGCCATAATCCACGCCCAGCTTCACGCCGGCCTGGACGATCTGTGCTTTGCTCAGGTTCTGCAGCGGCGCCTGGATGCGGAAGCCATTGCCTTCTACGCCAGCCTTGGTCGCCAGATTGGCCATGCGCTCGAACGACTCGATGAACTCGGGACGGCAGTCCGGGTAGCCGGAATAATCCACTGCATTGACGCCGATGAAGATGTCGCGGGCGCCGAGCACTTCGGCCCAACCCAATGCCAACGACAGGAAAACCGTGTTGCGCGCCGGCACGTAAGTCACCGGAATGCCTTCGCCCAGCTCTTCCGGAATGTCGATGCTGGTGTCGGTCAGCGCCGAGCCGCCCATGCCATTGAGGTTCAGTCCGATGACCTTGTGCTCGACCACACCCAGGTCGCGAGCAACGCGGGCGGCGGCGTGCAATTCGGCATGCGAGCGCTGGCCGTAATCGAAGCTCATGGTGTAGCAGGCGTAGCCTTCGGCGCGTGCCATCGCCACGACGGTGGCCGAGTCGAGGCCGCCCGAAAGCAGGATAACGGCACGTTTTTCGGTAGTGTTCAGTTGTTCAATCATCTCAGCGCCCCGGCTCATCATTCCATAGATATTTATGCAACTGCAGTTGCAGCCGCACTGGCAGGTTGTCTGCCACCACCCAATCCGCCAGATCCCTGGCATTGAGGTCATGATGACTTGGGGAGAAAAGCACTTCACCCGCACGTCGATCAAGCCCGTACTGGATCAGCTTCGATACCGCCCAGTCATAGTCTTCCCGCGAGCAGATGACAAACTTCACCTGATCGTTGCGGGTCAGCAGTTCGATGTTCTCGTAACGGTTGCGATGGGCTTCTTTCGAGCCCGGCGTTTTCAGATCGACGACGCGACTGACACGCGGATCGACAGCGGATACGTCGAGGGCGCCGCTGGTTTCCAGCGAGACCTCGTAACCGGCATCACACAACCGCTCAAGCAAAGGAATGGCGTTCGGCTGAGCCAACGGCTCACCGCCGGTGACACAAACGTAGCGCGGACGATATCCGGCCACTTGCTCAAGGATGTCGTCGAGGGTACGGACGGTGCCGCCGCTGAACGCGTAAGCGCTATCGCAGTACTGGCAACGCAACGGGCAACCGGTCAGGCGCACGAAAACCGTGGGCAGCCCGGCAGTCCGAGTTTCCCCCTGCAACGAGTAGAAAACTTCGGTGATTCTCAATGTGTCTTGCATAGTCGCCACGGGCGTAACAGCTAAACAGGCTGTCCGCCTCCGTCAGGCACTTCAGGCAATCCCGCCAACGCGTAGACCACAAGAAGCGTGTTTCAGAAAAAGGGCGTGAATTCTAACGAAAAAACCCGCGACAAGCGCGGGTTTCTTCAAAACACGGATGAACAGGCTTACATGCGCTGCAAATCACGCTGGGCCAGCTGCGCGGCGGAAGTGCCCGGATATTGGGACACCACCTGCTGCAGAATGCCTTTGACCTTGTCGGTGTGACCGAGGCGGCGCTCTACGTCAGCCAGCTTGTACAGCGAGTCCGGCACTTTGTTGTGCTTGGGATACAGCTGCGAAACCTTGGCAAAGGCCTGACCTGCACCTTGCAGATCACCCTTGGCCAGGTTCACTTCGCCCAACCAGTACTGGGCGTTGCCCGCGTACTGGCTGTTGGGGTATTTGCGCAGGAAAGCGGCGAAGGCCTGGCTGGCTTTGTCGAAATCCTTGGCTTTGATCAGGTCGAAAGCGGCATCGTAATACAGCTTTTCCTTGGCCGGATCAGCCGGTTCGCTACCCGCGGCAGGTGCCTGGGCTGCCGCAGCAGCACCCGCGCCTGCGGCAGCACCGGCAGCAGCACTTGCATCGCCACCGGCAGAAGAATTCTCGGGAGTCGCGGCTGGTGCAACGCCGGATCCTATGCGCCGATCAAGATCCTGGTATCGCTCCAGGGATTCCTGCTTCATGCGCGAAACCTGATTCTGCAGTTCTTCGATCACGCCCTGTTGGCGCGAGATCTGATCCTGCATCTGTTGCAATTGGTTGAACAGCATGCCTTGTGCCGAGGCAGGGGCCGAAGCCGCTCCCCCGGCATAGGCGCCGTTCGTACCGTAACCCGCAGGCGGATAACTGCTCCCGCTATTGTTATAACCGGAGTTGTCATCGACCACAGGAACCGCAGCCCACGCCGCAAGCGGCGCGAGGCTGAGAGCCAGAACAGTTACAGCACGACGGCACGTTCGCATATCGAATTACTTACGCAGTTCGACGCGACGGTTCTGGGCCCAGGACTGCTCGTCGTTGCCGGTAGCAACTGGACGCTCTTCGCCGTAGGAAACCAGTTCCAGCTGAGCTGGGGAAACACCTTGCAGTACCAGGTAGCGCTGAACGGCTTTCGCACGACGCTCGCCCAGTGCCATGTTGTACTCACGAGTACCACGTTCGTCGGTGTTGCCTTCCAGAACAACGCGAGCGCCGTTTGCTTTCAGGTCTTTGGCGTGAACGTCCAGAGCGCGCATGGCTTCTGGCTTCAGGTCCGAGCTGTCGTATTCGAAGTAGAAGGTGGTGATTGCGCGCAGAGCAGCTTCTTCGCTCAGGGAACCGTCAACGGCACCAGTGTTTGCGCCGTAACCAGCGTTTGGATCAACAGCGCCTTCACCGGCGTTGTCGCCGCCTTTGGACGAGCAACCTACAGCTACAGCCATGGCCAGAGCCAGCGCAGCAAATTTACCAAACTTCAGCATTTCCATCGTGAAACTCCTAATGAACCCCAGTGTGTTAAGTAAAACGTGTAGCGCCCGCTCACTTCAGGTAAGGGGACCAGGACGGTTCTCTGACTTCGCCTTGAGCGGTAGGAAGCGGGAGCCTCACGCGTCCATTAATGGACACGAGCATCAAGACTCCCCGGCCCTGTTGGCGGGTGGCGTAGATTACCATGGTGCCGTTGGGCGCAACAGTAGGTGACTCGTCCAGAGTGCTATCAGTGAGGATCTTTACACTACCCCGCTGCAGATCCTGAGCTGCCACCTTGAAATTGGTGAAGCCATCCTGACGATGAATCATCACCAAAGTCTTTTCATCAGCCGAAAGTTTCGGGTTGGCGTTGTAGTTGCCCACGAACGTCACACGCTCGGCACCACCGCCACCGACGCTGGTTTTATAGATTTGCGGCTTGCCGCCACGGTCCGAGGTGAAATAGATGGTCGAGCCATCCTTGCCCCAGAACGGTTCGGTATTGATGCCCTGGCCATTGGTTACGCGGCTGATCTGACGCGAACCGAGGTTCATTACGTAGATGTCCGGGTTACCGTCTTTCGACAGAACGAACGCGAGGCGATTGCCATCCGGCGACCAGGCTGGCGCGCCGTTGAGGCCTTCGAAGTTGGTGATCTGCTCACGGCGACCGGTGTCGATGTTCTGCATGAAGATACGCGGACGCTTCTGCTCGAACGACACGTAGGCGATACGCTTGCCGTCCGGTGCAAAACGCGGCGACAGAATCGGCTCGCGCGATTGCAGCAGAGTCACTGCGCGGGCACCGTCATAGTCGGAGCGTTGCAGGGTGTAACGGGTGTTCTTCTCGGAAAAACGCTCGGCCGTCACGTACAGCAGGCGCGTCGAGAAGGCACCTTCAATGCCGGTCAGCTTCTGGAAAGACTGATCGGAGATGAAGTGCGCCATGTCACGGATCTGGTCGGTCGTACCGGAAACACTGCCGTCCGCCACTTTCTGCTCGGTGGCGACGTTGAACAGCGCCCACTGCACCTGCAGGCGACCGCCCGCTGGAGCGATGCTGCCGACCATCATGTACTGAGCACCCACCGCCTTCCAGTCACGGAAGATGATTTCGCTCGGCTGGCTTGGCTGGCTGATCATGTTGGCTTTCGGAATCGGCGAGTAATAGCCCGAGTTGCGCAAATCGTTGCCAATGATTTCAGCCATGTCATCCGGCAGCACGGCGCCGCCCTGCATGCCGAACGGTACGACGGCGATCGGAGTAGCCCGGTCGCTGCCGCTGGTGACCAGAATGTTCTTTTCATCTGCCGCCGCGATCCCTGCCATGCAGCAGATCACGACCAGCATTCCTCGAAGAAGGTTTCTCACAAGGCTAGATCCTCAGGTGTGAATGTCATCTTGAATGAACGATACGGAGCGAAATCGCTCGGCTTCATTCCCTGCATTTCTGTCAAACGTCCAATATTCTTCACTGCCGCGACTGCCGAAGCATCGAACGGACCGTCACCACTGGACTTGGCCACGCTGACCGAAGTCACCGTGCCGTCCGGCAACATGCCGATTTGCAGCACGACCGTCATGCCTTTGCGCGCCGAAGGAGGACGAGCCCAGCCTTCTGCTGCGCGAGCGCGAATCAGGTCATCGAAACTGCCGGCAACCTCGTCACCCTGCTCATCGGCCAGGGCCTGCTGACGCTGCGGCGTGTCGGAAAGCAGATCTGCCAGGGCCTGGGCCTTTTTGTCTTCGGCGGATTTGCGTGCCGCTTCCTGCGCTTTCTTCTTCGCAGCATCGGCAGCAGCTTTCTTCTTCGCGTCTTCGGCGACTTTCTTCTTCGCCTCTTCAGCTTCAGCTTTCTTCTTGGCGTCTTCGGCGGCTTTCTTCTTCGCGTCTTCGACGATCTTCTTCTTGGCTTCTTCGGCAGCGGCTTTCTTCGCCTCCTCCTCAGCAGCCTTCTTCGCTTCGTCTTCGGCCTTCTTCTTGGCTATATCAGCCAATTGTTTCTCTTCGGCCTTTTTCGCTTCGGCTTTCTTCGCGTCGTCGGCTTTCTTGGCTTCATCAGCCTTTTTCGCCTCGTCGGCTTTTTTCGCCTCGTCGGCCTTCTTGGCTTCCTCGGCCTTTTGAGCCGCTTCCTCTTTCTTTTGTTCCGCCGCCTTCACCGCTTCCTGCTCGATCTTTTTCTGTTCCATCTGTTCGACTTCGGTCTGGCGCGCGGCGGATTTCTTCGCCTCACCCGCAATCTTCTGATTGGTCTGGGTGGTCGCCTGACTTTTCGATTTCAGCTGGTACAGAGTCGCCTGGACGATCGGCTTGGCCGGCGGCAGTTCGGGCGTGAAGGCAAAACTGACGAACAGCATGCCGAACACCAGCACGTGCAGGACGATTGCCAGAACACTAGGCCAGAAGTAGCTTTCCGAGGCGGACGGCTCTCGCTGTTGCTGCATCAGGGGGCCTCGGTAATCAGACCAACGTTACCGACCCCGGCTTTCTGCAACCCGCCCATGGCGCCCATGACGGCGCCGTAGTCGACAGTCTTGTCACCACGAATGAACACCTGGGTGCGTTTGCCGCCCTCGGTGCCGGCGCGAATGATCTTGGTCACCGCGTCAGTCATCTGTGGCAGGGTCATGGCCCTGTCCTGTTGCTTCTCGGTGTCGACTTCGCTGCCAAGGTTCCAGTAGTAGGTCTTGTCAGCCTTGATCGAAATGGTCAGGACCTGGGTGTTGTTGTCCTGCGGCAAGGCTTCGCTGGAAACCTTGGGCAGATCAACTTTCACGCCCTGATTGAGCATCGGCGCGGTCACCATGAAGATGACCAGCAGCACCAACATCACGTCGATGTAGGGCACCACGTTCATCTCGGCGACCGGCTTGCGCTTTTTGCGAGCTCGAGCGATTAAAGCCATCGGGAAATACCTGCTTATTCTTCGCTGGTGTGCACTTTGCGGTGCAGGATCGCCTGGAATTCATCGGCGAAGGTGTAGTAGCGGCCCAGCAAGGTTTCGCTGCGCGCAGCAAAACGGTTGTAAGCGATGACCGCCGGGATCGCAGCGAACAGGCCGATCGCGGTGGCGATAAGGGCTTCGGCGATACCCGGAGCAACGGTGGCGAGGGTCGCTTGCTGAGCGCTGGCCAGACCGCGGAAGGAGTTCATGATCCCCCACACGGTACCGAACAGACCGATGTACGGGCTGACCGAACCGACGGTGGCGAGGAACGGCAGGCTCTGCTCGAGTTTCTCTTCTTCGCGCGAGATGGCCACGCGCATCGCACGAGCGACACCTTCCATCACGGCTTCAGGATCGACACCTGGCTGCTGACGCAGACGGGAGAACTCCTTGAAACCGGCACGGAAGATCTGCTCCACGCCCGAATCCGGATCAGGGTTGCTGCCAGCCTGACGGTACAGTTTGGACAGGTCGATACCCGACCAGAAGCGCTCTTCGAAGCTCTCCAGGGCGCGTCGACCGGCGCGCAGCAAGTTGCTGCGCTGAAAGATCATGATCCATGAGGTCACCGATGCGGCCACCAGGGTCAACATTACCAACTGCACCACGATGCTGGCATTGCTGACCAGGCTCCACATGGAGGAATGGTCGACGACGTTAGCTTCCACGCTTTATCTCCTGCTTTGAGTGTGTACCCGGGCCGACCGCGTCGGCGAAGGCCGCACGCAGGTCTTCGGGAAGGGCCCGGGGTTTCAAACTGTCGGTGCGCACGCAGGCCACCAAAAACTGCCCTTCGCAGAGCAGTACATTATCCGTGGCCCGCCTGACCTGCTGCTTGAAGCGCAGGCTGGCACGGTTCAATTCGATTACATCAGCGCTTACCAGCAGTTCGTCATCCAGTCGCGCCGGCGCGTGATAGCGCGCTTCGCTGGAATGCACGACGAACAACAGGTCCTCTCCGGCAAGCACAGATTGGGCAAAGCCCAGTTCCCGTAGCCGCTCGGTTCGAGCCCGTTCCATAAACTTGAGGTAATTAACGTAATACACGATGCCGCCCGCATCGGTGTCCTCGTAATAAACGCGACAACGATGTGCGAACGGCTCAAGCCCGTTTTGCGCGCGCATACTCTAGTGCTTACTCCTCAGGTTGCCAATCCGGCCAGACAACTGTTTTTCGTGGTTTCAAAGCTTTAACGCAAAAGTACCGTCGTCTGACAGTACAAACCCTGAATAAATCACCAACAAATGTGTATCAATCGTCGACGGCGTCGAGAAACTCGTCTGCCACGGGCATCTCGCCCATGCGTGACGGAACATTCAAACCGAAATGCAAATAGGCATGCCGAGTCACTACCCTGCCCCGAGGCGTGCGCATGATATAGCCCTGCTGGATCAGATACGGTTCGAGCACGTCTTCAATGGTGTGGCGCTCTTCACTGATCGCCGCCGCCAGACTGTCGATACCAACCGGACCGCCGTCGAACTTCTCGATCATGGTCAACAGCAGGCGCCGGTCCTGGTGATCGAAACCGTGTTCGTCGACGTCCAGCAGGTTCAGCGCCAGATCCGCCACCGCTTTGGTGATGTGTCCCTTGGCGCGTACTTCAGCGAAATCGCGCACCCGCCGCAGCAGACGGTTGGCAATTCGCGGCGTGCCACGGGCGCGACGGGCGATCTCGAACGAACCTTCCGGGTCCAGCGGCAGACCGAGAATCGCCGCCGAACGACTGACGATGGTTGCCAGATCCGCTGTGCTGTAGAACTCCAGGCGCTGGACGATACCGAAGCGATCTCGCAGCGGATTGGTCAGCATGCCGGCGCGGGTGGTGGCGCCGACCAGCGTGAATGGCGGCAGATCGAGTTTGATCGAACGCGCCGCCGGCCCCTCGCCAATCATGATGTCGAGCTGGAAATCTTCCATCGCCGGGTACAGCACTTCTTCAACGATCGGCGACAGACGATGGATTTCGTCGATGAACAACACGTCGTGCGGCTCAAGATTGGTCAGCAACGCGGCCAGATCACCCGGGCGTTCCAGCACTGGCCCGGAGGTGCTCTTGATCGACACACCCATTTCCTGGGCAATGATGTTGGCCAGCGTGGTCTTGCCCAGCCCCGGTGGGCCGAAGATCAGGGTGTGATCGAGGGATTCACTGCGGCCACGCGCAGCCTGGATGAACAGCTCCATCTGCTCGCGCACGGTCGGCTGGCCAATGTAGTCGGCCAGACTGACCGGGCGGATGGCCCGATCCTGGACTTCTTCGCGCTCGCGCGGGCTGTGCGCGGCGGCGATCAGACGATCAGCTTCAATCACTTAAATCATTCCCTTCAGAGCGCGGCGGATCAGGTCTTCGCTGCTCAGGTTCTTGTCTTTGATCGCGGAAATCGCCTTGCTCGCTTCCTGCGGCTTGTAGCCCAACGAGATCAACGCGCTGACCGCATCGGTCTCGGCGCTGTTGACCGGCGCCGGGCCATCCGGCTGATTCGGCACCAGCGCGAACATCGCCGGCGAGGTTTCCCAGGCCTTGAAGCGATCTTTCAATTCCACCAGCAGACGCTCGGCGGTCTTCTTGCCAACCCCCGGGACCTTGGTCAACGCCGAAGTGTCCTGAGATTGCACGCAGCGCACCAGCTCATCGACTTCCAGGCTCGACATCAACGCCAGCGCCAGTTTCGGCCCGACGCCGTTGAGACGGATCAGCTCGCGGAAAAAGTCTCGCTCACGCTTGCCGGCAAAACCATAGAGCAATTGCGCATCTTCGCGTACGACCAAATGGGTGTGCAGGGTCAGCGGTTCACCGACCGACGGCAACCGATAAAGCGTGGTCATCGGCACTTCCACCTCATAGCCGAGGCCATTGACATCGAGAATCAGGTGCGGCGGCTGTTTCTCAGCCAGGGTGCCGCGCAAGCGTCCAATCACGTTTTGAATCCTTGAGCGCTGGCCAGCCGTGGGCTGGCGACGATTGAAGGTGGCTTGCGCGCCGGCAACACAGGCACCGCAAAGCCACTTTCAGGAAAATTGATGCTGATGCTATCAGAGACGCAGGCGCCCGCCACGACTGCGTGCGGTTCCCAGCCCGTGCGGCAGCAGGCTTGAGCGCGTATGCGCATGGCAAATGGCAATCGCGAGGGCGTCGGAGGCGTCGATCTGCGGCTTGCTGGTCAACTTGAGCATGTGCATGACCATCATCTGCACCTGTTCTTTATTGGCCGCACCGGTGCCGACCACGGCCTGTTTGACTTGCGTGGCGGTGTACTCGGCGATTTCCAGACATTCTTCGGCGCCGGCAACAATCGCAGCGCCCCGTGCCTGTCCGAGCTTCAGCGCCGAGTCGGCGTTTTTCGCCATGAACACTTTTTCAATACCCATGGTCACCGGGCCGTAGGTCTTGATGATTTCGCGCACGCCGCGATAGACGATTTGCAGACGCTCATGCAGCTCGCCGGAGCCGGTGCGAATGCAGCCCGAGGCCACATAGATGCAGCCACCCCGCCCGGTATCGCGAACGATCCCGTAACCGGTGATGCGCGAACCGGGGTCGATACCAAGAATTAGAGTCATAAAGCCTGCAGAAAATGATGCGAAAGCTGAGGGTACATTTAGGAGCTGCCGAAGGCTGCGATCTTTGTGTTTTTAAAAGATCAAAAGATCGCAGCCTTCGGCAGCTCCTACAGAGGAAGTGTAGAGCCAGCAAAAAACTGCAACCTTTCTATTTACATCAGCCAAGCTGAGCGGCGACGTCTTCCGGGATATCCGCGTTGGAGTAGACGTTCTGCACGTCATCCAGGTCCTCAAGCATGTCGATCAGCTTGAGCACCTTCTCCGCCCCTTCCAGATCCAGCTCGGCGCTGGTGGTCGGCTGCATGACGATTTCCGCATCATCGCCCTTGAACCCGGCCGCTTCCAGCGCGTTGCGCACCGCATAGAAACCGGTGAACGAGGTAAACACGTCGATCGAACCATCTTCGTGGGTGACCACGTCATCGGCATCGGCTTCCAGCGCCGCTTCGGTCAGTGCGTCTTCATCGACACCCGGGGCGAAACTGATCTGGCCCTTGCGCTCGAACAGATAGGCCACCGAACCGTCGGTGCCGAGGTTGCCGCCACACTTGCTGAACGCATGACGCACGGCTGCGGCGGTACGGTTGCGGTTGTCGGTCATGCACTCGACCATCACCGCCACGCCGCCCGGACCGTAACCTTCGTAGGTCAGTTCTTCAACGTTGTCCGCTTCAGTAGCACCGGCACCGCGCGCGACGGCACGGTCGATGATGTCGCGGCTCATGTTCGCGCTCAACGCCTTGTCCAGAGCCAGACGCAGACGCGGGTTGGAACCCGGATCACCGCCACCCTGACGGGCCGCAACGGTCAGTTCACGGATCCACTTGGTGAAGATCTTGCCCCTCTTGGCATCCTGACGTTCTTTGCGGTGCTTGATGTTTGCCCACTTGGAATGACCTGCCATAACTTGCTCCGAATGCTCTTTGAAACCTTGCCCGCCCCGCCAAGGCAGCGGCCGGCAATTGAAAAATTCGACCTGAGAAAGAAAAAAGGCGCATCCGAAGATGCGCCTTCAGGCCCGTCTTACTCAGCCTTTGGCGTTTCGCGCAGGCGAATATGCAGCTCGCGCAATGCCTTGGCATCCACTACGCCCGGAGCCTGCGTCATCACGTCGGCAGCACTCTGGGTTTTCGGGAAGGCGATCACTTCACGGATCGACTGGGCGCCGGTCATCAGCATCACCAGACGGTCCAGACCGAAGGCCAGACCACCGTGCGGCGGTGCACCGTACTTCAGCGCGTCGAGCAGGAAGCCGAACTTCTCTTCCTGTTCCGCTTCGTTGATGCCCAGCAGGCGGAATACCGCTTGCTGCATTTCCTTGCGGTGGATACGGATCGAACCGCCGCCCAGCTCGGTGCCGTTCAACACCATGTCGTACGCACGGGACAGTGCGCCGGCCGGGTTGGCTTCGAGTTCCTGCGGGGTGCACTTCGGTGCAGTGAACGGGTGGTGCAGCGCCGAGAAGCTGCCGTCGTCGTTCTCTTCGAACATCGGGAAGTCGACGACCCACATTGGCGCCCACTCGCAGGTCAGCAGCTTCAGGTCGTGACCGAGCTTGATGCGCAGCGCGCCCAGGGCTTCGCTGACGATCTTGGCCTTGTCGGCACCGAAGAACACGATATCGCCATCGACTGCGCCAACGCGATCAAGGATCACGTTGAGCTTGTCTTCAGGGATGTTCTTCACGATCGGCGATTGCAGACCTTCAACACCGGCAGCACGCTCGTTGACCTTGATGTACGCCAGGCCCTTGGCACCGTAGATGCCGACGAACTTGGTGTAGTCGTCGATCTGTTTGCGCGGCATGCTCGCCCCGCCTGGAACACGCAGTGCGGCGATGCGGCACTTCGGATCGTTGGCCGGGCCGCTGAACACCTTGAATTCGACTTCCTTGAGCTGGTCGGCAACGTCGACCAGTTCCAGCGGAATACGCAGGTCCGGCTTGTCCGAACCGTAGCGGCGCATGGCCTCTTCGAAGGTCATGTGCGGGAATTCGCCGAACTCCAGGTTCAGCACTTCCTTGAACAGGTTGCGGATCATCTGCTCGGTCAGGCCCATGATCTCTTTTTCATCGAGGAAGCTGGTCTCGATGTCGATCTGGGTGAATTCCGGCTGACGGTCGGCACGCAGGTCTTCGTCACGGAAGCACTTGGCGATCTGGTAGTAACGGTCGAAGCCGGCCACCATCAGCAGTTGCTTGAACAGTTGCGGCGATTGCGGCAGGGCGAAGAACGAACCGGCGTGGGTACGGCTCGGCACCAGATAGTCACGCGCGCCTTCCGGGGTGGCCCGGGTCAGGATCGGCGTTTCGACGTCGAGGAAGCCGTTCTCGTCGAGGAAGCGACGGATGCTGGTGGTCATGCGCGAACGCAGACGCAGCTTCTCGGCCATTTCCGGACGACGCAGATCGAGGAAGCGATAGCGCAGGCGGGTTTCCTCGCCAACGTCGGAGAACTCGTTGAGCGGGAACGGCGGGGTTTCCGACTCGTTCAGCACTTCCAGTTCGTAACCGAGCACTTCGATCATGCCCGAGGCCATGTTGGCGTTGGTCGCGCCGGCCGGACGCAGACGCACCTTGCCGGTGATCTTCACGACGTATTCGCTACGCACGCGGTCGGCGGCGGCGAAGCTCTCGGCGCGATCCGGATCGAACACCACCTGAGCCAGACCATCACGATCACGGATATCGAGGAAAATCACCCCGCCGTGGTCGCGGCGACGGTGAACCCATCCGCAAAGGGTAATTTCCTGGCCTTCCAGGCTTTCGTTCAGTTGGCCGCAATAGTGGCTGCGCATCATGGTGTGGTTCGCTTCTCGTAATTCGAAATTCGGTGGAGATCCCGCCGCGATCAAGCAAGGCGGAAACTCACGCGTGTCGTTCGTTCAGGGTTGGAACCCTAGTCAGCTTTGTCGCCACCGGCCAGATTCTTCTTGGCTCCGGTCTTGAAGTCGGTCTCGTACCAACCGTTGCCGCTGAGGCGAAAACCCGGCATGGACAGCTGCTTCTTCAGTTCGGGCGCCTGGCAGGCAGGGCAATCGACCAACGGTGCGTCGCTGATCTTCTGAATGGCTTCCAACTGATGACCACAGGAAGCACATTGGTAATCGTACATTGGCATGGAGGTGTCTCGGCGATCAGATTGCTGCCGCGCGCAGGGCTTTGCGGCGAAAGCGCGGGATTATATCGATTAAATGCGGGCTGTGCAGCCGTAACGCTGCACAGCCCCCAACCTCGTTGCAACCGCCGTTTCAGCGCGAAACGGCGGGTGCGAGATCTTTGATCCCGTTCATGACACAAACCACCCGTACCAGCGCACTGAAATTCTTCACCCCGCCGTAACGCAGATGCACCTCGCGATCGACGTGGGATAACAGTGTGCTGACCGAACAATGATTGTCCTCGGCCATGCCGCCGAGAATATTCCAGTAGACCTGCTCCAGGCGCAGGCAGGTCGCAAAACCGTTGAGGCGAATCGATCGCGACAACGGCCGGATCAGATTCATGTCGAACTCGCTGACAAACGGGTCGACTTTAATTACGTGCCGCGAAGCCGACATCCTGTCGCTTCGCCTGTCTCCTTCTACCATAGCGTTGACACTCCTTTGCCATGACTGCTGATTTATAAGGCAACATCCTGCGCCTTCATAAAAACCCAGTGACAAAGTTAGCGCCATACGACTTGTTGACCAGCCTCGTAGGATAAGCCAACGACAACGGTAAGAGTCTGGAGAGCATGCGGACGACCTCACGCCGTCCGCAGCGGCCGGGTCATTCCTCGAGCAGCGCGCGCAGCATCCACGCAGTTTTCTCGTGCACTTGCATGCGCTGGGTCAGCAGATCGGCGGTCGGCTCGTCGCTGACCTTGTCCAGCAGCGGGAAGATACCGCGCGCGGTACGGGTCACCGCTTCCTGGCCTTCGACCAATTGCTTGATCATGTCTTCGGCGCTCGGTACACCGACTTCTTCTTTAATAGAAGAAAGACGCGCGTAGGTCGCGTAGGCACCCGGCGCCGGGAAGCCCAACGCACGGATACGCTCGGCGATCGAATCGACGGCCAGCGCCAGCTCGTTGTACTGCTCTTCGAACATCAGGTGCAGCGTGCGGAACATCGGGCCGGTGACGTTCCAGTGAAAGTTATGGGTTTTCAGATACAGCACATAGGTGTCCGACAGCAGTCGCGACAGCCCTTCGACGATGGATTTGCGGTCTTCTTCACTGATACCGATATCAATTGCCATGCTTACCCCCTAACAGTGATTGAATTCATCCAGCAGGTTCAGCCCCACTTTAGCAAGGCAAGCGCCCGCTCGCAGCTATCAATCCGTGATCTGACTGCGACAAATCGACCGTTTCTCTGCCGCTGGCCGGGCTGATTTGAGTAGCCGCAGGCTTTGCTGTTAAATAGGCAGTGTGTCGCCATGCCCTATTTTCCGGGGCGTTGCGCATAGGCTGATGCCGTGTACGTGTCCACCGCCTCTTATTTTGTCCTGAAGCGAACCGTGCGCCTTCAGCTCTTCCTTGTGAGCCGTCATAACGTGAGCCAATCAAAATGTTGAAAATCGTCCACCTGCTAATGGGCGCAGCAGCCTTGCTGCTGTCGTTCATACCCAGCCTGAAAGCCGAAGCCGTTCCTTACCTGCAACAGCCCGATGCACTTTACCTGGCCTTTTTCGGCCTGCTGAACCTGGTCATCGCTCCAGTGATTCCCTACTGGAACAAAGGCCCGCGCCAGCATCTGCAAAATCTGGTCAGCGCCCTTCTGGTACTGACTGTCGTCCTGCAAACTTTGACCCTGATCGCGCCGATGCCGGTCATCGCTGGCCAGCCGGCGGTGTTGTTCAGCCTGGTGATCGCCCTGGTTGCCGTGCTGCTGCATTTGGCTGTCAGCTTCTACAAATCGTCACCGGCCGCTGCGCCGACTACCTATGACATGAGCAATCGCGATACCGGCACCGTGAAGTGGTTCAACACTTCCAAGGGTTTCGGGTTTATCTCCCGGGATTCCGGCGATGATATTTTCGTGCACTTTCGCGCCATTCGTGGCGAAGGCCACCGTGTTCTGGTTGAAGGCCAGCGCGTCGAGTTCTCGGTGATGAACCGCGACAAGGGCCTGCAAGCCGAGGACGTGATCGCCGCTCTGCCGCGTCGCTGATCCAAAGCAAAAAAACCGCGAACAGCCTGGCTGTTCGCGGTTTTTTTATGCCTGCCGAATGGCTCAATAATGCGGCGGTGGCGCATCTTCTTCAAAAGCACCGAACTGCCCGACCATTTCTTCGTGACGCTTGATCAGCGCCTCCATCTGCAATTGCAGGCGCTCGATGACTCTCTGCTGGGCCACCAGCACATCGTTCAAAGCCTGAATGGTGTCATCCTGAAAGGCCAGACGGCTTTCCAGATCGGTAACGCGTTCTTCAAGGCTCATGACTCAGCCCTCCACAAAGGTGAATTCTTCGGTCAGCACCAGACGCAAGCGCTCGCGAATGGCTGCTACCTGTTCCGCGCTGTACGGCTTGGCCGGGTGCCTGCCCCAGACCGGCGCCGGCCAAGCGGCGTCGTCGCGTTTACGCACAATGACATGCATGTGCAACTGACTGACAACGTTACCCAGGGTTGCCACGTTCAGCTTGTCGGCGTCGAACGAATCCTTGAGTAACTCGGCAAGGGTGGTGGTTTCCCGCCATAGCTGTTGCTGATCGGCGACATCCAACTGAAACAACTCGCTGATATCCTCGCGACGAGGTACCAGGATGAACCAAGGGTAATTGCTGTCGTTGGACAGCAACAGCCGGCACAACGGAAAGTCGCCGATGACCAGGGCGTCCTGTTGAAGTCGTGAATCCAAAGCAAACACTGTGAGCACTCCCGCTGATCCTATGACTCAGCTTAGCGGCGGCGCCGTGAAAGCAGCGCGCCAAGCGACAGAACGGCAGCATACCTGCGAATGCAGCGGGCTTCACGCTTCCCTCCGACAGTAATTCAGTAAGCGCGCCGACATAAGACATTTATCTCGCCGACGCACCAATACAGCCCCGGACATGAGCCTTGACGTGAAGATCCGCATGAAAACCCCTGATCTGTCGACCCTCGAATCGGGCGGCGCCAGTTTTACTCGGGCCCGATTGTGATTTTTTTGCACCAAAACTGCACAACACGTCTACGCTCAGTGGGTCGGGCATCCGCCAAATACTCAATGCGGGGTGAACCGGTAACGTTTTTGGTTGTCCTGCGCGTCTTTGGTGCGTTGCAACACCATTGGGGGATCGTCGTCAAGCCCGTAACAAAACAGCCCCGAGACCCCGTTTTCACAAGGTTTTCACATCTGAGAGCTGCACACAGGAAAATAACCGCAGCGTTTTTGCGGTTTGTGCACGCTTGTTGCATTCGTAAAGGTATGGACTATAAGCGCACCACTGGAAGTGGTCGCCTGAAGCCAATAAAAACAGTGGCAGGGTTGCCCGATGGAGATTCAAGTGTTTTGCCAGGGACTCTTTTTTAGCGATGCAAAAAGGCCCGGAAACAGCGATAAAGTTGTCAGCCCGGTTGCATCGGTACTGTGGATTTGCGACATCCAGCGCTCCTTCTGCGACAACGCCGTAAAGAAGCTGAAAGGTTGATTTCGCAAGTATCGCCAACAATGTCGGCGTGATATAAGTTTGCGCCGACACAAAAAGAAAGAGCCGCCCAGATAATAAAACAGGTGGGACGGCAGTACTCTTCTAAAAACCAAAGGAGCAAATCACGATGCGCGTGATGAAGTGGAGCATGATCGCCCTGGCTGTTGCAGCAGGCACCTCGCAGTTCGCAATGGCGTCTTCTCAAGATGAATCGAAAGGTTTTGTTGAAGACAGCAGCTTCAGCGTCAAGACTCGCATGCTGTATATGAACCGTGATTTCAAGAACGAAAACCTGAAAAGCAGCCCGTCGGGTGAGCGCCAGGGCTATCGTGAAGAAACCGGTATTGGCATGCATGCCATTTACGAGTCCGGCTTCACCCAAGGCACCATCGGTGTAGGTGTTGACGCTTTCGGTCTTGGCTCCATCAAGCTGGACACTGGACGCGGCCGCACTGGCAACGGTCTGTTCGCTCCCGATAGCGACGGCAGAGCTGAAGATACTCAGTCGAAAAGCGGTGGAGCAGTCAAGTTCCGTCTTTCCGACACTGTCCTGAAATACGGTAACCAGTTTGTCGCCAGCCCGGTTTTTTCCACCGACGACAGCCGCTTGCTGCCTGAGACCGCTACCGGCACCATGCTCGTATCCAAAGAGATCCCGGGCCTGGAACTGAGCGCAGGTCGCTTTACCGCGCTGAGCGCGCAAAGCCAGATGGGTCGTGACTCCATCGTTGAAGGTGGCCTGAAATCCGCTGACATCGCCGGTGCTACCTATCAGTTCACCGACAGTTTTGTCGCCGGTGTTGCAGCATCCGACGTGGAAGACCACTTCAAGAAGCAATACGTCAATCTGAACTACACCCTGCCGATCAACGACGAACAGTCGCTGAACTTCGATTTCAACGGGTACAAGAGCAAGAGCCAGGGTCAAGACCTGTCCGGCGACATCGACAACCGCATCTGGTCCCTTAGCGCTGCTTACAGCATCGGCGCGCACAAATTCACCCTCGCCCACCAGCGCTCCAGCGGTGACACCGGTTACGTGTACGGCGTGGACGGCGGCGGCACGATCTTCCTCGCCAACTCCGTGCAGTACTCTGACTTCAACGGTGCAGACGAGCGTTCATGGCAGGGCCGTTATGACCTGAACATGGCTACCTTCGGCGTACCTGGTCTGAGCTTCATGACCCGTTACATCAAAGGTGACAACATCAGCACCGGCGCTGAAGAGGGCAAAGAGCACGAACTGGACTTCGAATCCAAATACGTTATGCAAAACGGTCCAGCGAAAGACTTGTCTTTCCGCCTGCGTAGCGCCTGGTATCGCTCCAACACTTCTTACAACGGTGGTGATAACAACGACCTGCGTTTGATCGTTGAATATCCACTGAGCATCCTGTAATAAGGTTGCGAAGCTGACGTACTGTAGAGCTCTGCTCTAACAAAACCGCCCGCCTGAATCAGGAGGGCGGTTTTTTTTATGGATGAATAACTGATCAAACAGACAAACATTAGCCAGCTACTTATTAGCCAGCATAGTTTTATCGCGCCAAAAAAACCCGAGAGTGTGCACACTGCTCGGGTTTTATATTAGTTGCTGACTGCCAAGCCAACTTCAAAGACGCTTACTGCGTGGCAGATTCCTGCACTACGCGTATAACCCGCTGCGGAAATGGAATATCAATCCCGGCAGCCTTCAAACGATCTCGCGCCTGTTCATTGAACATGAACATCACATCCCAATAGTCCGCAGTTTTAACCCATACGCGCAGGGAAACAGTGATCGAACTGTCGCCCAATGTCGAAATCACTGCCTGTGGCTCCGGGTCCTGCATGACGCGGGGATCCTTGGCCAGATCCAGCAATACCTGACGGGCCTTCTGCAGATCCGCTTCGTAATCCACGCCCACATCGAACACGACTTTGCGGGTTGGCTGGCGGTTGGTGTTGGTGATGATGCCGTTCGACAGGTTGCCGTTGGGCAGGATGATGGTCTTGTTGTCGCCGGTACGCAGCACGGTGTGGAAAATCTGGATGCTGTCGACGGTGCCCGCTACACCTTGGGCTTCGATCCAGTCACCGATACGGAACGGACGGAACAGCAGAATCAGCACGCCGCCAGCGAAGTTCGCCAGGCTGCCCTGCAAGGCCAAGCCAATCGCCAGACCCGCAGCACCGATGGCCGCGACGAACGAGGTGGTTTCGACGCCGATCATCGACGCGACGCTGACAATCAGCAACACCTTGAGAATGATGTTGGCCAGGCTGCTGATAAAGCCTTGCAGCGCGAGGTCGGCATTGCGCAGAGCGAGCAGACCGCCGAGTTTTTGCGTGACCTTGTTGATCAGCCACCAGCCGATGGCCAAGGTAATCACTGCCAGCAGTACGCGGCTGCCGTATTCCATGATCATCGGGATCCACGCCTGGGACGCCTTGACCAGGTGGTCCACTTCCGCATTCAAATCCATGTTCTATCTCCTGATTTCCGGCTTCCCGGGGTGTATTCAAAACAACTGTGGGAGCGAGCCTGCTCGCGAATGCGGCGTGTCAGTCAACTTTTCGCTGAATGAAACACCGCATTCGCGAGCAGGCTCGCTCCCACATAGCCTTCAGACCAAGCTTAGTCGCGGAAGTTGTTGAACTGCAGCGGCATGCCGAATTCCTTGGCACGCAGCGCCGCGATGGCTTCCTGCAGGTCGTCGCGCTTCTTGCCGGTGACACGCACCTGCTCGCCCTGAATGGCAGCCTGGACCTTGAGCTTGGCTTCCTTGATGTGGCCGACGATTTTCTTTGCCAGCTCTTTGTCGATGCCTTCCTTGAGGATGGCGTCCTGCTTCATCAGTTTGCCCGAAGCGTAGGCGTCCTTGACCTCGAGGCACTGCACGTCGATCTTGCGCTTGGTTAGCGCCAGCTTGAGGATTTCGATCATCGCTTCGAGCTGGAAAGCGGCTTCGGCGGTGAGGCTGACGGTCAGGTCTTTTTCCTTGAACTCGAAGCTGCCTTTGCCTTTCAGGTCATAACGACGATCGAGTTCCTTCACGGCGTTCTCGACCGCGTTGGTGAGTTCGTGTTTGTCCAGTTCGGATACCACGTCGAACGACGGCATGTAATCTCTCCAATAAAAAGGCGCGCTCGATGTGCATGGAGCGCGCTTGGCTTGCGGTTAAAATCGGGCTCATTATAACGGGTCTTTTCCTACCGATACGGCGAGCCGCACATGCCTGCAAGCAATCGAGCAAAAAACTGATGTCGACCACCTGGCACGTACTTGGCGCCGGCAGCCTCGGCACACTCTGGGCGACACGTCTGGCTCGCGCCGGCTTGCCGGTGCGCCTGATCCTGCGTGATGCGGCGCGATTGCAAAGCTACGAGGCAGTGGGCGGATTGACTCTGGTAGAAAACGGACAAGCTCATACCTATGCAGTTCCCGGCGAAACCCCGGACAGCCCCGAGCCGATTCGCCGATTGCTGGTTGCGTGCAAGGCCTATGACGCCGAAGAGGCCGTCGCCCGCCTCGCTTCCCGCCTCGCGCCAGACGCCGAACTGATCCTGCTGCAGAACGGCCTCGGCAGTCAGGACGCCGTCGCCGCGCGGGTGCCGCAGGCGCGCTGCATCAGCGCCTCCAGCACCGAGGGTGCGTTCCGTGACGGCGATTGGCGCGTAGTGTTCGCCGGTCACGGGTTCAACTGGCTGGGCGATGGCGCAAATCCGCTGGCGCCGGTCTGGCTGGACGATCTGCAAGCGGCGAACATTCCCCATGAATGGAGCGCCGACATCCTTACTCGCCTGTGGCGCAAACTGGCGCTGAACTGCGCGATCAACCCGCTGACCGTTCTCCACGATTGCCGCAACGGCGGGCTCAGCGAGCATCACTGCGAAGTTGCCACACTCTGCGCCGAATTGACCGAACTGCTCGAACGCTGCGGCCAACCTGCTGCGGCGGACAATCTGCAAGCGGAAGTCGAACGAGTGATCCACGCCACCGCCGCCAATTACTCTTCGATGTATCAGGACGTCGCCAACCAGCGCCGCACCGAAATCAGCTATCTGTTGGGCTACGCCTGCAAAATCGCCGAGCGCCATCAGTTGCATCTGCCGCATCTGCACCAGTTGCAGCAACGCCTGATCGCTCATCTGCGCAAGCGTGGATTGCCCAGCGACTGAGCAGCCGCTAGGCTGACCACTTGTTCCTCTGCTGCGATAAACCTGATGCCATTGCGCCAGCGCCTTGAAAACCTGCCGGTCGGCCAGAAACTGCTGGCTGCCCTGCTGGTGTTGTTGACCACGGTTCTGCTGGTCGCCAACCTGACCTTTATCAGCGCCGCCTACTACATTTCTCAGGAAAGCATGGCGCCTCAGGCCCTGCAGACCATCGGCCGGCTGATCGCCAATCCGAGTCTGGTCAGCGATGCGCTGGAGTCGCCGCGCAGCGCCGAGCGCCTGCTCAAGGAACTCGACAGTTATTCACCACTGCGCGCCGCCGCCCTGTATGACGGCAAGGGTGAACGCCTGGCGCAAGTGCAGCGCGGCGAGAAACTCAGTCTCCCCGAGCGCTACCGCCACGTCGAAGCCTGGCAACTCACCGAGTTTCGCAGCAACCAACTGATCACCCTGCCACGCCCCGGTGCCGCGCCGGGGCATCTGTTGCTGGTCGCCAGCAGCGAACTGCCGATGGCGTTCTACACCGGCACTCTGACCGCCAGCCTCGGCATCCTGATCTTCAGCGTACTGCTGTGGCTGGTCATCGCCCGGCAGATCAAGCGCCTGATTACCCGGCCGATTCACCAGCTGGAGGAATTGTCCCGCCAGGTCACCCGCGAAGAGAACTACGCCCTGCGCGCCGCGCGCGGCAACCACGACGAAATCGGCAGTCTGGCCGAGGCGTTCAACACCATGCTTTCGCGCATCGAAGCCCGCGAGCAGCAGCTCAAACGCGCACGCGACGACTCACAGGCCGCCTACGATCAGGCCCAGGGGCTGGCCGAGGAAACCCGCCACACCAACCGCAAACTGGAGCTGGAAGTCCAAGTGCGCAGCAAGATCGAGAAGAAACTCACCGGCTTCCAGAATTACCTCAACAGCATCATCGACTCGATGCCCTCGGCGCTGATCGCCCTCGACGAGCAGCTCTACGTCACCCAGTGGAACCAAGAGGCCAGCGCGCTCTCCGGCACGCGCCTGGACGAGGCGCTGAATCAGCCGATCTTCCTCGCCTTCGAACCGCTCAAGCCGTTTTTGCCGCAGCTCAAGGCCACCGTCGAACAGCACACCGTGGCCAAAGTCGATCGGGTGACCTGGTTCAAGGACGATGAACCCAAGCATTATGCGCTGACGTTTTATCCGCTGATGGGCGGTGCCGGGCGTGGCGTGGTGATCCGTATCGACGACATCACCCAGCGTCTGTCGCTGGAAGAAATGATGGTGCAGTCGGAGAAAATGCTCTCCGTCGGTGGACTTGCGGCCGGCATGGCCCATGAAATCAACAACCCGCTCGGCGCGATCCTGCACAACGTGCAGAACATTCGTCGGCGTCTGTCGGCGGATCTGCCGAAGAACATCGAGACCGCCGAACAACTGGGTATCGAACTGGACACGGTGAACCGCTACCTGCAAGGCCGCGAAGTCCCGCAATTGCTCGACGGCATTCAACAGGCCGGCGCCCGCGCGGCGAAAATCGTCACGCACATGCTCAGCTTCAGCCGCCGCAGCACACGGCAAATGGCGCCGTGCGATCTGCCGGCATTGATTGATCAAGCCGTGGAAATCGCCGGTAACGACTTCGACCTGGCCATCGGCTTCGACTTCAAGGGCCAGGCGATCATTCGTCAGTTCGACCCTGCCCTCGGTCCGGTCCCGGGCACCGCCAACGAGTTGGAACAGGTGTTGCTCAACCTGCTGAAAAACGCCGCGCAGGCGATTCATCAGCGCGAAGACGACAGCGAGCCGGGCCGGATCATTCTGCGCACCAGACTCAATCCGCCGTGGGCCGAGATTCAGGTCGAGGACAACGGCATCGGCATGAGCGAGAACGTGCGCAAGCGTACCTTCGAGCCGTTCTTTACCACCAAGGAAATCGGCCAGGGCACCGGCCTTGGCCTGTCGGTGTCGTACTTCATCATCACCAACAATCACAAAGGCCAGATGGAAGTGCAGTCGGCGCCCGGCCAGGGCACTTGCTTCACTCTACGTCTGCCGCTGGTGCAGCCTGCGCCGTTGACCACCGAAACCAATTCACTACCGAGGTAACCCATGGGCTTTCGCTTGTCGAAGATCTACACCCGCACCGGCGACAAAGGCGAAACCGGCCTCGGTGACGGCCGTCGCGTCCCCAAGGATCACCCGCGCATCGAGGCGATCGGCGAGGTCGATACGCTGAACAGTCAGGTCGGCGTGTTGCTCGCCGGTTTGCTCGCCGAGCGCGAAGTGCATCCGGGACTGAATGAAATCATCGACGTGTTGGCGCCGTGTCAGCACCGCCTGTTCGACCTCGGTGGCGAATTGGCGATGCCGGAATATCAGGCGTTGAACGAGGCCGAAATAGAGCGGCTGGAAGCGGCCATCGATGTGTGGAATGAAGAGCTGGGGCCGCTGGAGAATTTCATCTTGCCGGGTGGTTCGATGCTGATTGCGCAGGCACATGTCTGCCGCAGTCTGGCGCGCAGTGCCGAACGCCGCTGTCAGCATTTGAATGCGCTGGAGCCATTGGCCGGAGTTGGCCTGGCGTATATCAATCGGTTGTCGGACTTGCTGTTTGTTGTGGCGCGGTTGATTGCGCGGCGGCAAGGGGTGGCGGAGATTTTGTGGCAGCCGGCTGCAAAACCTGAAGGAAAGTAGCGCCTGTCAGGGCGCCTTCGCGAGCAGGCTCGCTCCCACAGTGACCGTATTTCTTCAGTTGAAACGCGGTCATTGTAGGAGTGAGCCTGCTCGCGATAGAGCCAGTAGCTGCTATAGAGAATCAGGCCAGAACGCCCGAATCCCCGCCACACCCTGAGCCCCAACACCCCAGGCTTTCTCGCGTTCCGCCGGCCCTACTCCACCGAGCAGAAACACCGGTTTACTGAAACCGTCGATCAACGCCTGCGCCTGCTCCCACCCCAACGGCTGTGCATCCGGGTGCGTCAGCGTCGGCTGCACCGGGGACAGGGTGACAAAGTCGACGCCCATCTGCTCGGCCAGCGCCAGTTCTTCGGCGTTATGGCACGACGCCGCGAGCCAGCGCTCGGCTGGCAACGGACGTCCTGCCGCTGCGTATTTACGCAGTTGGGCTGCGGTGATGTGCCAGCCGGCAGACGGGAAATCGCCGAGCCATTCGAAAGGCCCTTTGATCATCAACTGCGCCTTGCCGGCGCACAGGCCCACCGCATCCACCGCCAGATCACGGTATTTCGGGTCGTAGCCGTTGGGTGCGCGCAGCTGGATCAATTTGATGCCGCCGGCGATCGCCTTCTGGATGCCGCGCAACAGTGCCGGGCCTTCCAGATCTTCCGGTGTGATCAGGTATTCGGCAGGCAAGCGCGCTGCCGCGACGATCGGCTGATTGGCCGCCGGGAACTCGTAGTTGATTAACTCTTTGGCGCTGACCCAGGCCAGTGGCTGGCCTTCAGCGCCGTGAGGTTCACCACTGAACGCTGAGACTTCCCAGACATCCAGCAACACCTGTTTGTCCGGGTAATCGTGGCGAACCTTGATCAGCGGCCGGGCAGCATCAACGACGATGCCCAGCTCTTCGTGCAGCTCGCGAGCCAGTGCCGATTGGACTGATTCGTCAGCCTCGACCTTGCCACCGGGAAATTCCCACAAGCCGCCCTGATGCTGGGTGTCGGCACGGCGGGCGATAAGAATTTTGCCGGCACTGTCACGGATGACGGCAGCGGCGACGTGGACGCGTTTCACGGGTTCAATTCCTCCAGTCCAGCCTTTTGCCACGCTTTGAAGGCGGGCAATTGGTAGATGGTTTCAACATAGGCTTCGTCGACTGCCGGCAACTTCACCTGATAGGTGCGCAGGCGCACGGCGATCGGCGCGAAAAAGGCGTCGGCAAGACTGACACGACCGAACAGGTAAGGCCCCTCTTCCGTCGCTGCCGCGCGGCATTCGGCCCATAGCGCGAGCATGCGTTCGATATCGACCTTTACTTCTGGCGGCACCGGGTTCAGCGGCGCGTCCTGGCTGAGGTTGAACGGCATGTGGTTACGCATGGCGAAGAAGCCGCTGTGCATTTGTGCGCAGGCCGAGCGGGCCTGGGCGCGGGCGAAGGTATCGCTCGGCCAGAGTTGCTCGGACGGAAACTGTTCGGCGAGGTACTCAGCAATGGCCAGCGAATCGGCGATGGTGCCACGGGTGGTTTGCAGCAGCGGCACCTTGCCGGTCGGCGAATGCTTGAGCAGGCGCTCGCGGGTGTCGGGCTTGCCGAGCTTGATCAGCTCTTCGCTGTAGGGTGCGCCGGTCAGGTCCAGCGCCAGTGCCGCACGCAGGGACCAGGAGGAAAGCAGTTTATCGCCGATGATCAGGTGCAGGGACATGGTGTGGCGCCTTTTCGTCAGGGAAACAATCCAGAATGTCTGGCGTCTGGTCGTCCGTCATCGCGGGCAAGCCCGCTCCCACAGGTTTTGGTGGTGTACACGGCATTTGTGAACGACCGCAATCACTGTGGGAGCGGGCTTGCCCGCGAAGAGGCCGGCAGCCCACTCCCACACCTTGAATCAAGTACGGTATTCAGCGTTGATCTTCACGTACTCATGCGACAGGTCGGTGGTCCAGATGGTTTCGCTGCAATCGCCGCGACCCAGTTCGATGCGAATGGTGATTTCTTCCTGCTGCATCACCGCCGCCCCCTGTGCTTCAGTGTAGGTCGCTGCGCGAGCGCCACGGCTGGCGATGCACACGTCGCCGAGGAACACGTCGATCTTGCTCACGTCCAGGTCCGGCACGCCGGCACGGCCCACGGCAGCGAGGATACGGCCCCAGTTCGGGTCAGAGGCGAACAGCGCGGTCTTGATCAGCGGCGAGTGGGCCACGGTGTAACCGACGTCCAGGCATTCCTGGTGGTTGCCGCCGCCGTTCACTTCAACGGTGACGAACTTGGTCGCGCCTTCGCCGTCACGCACGATGGCCTGGGCGACGTCCATGCACACTTCGAATACCGCCTGTTTCAGCTTGGCGAACAGCTCGCCTTCAGCGCGGGTAATCTCGGGCAGCGCGGCCTTGCCAGTGGCGATCAGCATGCAGCAATCGTTGGTCGAGGTGTCGCCGTCGATGGTGATGCGGTTGAACGACTTATTGGCGCCATCGAGCATCAGGTTGTGCAGCACCTCGCGGGAGACTTTGGCGTCGGTGGCGATGTAACCGAGCATGGTCGCCATGTTCGGGCGAATCATGCCGGCGCCTTTGCTGATGCCGGTGACAGTGATGGTCACGCCATCATGCTCGAACTGGCGGCTGGCGCCCTTGGGCAGCGTGTCGGTGGTCATGATGCCGGTGGCCGCGGCTTCCCAGTTGTTCTCCGACAGGTCGTCCAGCGCGGCTTGCAGCGCGCCTTCGATCTTCTCGACCGGCAGCGGCTCGCCGATCACGCCAGTGGAGTACGGCAGAATCTGGCTGGCATCGACGCCGGTCAGCTCGGCCAACTTAGCCGTGGTGCGCTCGGCAGCCGCCAAACCAGGCTCGCCGGTACCGGCGTTGGCATTGCCGGTATTGGTCAGCAAATAACGCACGGCATTGTGCACGCGCTTTTTCGCCAGGATCACCGGCGCGGCGCAGAACGCGTTCAGGGTGAACACGCCAGCCACGGTCGAACCTTCAGCACAGCGCATCACCACTACATCCTTGCGCCCCGGGCGCTTGATGCCGGCCGAGGCGATACCGAGTTCAAAACCGGCAACCGGGTGCAACGTTGGCAAAGGACCAAGACCAACAGCCATGAATGCGCTCCTTACTCAATGATGTCAGCACCGCCACGGGAAAGGACGGTGGGATAAATGGCAAAACGCCGCGACGGCAGGAGCCGGTCGCGGCGCGGGGTGTTCAGCGATTGAAACGGGTTTTACTGGATCTGCCCGTGGCAATGCTTGTATTTCTTGCCCGAACCGCAGTAGCACAGCTCGTTGCGGCCCAGCTTCTGCTCGTTGCGCACAGGGGCAGCGGCGGTGGCCAGTGCCACATCGACCTCTTCACCCAACGCTTCCGGCTGATCCAGCCCAGGCGCTTCGGCGTGTTCGAACTGCATGCGCGCCGCCAGTGCTTCGGCTTCCTGACGCAGGCGTTGCTCTTCGGCTTCCGGATCTTCGCGACGCACCTGAACGTGCGACAGCACGCGGATCGAGTCGCGCTTGATCGAATCGAGCAGCTCGGAGAACAGCGTGAACGACTCGCGCTTGTATTCCTGCTTCGGGTTCTTCTGCGCATAGCCACGCAGGTGAATGCCGTGACGCAGGTGATCCATGGTCGACAGGTGGTCTTTCCACAGGTCGTCGAGTACGCGCAGGACGATCTGCTTCTCGAACGAGCGCAGCGCCTCGGCACCGGCCTGATCTTCCTTCTCGTTGTACGCCGCCATCAGCTCGGTCATGAGCTTCTCGCGCAGGGTTTCTTCGTACAGGTGATCGTCTTCGTCGAGCCATTGCTGGATCGGCAGTTTCACGCCGAAATCGCTTTCGATCGACGCTTCCAGACCGGCCACGTCCCACTGCTCTGGCAGCGATTGCGGCGGAATGTGCGCGCTGACGGTAGCGTTGAGCACGTCCTGACGGAAGTCGGCGATGGTTTCACCGATGTTGTCAGCGGCCAGCAACGTGTTACGCATGTGATAGATCACTTTACGCTGTTCGTTGTTGACGTCGTCGAACTCGAGCAGTTGCTTACGGATGTCGAAGTTGCGGCCTTCAACCTTGCGCTGCGCCTTCTCGATCGCGTTGGTCACCATACGGTGCTCGATCGCTTCGCCCGGCTGCATGCCCAGGGCTTTCATGAAGTTCTTCACGCGGTCGGAGGCGAAGATGCGCATCAGGCTGTCTTCCAGCGACAGGTAGAAGCGGCTCGAACCGGCATCGCCCTGACGGCCGGCACGGCCACGCAGCTGGTTGTCGATACGGCGCGATTCGTGACGCTCGGAAGCAATTACCTGCAAGCCGCCGGACTCCAGCACTTGCTGGTGACGCTTCTGCCAGTCGGCCTTGATCTGCGCGATCTGCTCGGGAGTCGGGTTTTCCAGCGAAGCGACTTCCACTTCCCAGTTGCCGCCCAACAGGATGTCGGTACCACGACCGGCCATGTTGGTGGCGATGGTCAGCGCACCCGGACGACCGGCCTGAGCGATGATTTCAGCTTCTTTTTCGTGGAACTTGGCGTTGAGAACCTTGTGTTCGATGCCTTCTTTGACGAGCAATTCGGACATGTGCTCGGACGTCTCGATGGTCGCGGTACCCACCAGCACCGGACGACCGGCAGCCATGCTTTCCTTGATGTCGGCCACGATCGCCGCGTATTTCTCTTCGGCGGTGAGGAACACCAGGTCGTTGTAGTCTTTACGCGCCAACGGTTTGTTCGGCGGAATGACCATGACTTCCAGACCATAGATCTGGTGGAATTCGAACGCTTCGGTGTCGGCGGTACCGGTCATGCCGGACAGCTTGGTGTACAGACGGAAGTAGTTCTGGAAGGTGGTCGAGGCCAGGGTCTGGCTCTCGGCCTGAATGTTCAGACCTTCCTTGGCTTCGATAGCCTGGTGCAGGCCTTCGGACAGACGACGACCCGGCATGGTCCGACCGGTGTGTTCGTCGACCAGTACGACCTGACCGTCCTGGACGATGTATTCGATGTTGCGGTTGAACAGCTTGTGCGCACGCAGACCGGCGTAGACATGAGTCAGCAGGCCAAGGTTGTGCGCCGAGTACAGGCTCTCGCCTTCGGCCAGCAGGCCGACGCGGGTGAGCATTTCTTCGATGAACTGGTGACCGGCTTCGTTGAGTTCGACCTGACGGGTCTTTTCGTCAACGGTGTAGTGACCGGCCTTGGTGACCTGGCCTTCAACTTCCTCGACGTGCAGTTCCAGCTGCGGGATCAGTTTGTTGATCTCCATGTACAGCTTGGAGCTGTCTTCGGCCTGACCGGAAATGATCAGCGGAGTACGCGCTTCGTCGATGAGGATGGAGTCGACTTCGTCGATCACGGCAAAGTTGAGTTCGCGCTGGAATTTTTCATCCATGCTGAACGCCATGTTGTCGCGCAGGTAGTCGAAACCGAATTCGTTGTTGGTGCCGTAGGTGATGTCGGCGGCGTAGGCGGCGCGCTTCTCTTCCGGCGGCTGGAACGGCGTCACGACGCCGACGGTCAGGCCGAGGAATTCATACAGCGGGCGCATCCAGTTGGCGTCACGGCGGGCCAGGTAGTCGTTCACGGTCACAACGTGCACGCCCTTGCCGGAGAGTGCGTTGAGGTAAACACCCAGGGTGGCCACGAGGGTCTTGCCCTCACCGGTGCGCATTTCGGCAATCTTGCCCTCGTGCAGGGTCATGCCGCCGACGAGTTGTACGTCGAAGTGGCGCATGCCCATCACACGCTTGCCGGCCTCGCGGGCGACGGCGAAGGCTTCCGGCAACAGCTTGTCGAGGGTTTCCCCTTTGGCGATACGGGCCTTGAACTCGGCGGTCTTGGCGCGCAATTGATCGTCCGAAAGGGCCACCATTTGCTCTTCGAAGGCATTGACGAGCTGCACCGTCTTGAGCATGCGTTTGACTTCACGCTCGTTCTTGCTTCCAAAAAGTTTCTTTAACAAAGGCGCAAACATATCGGCAGGATCTTCCACACTAAAGGGATGGAGGGCGGCCCCGTGAGTCGCCCGTGCAGCCCTCATGGCCGCATGCGAACGAGCATTCTACCCGGAAACGGTGGTGAGGAAAGTGGCGATGTTCCACGATGCTGGCACTGCGCTTTGACGGGGCTCACTTAAAATAGGGGCGTTTTGCTCAACTTCAACCCGTCGGGGGAAAGAAGTCAGGCGTTGATTTAATGAGCAAATCAGGGACAAAAGCAATGGCCCAGAGGTTCCGCAGCTTTCTGCTACCATGGCGCCTCTGTTTCTTCAGGTGTTCGATCATGGCGTTTCGCCCTCTCACGGCCAGAGCACCCGCCGTTCTGTTACGCGAAGCCAAACCGCTGAAAGCCATCCTCGGCCATGCCCAGCGTCTGGAGCATTTGCAGCGCCTGCTCGAAAGTCAGCTGCAACCGGCTGCCCGCGAGCATTGCCGGGTGGCCAAGTGGCGCGAAGGCGAGCTGTCGCTGGTGGTCACTGACGGCCATTGGGCAACGCGCCTGCGCTATCAGCAGAAACGTCTGCAACGACAACTGCAGTTGTTCGAAGAGTTCGCCAACCTGACGCGGATCAAATTCAGCGTGCGCCCGCCGATCGTCCAGCATCGGGCGGTTGGACACACCTTGGATCTGTCGAGCAGTGCGGCGGAGACGATTCAGTCGACGGCCGACGGGATCAGCGATCCGGGATTGCGCGCGGCGCTGGAGCGGTTGGCGGCGCATGCCAAAGGTAAAGCCTGAAGCAAAAGCAAAAGATCGCAGCCTGCGGCAACTCCTACAGAATGAATGCATTTCAACTGTAGGAGCTGCCGAAGGCTGCGATCTTTGCTTTTTAGCGGCGCTTGCTGCCTCCGAGCAGAGAGCCCATCAACCCCCGCACCAACTGCTTGCCAAGGTTATTAGCCGCCTGGCGCATCGCTGATTTCAGCGCCTGGCCTGCCGCCGTGCCGAGGAATTCTCCCGCGCGGTCAGCCAGGCTCGGCTCTTCGGCCGCCGCTTTGCCCGCTGGTGTTTCAGCCTCGGGCGCCAGCCCTTTGCGTCCCATCAGGATTTCATAGGCCGACTCGCGGTCGATCGGCTTGTCATAACGGCCCTTGAACGGTGAGCCGGCGATCAGCACGGTGCGCTCGGTTTCGGTCAGCGGGCCGATCCGCGACTGCGGCGGTGCCACCAACACACGCTGGACCATTTCCGGCGTGCCCTTCTCGGTCAGCGTGCCGATCAGCGCCTCACCAATACCTAACTCAGTCAGCACCGACAGACTGTCGAACGCCGGATTCGGCCGAAAGCCATCCGCAACCGCACGCAGGGATTTCTGCTCTTTGGCGGTGAACGCACGCAGGCCGTGTTGAATGCGCAAGCCCAACTGCGCCAGCACGTCATCCGGCAGATCCGCCGGCGACTGGGTGACGAAATACACGCCAACACCCTTGGAACGAATCAAACGCACCACTTGCTCCAGGCGTTCCTGCAACGCCTTGGGCGTGTCGCCGAACAACAAGTGCGCCTCATCGAAGAACAGCGCCAGCAGCGGCTTGTCAGCATCGCCGCGCTCGGGCAGTTGCTCGAACAACTCGGCCAGCAGCCACAGCAGGAACGTTGCGTAAACCTTCGGCGCCTCGTGCACCAGACGGCTGGCGTCGAGCAGATGGATGCGTCCCCGGCCATCGGCGCCCGGTTGCAGGATGTCTTCAAGTTGCAGCGCCGGCTCGCCGAACAAGGCTTCGGCGCCCTGCTGTTCCAGCGTCGCCAAACGGCGCAGCAGCGCCTGGCTGGAACCGGTGGTCATCAGCGCCGCGTCTTCGCCGAGCAACTGCGGGTTGTCCTTGAGGTGATTGAGCAGCGCTTTCAGATCCTTGAGATCGAGCAGCAACAACCCTTCGCGATCCGCCACCTTGAAGGCCGCGTACAGCGCCGATTGCTGACTGTCGGTCAGCTCGAGCAGGCTGCCGATCAGCAGCGGCCCCATTTCGCTCAGCGTGGTGCGCAGCGGATGTCCGGATTCGCCGTGGATGTCCCACAGCGTGACGGGATAAGCCTGCGGCGTGTGACCGAGCCAGGGCATGCCGGCGATGCGCTCGGCCACTTTGCCCTGCGGGTTGCCAGCGGCGCCGAGCCCGCAGAGGTCGCCCTTGATGTCGGCGGCGAACACCGCCACACCGGCATCGCTGAATGCTTCGGCCAGGCGCTGCAAGGTCACGGTTTTACCGGTGCCGGTGGCGCCAGCGATCAGCCCGTGGCGGTTGGCCAGGCGCATGGCCTGAGCGATGGGTTGCGCGGCCGGATCAGCGCCGATAACGAGTTGCGAAGAGTCAGGCATTTTCTCACCCAATGGTTAATCTTTGATGACACATGGCCGATACATAAATTGGATAGACCCATCAGAAAACCGGGTCGGACATTTCCCTAAGGAGAGCCGGAAATATCAATTTTTCAACCTTGCCCATAGTGCGCGTCTCTATAAAAGCACGCCCAGGACATTAAGACCTTAGCGGAACCCCAAGCCATGAACAAAAACCTGCGCTTCAGCCATAAGATTTTGCTTGCCGCCGCTCTCATCGTCATTGCCGCTTTCGCCTCGTTCACGTTGTACAACGACTGGCTGCAACGCAATGCGATCCGCGATGATCTGAACAACTACCTCAATGAAATGGGCGAGGTCACCGCCGGCAACATCCAGACCTGGCTCAGCGGGCGCATCCTGCTGATCGAGAACGCCGCGCAGAACATCGCCATCAACCCGGAACCTGCCACGGTCGCCAGCCTGCTGGAACAGAAAAGCCTGACCTCGACGTTCATGGCCACCTATCTGGGCGATGCCACTGGCCACTTCACCATCCGCCCGGACGTGAAGATGCCGGACGGTTTCGATCCGCGCGTACGCCCTTGGTATAAAGGTGCCGAAAGCAGCAGCACCTCGACCCTGACCGAACCCTACATCGATGCGGCCACCGGCCAGTTGATCATTTCCATCGCCACCGCGTCGAAAAAGGCCGGGCAGAGCGTTGGCGTGGTCGGTGGTGACCTCAGCCTGCAATCGCTGGTCGACACCCTCGCCGCACGGGATTTCGACGGCATGGGCTATGCGTTTCTGATCAGTGCCGACGGCAAGATCCTCGTTCATCCGGACAAGGCTTTGGTGATGAAATCGCTCAAAGAAGCCTACCCCCAGGACACGCCGCGCATCAGCAGCGATTTCAGCGAAGTGAGCGTCGACGGCAAAACCCGCATCGTCACCTTCGCCCCGATCAAGGGCCTGCCGTCGGTGAACTGGTACATCGGCCTGTCGATCGACAAGGATCAGGCCTACTCGATGCTCAGCGAATTCCGTACCTCAGCGGTAATCGCAACCATTATTGCCGTGGCAATCATCATCGCCCTGCTCGGCATGCTGATCCGCCTGCTGATCCAGCCGCTGCACGTGATGACCCGCGCCATGGAAGACATCGCCGACGGCGAGGGCGACCTGACCAAACGCCTGAACATCGTCAATAACGATGAATTCGGCATCCTCGGCACCGCGTTCAACCGTTTCGTCGAACGTATTCACGGTTCGATCCGCGAAGTGTCCTCGGCCACCGGTCAGGTCAACGAAGTCGCGCTGCGCGTGGTCGCTGCGTCGAACTCGTCGATGTACAACTCCGACCAGCAAGCCTCGCGCACCAGCAGTGTTGCCGCCGCGATCAATCAGCTCGGCGCCGCCGCCCAGGAAATTGCCCGCAACGCCGCCCAAGCGTCGAATCAGGCCAGCGATGCCCGGGGTCTGGCCGAAGATGGCCAGCAGGTGGTCGAGCGCAGCATCAAGGCGATGAACCAGTTGTCGAGCATGCTCAGCGCGTCCAGCACCAACATCGAGTCGCTGAACAGCAAGACCGTCAACATCGGCCAGATTCTCGAGGTGATCACCAGTATTTCCCAGCAGACCAACCTGTTGGCGCTGAACGCGGCGATCGAAGCGGCGCGCGCCGGTGAGGCCGGTCGTGGTTTCGCCGTGGTGGCCGACGAAGTGCGCAACCTCGCGCACCGCACGCAGGAATCGGCACAGCAGGTGCAGACCATGATCGAGGAGCTGCAAGTCGGCGCCCGGGAATCGGTGAGCACCATGAGCGACAGCCAGCGCCACAGCCAGGACAGCGTCGAGATCGCCAACCTCGCCGGCGAACGCCTGAACAGCGTGACCCTGCGCATTGGCGAGATCGACGGGATGAACCAGTCGGTGGCGACAGCGACCGAAGAACAAACCGCTGTGGTCGAGTCGATCAATGTCGATATCACCGAGATCAACACGCTGAACCAGGAAGGCGTGGAGAACCTGCAAGCGACCTTGCGCGCTTGTTCGGATCTGGAGCAGCAGGCTTCGCGTCTCAAGCAACTGGTGGGCAGCTTCAGGATTTAAGATCAAAAGCCTACCCCCTCACCCCAACCCTCTCCCCCAAGGGGGCGAGGGGAAAGGGAGCCGATCTTCAAGCTTTTCAATGCGAGCGTTCGGCTCGATATCGCAGGACATCGCAACAATCCCAAACACTCCGATCAGTCCCCTCTCCCTCCGGGAGAGGGCTAGGGTGAGGGGCGCGCAATCCCGACCGAACATCTATTCTGGATAAAGGTCAATCAAGGGAGAACAACACAGCGGAGGGTTGCTCACCGTGCATATCGCCGACATCACCATGTTCTACGCCCCGGCCAGCGGAGGCGTGCGGACTTATCTGGATGCCAAACACCGTCGCCTTGGCGAGCGCAACGCCATTCGCCACAGCCTGCTGATCCCCGGCGCGAGACTGGGTGAACATGACGGCATTTTCACGGTTCCGGCGCCCGCCCTGCCCTTCGGCAAAGGTTATCGCTTCCCCCTGCGCCTGGCGCCTTGGCGAAACGTCCTGCAGGATTTGCAGCCGGATCTGATCGAAGTCGGCGATCCCTACCTCACCGCATGGGCGGCGCTGGATGCGCGGCGGCAGCTGGATGTGCCGGTGATCGGCTTTTATCACTCGGATCTGCCGCTGCTGGCGGGCAATCGCATGGGCCATTGGGTCACACCGAATGTCGAGGCTTATGTCACGCGTCTCTACGGCAATTTCGACCGCGTTCTCGCGCCGAGCCAGGTCATGGCCGACAAGCTCATCGGGCTTGGCGTGCGCAATGTCCATGTGCAACCGCTGGGCGTGGATCTGCACACTTTCCATCCCGACGCCCGCGATCCTGGCCTGCGGGCTGAGCTGGGCATTGCCGAAGACACGCGCCTGCTGATCTTTGCCGGGCGCGGTTCCAAGGAGAAAAACCTGCCGGTGCTGCTCAAGTGCATGCAACGCCTCGGTCCGCGTTATCACTTGTTGTTGGTCGGCTCGTCGATGCCTGCGGCGGTGCCGGACAACGTCAGCGTCATCGACGAATTCTGCCCGGCGCCGAAAGTCGCGCGGCTGATGGCCAGCGCCGATGCGCTGCTGCATGCCGGCGACCAGGAAACCTTCGGACTGGTCATCCTCGAAGCCATGGCCTGCGGCATTCCCGTGGTGGCGGTGGCGGCCGGGGCGTTTGAAGAGATCGTCAACGATTCCTGCGGCCTGCTCTGTGCACCGAATAATCCGCAGGCCATGGCCAATGCCGTGCGCGAGCTGTTCAGTCGCGGCTGCGCCCGCCTCGGTCAACAGGCGCGCCAGCACGTCGAACGGCATTACGCCTGGGACACCGTGGTCGACAGTCTGCTCAGCCACTATCACGCGGTGCTCGGCCATACGCTGCCACGGGTGGCCAATGGTTGAAGAAATGAAAGCTGTTTGCCTGGTGTTGCATGATGTGGCGCCCTCGACGTGGGCGGATTACCAGCCCTTCGTCGAGGCTGTCGATGCCTTGGGTGAAGTGCCGATGACGTGGCTGGTGGTACCGGATTTCCATCGCCACGATGCCCTTGATGCCAACCCGGCGTTTCGCCGAGTGCTCGATGCCAGGGTCGCCCGAGGCGATGAACTGGCGCTGCACGGCTACTACCACGACGATCAGGAACCCATGCCAAACACCCCGCGCGACTGGTTCATGCGCCGGGTCTACACCCATGAAGGCGAGTTCTATCGCTTGTCCCGCGAAGCAGCCTTGGCCCGCCTGCATGCGGGTCTGGAGATGTTTCAGCGCTACGACTGGCCGGTGCAGGGTTTCGTCGCCCCGGCCTGGCTGATGAGCGACGGCACCCGCCAGGCCTTGCGCGAATTGCCGCTCAGCTACACCAGCGAGCCGCAGCACCTTTATCGCTTGCCCGACTTCAGCGCCATCGATGCACCCGGGCTGGTGTGGAGTGCGCGCAGCGCCTGGCGGCGCGGCTTGTCGAAAATCCTCAGCGACCAGCGTGAACAGCGCTGGCGCGAGGCATCGGTGATTCGCCTGGGGCTGCATCCGGTGGACATGCGTCACCGCTTTTCTCGCGATTACTGGTTGCACACGCTGCAACGCCTGCTGGCGGAGGGACGCGTGCCGCTGACCAAAATCGACTGGCTCGCCCGACAGCGCGGTCAGCTGGAACGCGCAGCATGAAGCGCAGCCTGTTGTTGCTGATCGGCCTGCTGGCGGCGGTGCTGATTCCGGTACTGCTCGGCGGCGGCGAAACCTGGTCGCGCCTGCGCAGCTTCCCGCTGAACTGGCTGTTGATCATGTTCGGCATGATTCTGCTCTGCTGGGGCATCAATACGTTGCGCCTGCGTTTGTTGCTCGGCGACCAGCGTGAAAAGGTCGCGCCATTGAAAAGCCTCGGCGTGGTGATGGCGGCCGAGTTCGCGTACTGCGCCACGCCCGGCGGCAGCGGCGGGCCGCTGACGATCATGGCTCTGCTCGCCCGTTGCGGCGTGCGTCCGGCGCGAGGCAGCGCAGTGTTTGCCATGGATCAGCTCAGCGATCTGCTGTTCTTTCTCTGCGCCCTCAGCGGGATTCTGATTTACGCGCTATTCCAGCACCTCAGCGATCGCCTCGAGTGGCTGCTGACCGTCAGCGCCGTTTCGCTGTTTGGGGGGTTGTTCAGTTGCGTGTTGATCGCCCGTTATCACCGAGCGTTGATTCGCCTGAGCGGGCGGCTGTTGGCGGGGATGAACATCACGACAAGTACTCGCCGTCGCTGGGCGCGCAAGTTACTGCACTTTCTCGCGGCATTTACCGATACCTTGAAACTGCCCTGGCAAACGCTGGTTCAGGTGTTCGCCCTGACCTGCGTGCACTGGCTGCTGCGCTACAGCGTGCTGTATCTGGCCCTGCGCGGGCTCGGCGCGGATTTGCAGTGGGCATGGAGTTTTCTGGTGCAGATGCTCTCGCTCGGCGCCGGCCAGTTCAGCCTGTTACCCGGCGGCGCGGGAGCCGCAGAATTGACCTCGGCCGCGCTGCTCGCACCGATGGTGGGCAAGTCCACCGCAGCGGCGGCGATCCTGATCTGGCGCGTGGTGACGTATTACTTCTATCTGTTGGTGGGCGGGCCGGTGTTCGTGTTGATGCTGGGCAAGCCGTTGCTGAAGAAGTTGATGAACGTCAGGCAGGCTTCTTAGGTTCGTCCTGCTCTTGCTGGAGTTGCTCCCAAAGCTCGGCGGCCCCGGGGAATTCGGTGCCGTCGTCCGGGCTCATGTCATCCGGGTCGTAACGACTCAGGCAACCCTCGCCGAGGGTGGCGGGCGCTTTTGAAGTGGCTTTGTCCAGTGGATCGTTCATGGCTTTTCCTCGGGCTCAAATGACAAGGGCCTGAGCGATTCAACGCCCAGGCCCCTGGTTTTTCAAGCGTGGCGTGCTCGATCAGAACACAACCGTCTTGTTGCCGTGCACCAGCACGCGGTCTTCCAGGTGATAACGCAGGCCGCGGGCCAGCACCATCTTCTCGACGTCACGGCCGAAACGCACCATGTCTTCGATGCTGTCGCTGTGGCTGACACGCACCACGTCCTGCTCGATGATCGGACCGGCATCCAGTTCTTCAGTCACGTAGTGGCAGGTCGCGCCGATCAGTTTCACACCACGCAGGGATGCCTGGTGATACGGCTTGGCGCCGACGAACGATGGCAGGAAGCTGTGGTGGATGTTGATGACCTTGTGCGCGTATTCGCGACACATGTCCGGCGGCAGGATCTGCATGTAGCGCGCCAGCACCACCACTTCGGCATCGTGTTGCTTGACCAGGCGCGACACTTCGTCGAACGCCGGCTGCTTGTCCTGTGGATTGACCGGCACGTGGTAGTAAGGGATGCCGTGCCACTCGACCATGCTGCGCAGGTCGTCGTGGTTGGAGATCACGCAGGAAATTTCGCAATCCAGTTCGTCGCTGTGCCAGCGGTGCAGCAGGTCGGCCAGGCAGTGGGATTCGCGGCTGGCCATCAGCACTACGCGTTTTTTCTGCTCGGTGTCGGTGATGCGCCAGTCCATCGAGAACTCTTCGGCGATCGGCGCGAACTTCTCGCGCAACTCTTCAATACCGAACGGCAGCGAATCGGCACGGATTTCGTGACGCATGAAGAACCAGCCCACTTGATTGTCAGAGTGGTGGCTCGCTTCGGTGATCCAGCCATTATGAGAGGCCAGAAAATTACTGACTTTGGCAACGATGCCAACGCGGTCCGGGCAAGAGATCACCAGCCGAAAAGTGCGCATGAGGGGGAAACTCCAGAACTTCACAAAGGCCGCCATTCTAGCGACTGCGCAGGAAAACTGCAGTACGCATACGCGCCGGGTGGGACAAAGCATGGTGAAACGGCTTTCTGACGCAGGTCTTCCGTCAAGACCGTGACGCTTTAGAAGGGCTTTTGTCAGACAACTGTAAATATCTGTGCTGACTGCATCACATTATTTAACTGAACATTCAAAGCGCGGCTAATTCCTGTAACTCATTTAAATAAAAAGCCGATCTAAATGTTTACTTGATGAAACAGCCTGACTATTATTGCGGCACTGTCCCCTGTCATTCAGCATTCTACAAAAGGTAGTACTCATGTCCTTGATCAACGAATATCGCGCCACCGAAGAAGCCATCAAAGAGCTGCAAGCCCGTCTGAAGAACCTGTCCGAAGACGACAAACTGCAAGCCGAACTGGAATTCGAAGGCAAACTGCGCACGCTGATGGGTGAATACTCCAAGTCGCTGCGTGACATCATCGCGCTGCTGGATCCAGAAGCCAAATCCAAGGCTCCACGCGGCGGCGCAGTGAAAACTACCGGCACCAAGCGTGCACGCAAAGTTAAGCAATACAAAAACCCGCACAACGGTGAAGTCATCGAAACCAAAGGTGGCAACCACAAGACTCTGAAAGAGTGGAAAGCCAAGTGGGGCGGCGACGTGGTTGAAGGCTGGGCTACCCTGCTGGGCTAAGCCGCAACGCCTTCGCAGAGCGATCCGCGAACAAAAGAACGCCAGCTAGCGCTGGCGTTTTTTTATGCCCGTAATTTATTGTCCGGGCATGTTCGATTTCACAGATTCAAACGTTTGCGTAATGCCTGGACATAATTCTGCCAGTCATTGAGCACCTCTCGCTGCATCGGTGACGCACTAAGCGACCATTGCTCTGCCGCCTCGATAAATGACTGCACGGTATTCGGCGCACCTGCCTCGGGTTGCGTCAGGCGCTGCTGACAGAATAATTTCCAGCGCTCTTGCTCGGCCACATCCAGGGTGTCCGGAAAGTTGCGTGCTCGATATCGAAAAAGTAATTCAGGCAAACGTTCATCATCGAAAGGCCACTGCTCTTGCGCCAATTGCGCAGGGTCGGCCGTTCGAACTTGTTCGCATAAACGACGATCACGATCACCGATAAATCCATCGTACAACTGCTGCTCGGGATCTTCGCTGGGAGTGAAATCTTCGCTGGCATAAATCGCCGCGACTTTATCTTTCCAGACTTGTTGTGCGTCAGTTAGTCGCACTTTCCGCTCCTGATAAAGCGCCATGTCCAGCCCAAGGCGCTGCTGGTCTTGTGCGCGCAATACCGCCAGCGGCGCTACAACCGGGCAACGATTGATATGAATCAGCTTGAGCGGTACCGGTAACTCACCTTCGGCCAACTCATCGCGACGGGTATAAAGACGCTGACGCAAGACTTGCGCATCGAGGTCCAGCAACCCCTGCGGATCAAGATGCAGATCACAGACGATCAAGGCGTTGCGATTCTTCGGGTGCCAGGCCAGCGGCAGCACCACGCCGACATAACTGCGCGCCGCCGAGAAACGCCCGGACACATGCACCAGTGGCTGCAACAGGCGGATCTGATCCATCACCTTCTGTTTGCTGCGCAACTGGAACAGCCACTCGTAGAGCTTGGGTTGTTTCTCGCGAATCAGCCGCGCCAACGCGATGGTAGCGCGCACATCCGACAGGGCTTCGTGGGCGTGCCCGTGATCGATATTGTTGGCCGCCGTGAGGCGTTCGAGCTTGAGGGTCACGCGGCCTTCAACATCGGTCGGCCAGACCAGACCGTCCGGGCGCAATGCGTAAGCGGCGCGCACTACGTCGATCAGATCCCAGCGACTGTTGCCACCCTGCCATTCACGGGCATAGGGGTCGAAGAAATTGCGATACAGGCTGTAGCGAGTCATCTCATCGTCGAAACGCAAGGTGTTGTAACCGGCGCCACAGGTGCCCGGTGCGGCCAGTTGCGCATGCACGCGAGTCATGAAATCGGCTTCGCTCAGGCCTTTTTCAGCGAGCTGGCCGGGGGTGATGCCAGTGATCGCGCATGCCGCCGGGTGCGGCAGGATATCTTCGCTGGGCTGGCAATAGAGGTTGACTGGCTCGTCGATCTCGTTGAGCGCATGGTCGGTGCGAATCCCGGCCACCTGCAGCGGTCGGTCGTTGCGCGGATTGATGCCAGTGGTTTCGTAGTCGTACCAGAAGATTGAAGTCACGGGCGAATCCTGAACAGAAGATCGGCGAAGTCTAGGCGTTTCAGGGTTGCCACGGCCAGCCTCGCAGCCCTGGACCAGCAACTTCTCCAGATTCCTACAACTGGAATGCATTGCCCTTGTGGATGCGAGCCTGCCCGCGAAGGCGTTCTGTCAGTTGCCCACAGGCTGACTGACCCACTACATTCGCGAGCAGGCTCGCTCCCACACCCGAGAGGCTGCTAGCATCAGGCGCACTTGCACCCCGAACAGGCGAAGATCAGGTAGCCCATGCTCGAGCCCACAGCACCGCGAAGGAAAGCACCGCTGGATACGCGCCATCAGGTCGAAACGCCGGAAGGCATCGATCTGCCGTTGCGTCCCGCTGGGCTGATGGTGCGCGCCGTGGCGTTTGCCATCGATCTGGGCATTCGCGGCTTGATCCTCGGCGTGCTGTTCATCGCGCTGGCATTTCTCGGCAAGCTCGGCATGGGCCTCGGTTCCTTGCTGCTGTTTGCCATCAGCTGGTGGTACATGGTGTTGTTCGAGGTGCTGCGTCAGGGCCGCTCGCCGGGTAAGCAATGGCTTGGTTTGCGCGTGGTACACGATGACGGCACGCCGATCGGCTGGTCGGCCTCGCTACTGCGCAACCTGCTGCGCTTTGTCGATCTACTGCCCTTCGGCTATTTCCTCGGTGCGCTCAGTTGCCTGCAACACCCGACCTTCAAACGCCTCGGCGACATTGCCGCCGGCACGTTGGTGGTTTACAGCGAACGGCCGCTGAGCCGACCGCAACTGCCTGACGCTGAACCTCGTCGCTGCCCTGTCCCACTCACCCTGAGCGAACAACGGGCCATGCTCGGTTTCGCCGAGCGTCAGGCCGAACTCTCTCCCGCACGGGTCAACGAGCTGGCGGCATTGCTGGCGCAGCCGTTGCACATCTCTGCGCCCAAAGCCGTGTCTGAACTCAACGGCATCGCGCGCGGCCTGTTGGGGCCGAGCGCATGAAGCAGAGCCTGTTCGAAAGTCGCCACAAGGCCGAATGGGAGCGTTTCGCCGTGGCGCTTGAACGCCTCGAACACGGCAAGGATACGGCGCAAGTCAGCGATTTTCCCAAGGCCTATCGACGTCTCTGCCAACATCTGGCTCTGGCCCAGGCGCGTGGCTACAGCAGTTTTCTGATCGATTCATTACAGCAGCAAGTGCTGCGCGGCCATCAACAGCTCTATCGGCATCGCAGTCGCCTCGGGGCGCTCATCATCAGCTTTATTCTCGCCGACTTCCCGCGACTGGTGCGCGAACAGTGGCGTTTTGTTGCGGCCGCCTGCCTGTTGTTCTTCGGCAGCCTGATCGCTTTCGGCGTGCTGGTTTATCTGAACCCGGAACTGATCTACAACCTGATCCCGGCCGAACAGGTGCGCGAGATGCAGGGCATGTACGACCCCGTTGCCGGCCACCTCGGACGCTCGGCCGAACGGGCGGCCAGCGAAGACTGGGTGATGTTCGGCTATTACGTCATGCACAACACGGGCATCGCCTTTCAGACATTCGCCAGCGGTTTGCTGATGGGCGTGGGCAGCGGATTCTTTCTGCTATACAACGGCATGATCATCGGCGCGGTGGCCGGGCATCTCAGCGAGATCGGTTTCGGCCAGACCTTCTGGTCGTTCGTGATTGGTCACGGCGCGTTCGAACTGAGCGCCATCGCCCTCGCCGGAGCGGCGGGCCTGAAGCTGGGCTGGGCGCTGATCGCCCCCGGACGCCTGACATGTGGCGAGGCGCTGCGCTTGGCGGCGCGCAAAAGTGTGTTGCTGGTGTGCGGGGCCATGCTGTTCCTGTTGATCGCAGCCTTTATCGAGGCTTACTGGTCGTCGAAAACCAGTGTCACGCCGCTGACCAAATACGCCGTCGGCACCGCGCTGTGGCTGGCCGTTGCGGTGTATCTGCTGTTTGCCGGAAGGACCCGCCATGCGCCTGAGTGACGCCAGCGTAGTGATCCGCCCGCGCACGACCTGGGAAGCCATGGACCTGGGCGTGTTGATGAGCCAACAGCATCGGCGGTTGTTGATGACCAGTTGGGCGATCATCACCCTGCCGCTGTTCGCCCTGCTTAGCCTGTTGCTGTGGGATTCGCCATCACTGGCGGTGTTCATTTTCTGGTGGCTGAAACCGGCCTACGAACGCCTGCCGCTGTACATCCTCTCCAAAGCGCTGTTCGGCGAAACCCCGACGCTCAAGCAAGCCTTGCGTGAATGGCCGCGCCTGCTCAGGCCGCAACTGCTGGCCAGTCTGACCTGGCGCCGGCTGAGCCTGAGTCGCAGCTTTGTGCTGCCGGTGACGCAACTCGAAGGTCTCGACGGCGAGGCCAGACAACAACGTCTGCAGGTGCTGCTGCAACGCAACGGCGGCGCCGCGCAATGGCTGACGATTATCGGCGTGCATCTGGAAACCGCGCTGTGGATCGGCTTGATGCTGCTGTTCTACATGCTCTTGCCGCAGCAGATCGAAACCGACTGGGACTGGCAGTCACTGCTGCTCGCCGCCGATCAGGACTGGCGCTGGCTGGAGCACCTGACCAACGTTTTTTATGCGCTGATCCTGGTGGCCTGGGGACCGGTGTATGTCGCCTGCGGTTTCAGCCTGTACCTGAACCGCCGCACGCAACTGGAAGCCTGGGACATTGAACTGGTCTTCCGCCGTCTGCGCCAGCGCTTGAACAACGGCGTGCTCGGCGTGTTGCTGGCGGCGTGTCTGCTGCTGCCGAACCTGCAACCGGTGTGGGCCAGCGATGCGCCGGATGCTCCACGGTTGCTCAATCAGCCGCTGACCAGTCAGGCCTCGCGCGACAGCATTGAGTCGCTGCTCGAACAACCGCCGTTCAAGAACAAGGAGAGCGTCACCCGTTATCGCTTTGGCGACGACCCGGCAAGTCCGGCCAAAGACGCGCAAGCGGGTGAGGCACCGCAGTGGCTGAAAACCCTTCTCGGTTGGCTCGACGGTCGACACCTCGATACCCTCGCCGGCGTGATTGAGGTGCTGTTGTGGGGCGCGCTGATTGCTGCGCTGGGCTGGCTGGTCTGGCGTTATCGCGAATTCCTCCGGGCTTTCGTCAGCCGCCGCCCGAACCTGCCAGCGCGCAGCAAACCGCCGGCGTCGCCACAAGTCTTCGGCCTCGATCTGAGCCGTGAAACCCTGCCGGATGACATTGCCAGCAGCGCCGAACAATTGTGGCTGAGCGAACCTCGCGCCGCGCTGGGTCTGCTCTATCGCGGCCTGCTCAGCCGTCTGCTGCATGATTTCAACCTGACGCTGAAAGCCGCCGACACCGAGAGCCAGATCCTCAAACGCATTGAACAACTGCAACGCCCGGATCTGATCGCCTACAGCCGCAACCTCACCGTTCATTGGCAAAACATGGCCTACGGGCACCGACTTCCAGCTGCGCACCTGCAAGCAGAGCTGTGCAACGGCTGGCGTGAATTGTTCGGCAAAGGTGCCGGGCATTGAACCGGCGCATCGGCTGGTCGTTGGCTGCGCTGGCGCTTCTGCTGCTGGGCGGCATGAGTCTGTTCCTCTACCTCAAAGCCCGTCCTTATCAGGAAGTCATCGATCACGGCCCCTCGCCTGCTGCGCAAGCCAATCCTTATCTGGCGGCAGAAATGTTCCTGCGCGAGCGCGGCCTCGCGGTCAATCACGCCGAGACCCTGGCGGTGCTGCCGCAGATCGATCCGCATAGCCACACTTTGCTTTTGTTTGGCGAGCGCGCGCGGATGACGCCGCGTGAAGTCGATCAGGTGTTGAACTGGACTCGCGCCGGCGGACGTCTGGTGTTCGTCGCCGAATCGTTGTGGGATGCGCAAACCGGGCAAAGCAATGATCTGCTGCTCGACAAGGTGCAACTGCACCAATCGCTGAGCAAGGACTTGAAAGATCCTCCCGAGGAAGTGGAAAAGGACCGCTTCCCGAAACTGACCAAACTGTACCTGGAAGACGAAGACGCGCCGGCCTACGCCGGTTTCGACACCGACTTCCACCTCGACGACCCGAACAATGTCGCGCAAGCCTGGGCCAACAGCGCCAAAGCCACGCACATGATGCAACGGGTGTACGGCCTCGGCACGATCACCGTGGTCACCGATGCCGAGCTGTGGAAAACCGGCGCTATCGGCAAATACGACAACGCCTGGCTGCTCTGGTATCTGAGCGCCGACACCGACGTCACGCTGATTTACGACACGACGCACGATGGTTTGTGGACCTTGCTCTGGCGCTACTTCCCGCAGGCCATCGTCGCCCTGCTCGCCTTGATCGGCCTGTGGTTGTGGCAGGCCGGCGTGCATCACGGCCCGGTGCAAATGCCAGCGCCAGCAGGTCGACGCCAACTGCTGGAGCACCTGCGCGCGAGCGCCGATTTCCTCCTGCGCCACAACGGCCAGCAGGCGCTGCTGCAAGCCTTGCAACAAGACATCCTGCGCCGCGCCCGCCGCCGCCATCCCGGTTTCGATCAATTGAATGTGGCCGAGCAATGGCTGGCGTTATCGCGCCTGACCCGGCAACCCACCCGGGCCATCAGCCAGGCCCTGAGCCCACGTCCGAAGCAGCGTTTGTCCAGCGCCGAATTCAGCCGTCAGGTCGCTCATCTGCAAACCTTGAGGAACGCGTTATGACTGAACAGATCGAGCCCGGCAGCGTGACGCACGCCGCCCAGCAACGCCAGCGCGCCAGCCAGCTGGCGCAGGCAGTGCGCAATGAATTGAACAAGGCGCTGATCGGCCAGGATGCGGTGGTCGACGATGTCCTGACCGCGCTGATCGCCGGCGGCCACGTGCTGCTCGAAGGCGTGCCCGGGCTGGGCAAGACCTTGCTGGTGCGGGCATTGGCGCGATGCTTCGGCGGCGAGTTTGCACGCATCCAGTTCACCCCGGATCTGATGCCCAGCGACGTTACCGGCCACGCCGTGTATGACCTGCAGACCGAGCAGTTCAAGCTGCGCAAAGGCCCGCTGTTCACCAACCTGCTGCTGGCCGACGAGATCAACCGCGCCCCGGCAAAAACCCAGGCGGCATTGCTCGAAGCCATGCAGGAGCGCCAGGTGACGCTCGAGGGTCGCGCCTTGCCCATCGCGCAACCGTTCATGGTGTTGGCAACGCAGAACCCGATCGAACAGGAAGGCACCTATCCGCTACCGGAAGCCGAGCTCGACCGTTTCATGCTCAAGGTGCGCATGGATTATCCCGACGCCGATCAGGAGCTGAACATGGTCCGTCAGGTCTGTCGTTCGACCCGCGCCGACATGCTCGATGTGCAACCGCTGCGCACAGTGTTGCAAGCCAAAGACGTGCAGGCGTTGCAGCGTATTGCCAGCGATCTGCCGCTGGACGATCAGGTCCTTGATTACGCCGTGCGCCTGGCGCGCAGCACGCGCACCTGGCCGGGGCTGACCCTCGGCGCCGGGCCACGCGCCTCGATTGCACTGGTTCGTTGTGCCCGTGCCCGGGCGTTGTTGCGCGGCGGCGAGTTTGTAATCCCGGATGACATCAAAGGCTGCGCGCTGGCGGTGCTGCGCCATCGCGTGCGCATCGCGCCGGAGCTGGATATCGAAGGCCTGCAGGTCGATCAGGTGCTCACGCAATTGCTCGATCAAGTGCCGGCGCCGCGCCTGTGAAACCCTCGCGTCTGCTGCTGATCTGGCTGGCGCTGCTGCTGGGCGTCAGTATCGTGCTCGGCGCCTTTCAGGCACTTGGCAGAGAGCTCCCGTCGAGCCTGATTTCGATCAACTGGGGTTTGCTCCTGGCCCTGTTGGCCTTGGCGGTTATCGACGCCGTACGCCTCAGACGCCTGCCCTCGCCGCGCATCAATCGGCAGATGCCCGGCAGCCTGGCGCTCGGGCGCTGGGGAGAGGTGAAGCTGCAAATCGCCCATGAGTTTGCCGAGCCACTGGCCATTGGACTCTTCGACCACGTTCCCGACGGCCTCGCGTTTGAACATCTGCCGATGCTTGTCGAGCTTCAACCCGGCCATGTCAGCCAGATCAGCTACCGTCTGCGCCCTTTCGAACGCGGGCATTTCAGCTTCGAACAGTGCGAAGTCAACCTGCCCAGCCCCTTGGGATTATGGTCCGGCAAACGCCTGCTCAGCGTCGGCGACGAGACCCGTGTCTACCCGGACTTCGCCCGGCTTTACGGCGGTGAGTTGCGCGCCGTCGACAACTGGCTCAGCCAGCTCGGCATACGTCAGCGGCAACGTCGCGGGCAGGGTCAGGAATTTCATCAGCTGCGCGAATTTCGCGAGGGCGACAGCCTGCGCCAGATCGACTGGAAAGCCACCGCCCGCCAGCGCACGCCGATTGCCCGCGAGTACGAAGATGAACGCGATCAACAGGTCATCTTCCTGCTCGATTGCGGCCGGCAGATGCGCAGTCACGATGGTGAGCTGTCGCACTTCGATCACGCGCTCAATGCCTGCCTGCTGCTCAGTTATGTGGCGTTGCGCCAAGGGGATGCGGTGGGCATGAGTACCTTTGCCGTTGATGAGCCGCGCCATGTCGCACCAGTCAAAGGCAGCGGCCAACTGAACGTTTTGCTCAACGCTGTTTATGACCTTCGGAGCACCCAGCGCCCTGCTGATTACCAGGCTGCCGCCAACCAGTTGTTGGCCCGCCAAAAGCGCCGGGCGCTGGTAGTGCTAGTGACCAACTTGCGCGATGACGATGATCAAGTGCTGGGCGCGGTCAAACGGTTGAGCGCGCAACATCGGGTGCTGGTGGCGAGCCTGCGTGAACAGGCGTTGGATACATTGCGCCAGAGCACGGTACAAACGTTGCCCGAGGCACTCGCCTACTGCGGCACCATCGATTTTCTCAATGACCGCTCGCAACTCCATGAGCGGCTGACTGCCCATGGCGTTGCAGTGATGGATGTTCGGCCCGCCGAGCTGGGGGCCGGACTGGTGACAAGCTACATGAGCTGGAAAAAGACCGCTGCGATCTGACAGATTCGATCAGTTGGTGACTGCAACATACACAGCGTCGCTGTCCGAAGTGCCGTCGCTGTTTTCTACTTTGACGACCAGCGAAATCTGATCCGTGAGGTTCATCGGCCGCCAGTGAGCCTGGTATCGCCCGTTGTGATCGGTAAACGACTCAGTGAACGGTGCTCCATTAGTGGAAACAAGGATTTTCCGTCTGGGCATGGGCTCTCGCCCCTCCTTGGCCACAATCAGCGCGGTCATGGAGACGTAGGTCTGCAAGGGAACCGGATTAGGCGACGCAACAACGGATTCCACCGCTGCTGGACGCTCAGTTACGGTCAACCAGAGCGTTTTTACCACCCAGCCAGCCAAACCACCCTTTACCGACGCCCGCAACGCAGCCTCGCCTGCTCCTTCCAGGACAATGCGCGCCGTTGCCTTGCCTTCGGCATCCGTCAGGGTTGTCGGCAGCGAGGTGCGGTCGTACTCCCACATCACTTCGACATTGGCCAAGGGTTGCGCGGTACTGGCTGACACTACCAGGACTTGCGCGGTCATCTGTTGCCCCGGATACCCGCTCGGATCATCGCTGACCAGTTCCTTGATCTCCCGGGGCTCGTGCAGCAAAAACGGTAAGGAAATCGACTCCGAATACAGCGCATCGCCCACCGTGGCGGTCAGTTGCGCCGCACCCGGTGTTGTCGGCACGAACCGTATCCGCGCTTCACCGTAGAAGTTGGTCATGGTGGTCACCTCACCCAGGTCCGGGCTGCGCCAGACAACCTTCATCCCCACCATTGGCCTGTCGCTGATGGCCGAAACAATGACGACCTGCTCCGACACCGCCTCGCCCCAGAGCAGTGACTGACTGCTTCGCGAACGCTCGGCGATCTTTACCACCTGTTCGCCTTGCCCCAGCGACATCGCAATGACCGGAGACAACTTGGCCAACCGCGCCGAGGCAAAGCGCAGGCCGAAGCTCCCGTCCTTGAGGTCGCCCGCGTTGAACCGATAGGTCATTCCAGCGCTCGAGAAAAGCCTGGGGTCACCCAGACGTGGCTCCTCGAAGCGCATGCCCAATTCCGCCGGCCCGGTGCCGGTCATGCCCAGTGTCAGATACTGGTCATGCAGCGCACTGCCCGGCGGAGCACTCACGCTCAATTGATGCTGCCCGTTGCGCCGAGGGAATTCAGCGCTATGGCCCAGTGGCTGAAACGGTCGGGAGTCGAAACTGTATTCGAATCCGGCCCAGGGATCCCCTTCCAGCGCTAGAACCTGCATGGAGCGGAGCTCTTCAAAACGGTCATAAGGGCTGATAACCGCCGCTGTCACCACATGCTCACCTGCCGTGGTTGGCGCAAAGGGAAAACCACTCCAGCCGTCGGCCCCCGTCCCGTGCTCTTCGCTGCTGTCGTCGCCTGTCCATTGAACAGGCACTTGATCCAGCGCGAGGTCGGGACGATAAGGTGAACGTACCTTCAGCCACATCCACGCAGGATCCTGCCCAATGACCGGATCCACCGCAGATGCACGGGCGTCTTCGATCGTGATTTTATTGTGGCCCAGGGTCATCGTATTGATGTCGCTCAAGCCATGGGTACTGATAATGAACTGAAGTTTGAAAACCCCGGGTTTGGTACTTTTTGAACAATCCAGCGTCCAGGTAAACCCGCTGTCGTCCACAACATTTTCGCTTTTGGGGGGTGGGCTCAACTCGATTCCGAGCTCCGCCGCCGGGCTTCCAGTCCATATCAGATCCATGGTGATACCCACTAAAGGACTCAGCGCATTGGTGCGGAAGATATAGCGATGTATAGCGCCAATACACGGAAAGAGCGGCTGCCCCCTGAGATCGGTCATCTGATCCAGGACCACGGTCATTTCTTCATGGAGGTCAGGTGATATCAGTCGGCAAGAAAAATCCTTGTTCGTGAGAGTGTCGGTGAACAAACTCACCTCGAAAATACTGCTGGTACTTTCGATACGATCAGAGCTGAACAACCAACTCAGATCTTCCCCTTCGCGCAATATTCTCGGTATATCAAGGTCGCTCACCGCAAGCCCGATCTCTGGCTTTGCGTTGCGCCAACCGAGCGTAATTGCCTTGCCAATCAGCGGGCTGTTCTCAAATGCACGGATCGTCAGGATGTGCGTCTTGCCTCGCTTGCAAGCGATTCCGTCACTGGAAATTTGAAAGCTATCAAACGTGATCCTGACCTTGTCCTTCCACTCGTCTCGTGCAAACGCCGTGACCGAAAACGTGTGTCCATCTGCCGGCCCGCCTTCGTAGGCTCTCACACTGGCGGTAATCGTCTCGTTGCTCAAAGCCTTCAACGGCCGGTAATACAGGCTGGCCCAGCCACCGCTGCCAGTACGAGACTCGACAATACCCTCGGGGGTTTGCCAGTCGACGAACGCATCAATTACCGGCTCACCGGCACCTTTGGCAGTGACATGCACCACCTGCACTCGCATCAAGGTCTTTTCGTAGTTCTCGACAACCGGCGAAATATTCGGGCCGCGCGTGTCAGCGATCCTGACCTTGTTGCGCGCCAGCGACATGGGTTTACGCGGCGATGGCAGTAACAACTTCGAGCAGACCAATGACAGTTCGAAGCGACCATCCAGCCAGTCCTCGCAGGCCAGCGTCCAGAGACTATCGTCGCCATTGAAAGCGACCGGTTGCTGGAGTGGCGGGTTGACCGTGACCTTCAACTCTTCATGCCCGACGCCGCTCCAGTGCAGCGATAGATCAGTCGCCAGCAAAGGGCTGTCGGCGGGCAAGCGCACGATGAAGGGGTAATCAGTGCCGCGATTGGGATAACCGGTCGCGCCCCACAGGGTTACCTGCTCTTCGACAACGCAATGCAAGTCGCGCCAGGGGTCGGTCGCCAGCACCGTGACTGGAAATTCGTGAGTCACCTCGCCATTGCCGTAATAAGCGCTGTCGACCGACGCTGTGATGACAAAATCGCCGGCTTGCTCAGGGACGAAATCGAAGTAAGCCAGGCCCTGTTCATCAGTGACTGCGGTGCCCTGCACGCCCTGCCCGATACTCGTCCACCTGACCTCTCGACCATCAAGCGAACGGCCGGTGTAGAACGAAAGGACCTGCACGCCCAACCGGACGCTTTGTGCATACTCGAGGACGGGGTAATACGCCGCGGTCTGCACTTCGCGAAGCGCCAATCGATGATGCCCCAGCGACACGTCAATCGCATAAGGCTCGGTGTTGTACTGGTTCACCAGGTTTATTGTGAAGTCATGACTTTTCTCTTCTCCCATATCCGGGCAGTCGAGCGACCACTGCGACAGCAGCGGTTGATCGACTCCCCAGTCAGGGGTTGCCTTGACTGCTTCCAATGGGTTGCCCTGAATGATCAGTGCGATATCCGTACCCAGCCAGACGCTGCCGTCTACAGGGGTAAAAGACAGACGATGCGCAATGTACAAAGAGCCGTCCGGGTCATCGCCAAGGGAAGCGCCCAGGCAAAGGTGTAACGTCTGGCCTGGTGGCAGAACTTCGTCATCCAGTCGCACCGTCTGCAGTTGCAACGGTTCAAGCTTCAGTTGCAGGTCGATTCGAGTGATGCAGATTGTCGAACTACGGTCGCCCGCGTTGCGCGGGACACCGCTGACCTCGAAGCTCAATTCGTCATCTTCGACGAACGCCAATTGATCCAGTGATCTTTGATACACCCGCGGCTTGAACTCCAGCGGCTGCTCCGCCCCCAGTCCGGCGTCTTCGTGCACCTGTTTCCGGCCTTCTTCTGCCGTGAGTTCGATGCTCATTAACACATCGCCGCTCTTGCGGATGTGCAACCAGCCCGATTCGCCCGACCATGAAACTCCGGGCCGCAGTTCGCATAGAAACGTCAGTTCGTAACCCGCGCGGGCGCCGGGGGTCTTGGGTGCCTTGATTACCTGTGTAGCCGAAGCCCCGACACCGACCTCCATGAAATTGACTAACTCGTCAGCATAGAATTCTCTCGCCAGGCCAACCATCCCGCTGGGGCGCCACTCTTTGAGCCGATCGTTGAAGTCACCATTGAGCACCAGATTCTGATTGTTTTGCACGACGGGCTCACTCATGGTCGCCTGCTCCTTCGACTGGCATCTTCAAACTGGCGTTTTCAGCCTTGGTAACCAGGTCTGTGACTTTTTGGGCGAACGTCGGCTCGCCGGCTTTGGCGGTGTAGCGCACGCGGATAATGATATCGGTCAAGGATTTGAGCATTGCAGCTTGTGGCTGTTTTAGCGGTCGAGGAAAACTCAGTCGCCAGTGGGAAACCGCACCCGTGCATTCAAACGGGTTGAGTAAACCTTCATCAGGTTTCTGGTGGGTCAGGCCACTGTCGGAAAGCCCTACCGATAAAACGATCTGCTGAGCGCTGCGCAGGTTGAACACCAGATCGCCAGGTACACCTGAGGTCGGCGTATGCAGGTACTGCACAGACTGTGTGGTGGGCCGGGTCGCCGTCACGCTACTGATCTGCAGCAAGGTTGCCCGGACATCCTCGTAAGGACCGGTCAGGACAGGCAGATCCACCTCCACTGAACTGATCTGCCTGCAGAAATGGCCGGGGTAATCCCGGTCGAACAGCAACTGGGTCAGTCTGAACTCCAATACACCTGTTGCCATCAATTGCTGGTGTGCATCTGCCCAACTGCTCACGCCCTCTTGAGGCTCGATGCCGTCGTCGCACAACTGCCGCAAGGAAACTGTTTTGACCAGCTCCAGCCGCCGCTCGTAGCTTTGCAAGCGCCTGCGTTCCTGGTCCAGCAGATACATGTGCAACTGTTCGCCAGAGCCCAGACCATAACGGTGATCGAGCCAGGCCTGAGGTAAAGGGACCGGTGCATCATAATCGCCGGTTTCAGCAGCCAGCGAAGCCTGCGCACTGAGGCACAGACTGACGACCGCGTCGTACGCCTGGTAGTGCAGGGCTTTTAGCTGGCCAAGCATCCAGCCGAACAACTCGGCATTGCTCGCGCGTTTTTTTAGGAAGTTGAACATGGTCAACGCTTGACTGTTGGCCCGAAGCGTCTGTTCAAGGCTGGATCTTGCTGCGTTGACCGCATGGCTTTGCGCTTCGATCTGCGCATTGATTGCGCCCACCTCCGCCAGCGCCTGATCGCGTTGCAGCGCCCATTCAGTGCGGCGGCGACGATAGCCTTCGGTCGTGGCTTGTCGGTCGGCGTCGATTTGCAGCAGTGACGAAGAGACGTCAAAACCGAAAGCCATTGCATCGAATGCGTGTTCGGGCTTGAAGCCACCGTTGGAAGTACCATAGATTTTCGGCAACGCCGCGATGACGCCCCCTGCCACTCTGACGGCTTTGGCCTGCAGGGCTGATGTTTTCGACTGCTGCAGGCTGGCCATGACCTGGTACTCGATCGGCGAAACGTTTTCGTTGTAACGCGTTGCATAGGCATCGGCCCGCTCCTGCGCCATTGCCCGGCTTTGCTGCAGCGCTGTTACATTCGCCTCCAGTTGGGCGATGGATTGTTCCTGCACCGTTTCGGCGTAACGGCCCAACTCCAGCAGATGGTTCTGCTGCAGTTCCTCTTGTTCGGCACGGTCGCGTTGTTCAAGCAGTCGCAGCACCAGACTGCCGAAATCCCGCAGACTCTGTACCCCACGCAGTGCGACTTCGAACGTGACACGCCAACGGTAGGCATTGACCACCAGCCGCCCCCCCATCGGTCTGGGTCCGGCCGCGCTGCCAGCGGCCAGATCGCGGAGCAATTGCCTGGGATCCGTCATCGGGCTGAACAGCAATATGTCCAGCGGTTTGCCATCGATGGTGAGATTGTCGCGCAGGTAACCAAGCCGTTGCTGCGGCCTTGCAAACAGGTCGAGCAGCGATTGATTGATCGGAATTTCAAAAGGTTTGCTTGCCAACAATCCCAGCATCGGCGGGGTATCGGAAGCGATCGGGTAATCCGTCAGGTTGAAATCCTGCGTATTTTCAAGCGCTTCAAGAGGCGGTCGTGAATCACTCTGGGCCAGAAGGTTTTCAACGGTGGCGGTCTGCCAACGAGTCGCTGTGTCGGCGGTGGGCGCCTTGCCCATCAGAAACCCGGCCTGGACGTAGCAGAGCTTGGCGGCCACCAGACTGTCACGGGTCAATTGGCGGTAATACCAATCGCCCCACGCCATCAGGTTTTCCACATAGTCAGTGAACATCAGGATCTGAAAATGCGCGGGTGCGGCATAGCCAATGGCATCCGGATCAGAGGGATTCTGGATCTCCCACCCCGGATTACTTCCCGCCCCCTCTATATCCAGAGGCCGGCAACGCCAGTACGCCGGTTTCGGGTTCATGACCGGGACCGGCGGATCTTTCCGATCTTGGGTTGCCTGTGGATCGAACACGTAATGCAGCCAGTCCTGCGCTTCCTGGAAGCGCTCTTCATCACGCAACCGGGTGGCAATCAAATGCGGGAGGTGAAAAAACAATTCCCAGAAATTCAGACCGTTGGCACCGTTGAAGGGACCATTGAGTTCAACAAATTCTGCGCCGGTCGGCGACGGTTCGAGAATGAACTGGTTGGACCAGTCCAGCACGGCGTCCACGGAAATATTCGAACACCTCACCAGTTCCGAACCGAATAATGAATTGAGCCGAACGTATTTCAACGCCAGTCCAGCTTGATTGAATGACAGGAACTGTGCCGTGCCTGCACTGCTCCTGTGCAGAGTTGGCGGGACGAAGTCCATGAGATCGACAATCGTCAGGTCGAACTCTTTCTGTCCTGTAGGGGAACTGGGAGAGGCGAATAAGACCGTGACTGGCGTAGCCCATGTGCCTTTCGCCCGCCGGGAAGTCCACGCTTGAGTTGTCCAGCCACCGCTTGCATCCTGGAGTTCACTAATCGGCGGCGGATCGATATCAGACGATCCCGTCACTTGCAGCACCATATTCAACGTAGCGCTTTCAAGTCCCGTGGGACTGCAGAAACCCTGCACCGTCAGCACATCGTTGTCATCGACGCGCGTTGCCATAACGTTCAGACCAAGATAGGGAGTCAGGGAACCATGGTTCGTTATGCGAGGGACAGCAGTAACCTGAATGTCGAGCGGGTGCTGAACCGTATCGCTGCTGACGAATCGCTCCTCGAGTGCCAGATCCAGCCACGCGCCACCGTCCAGGAGGGGGCGCATCAGCACGTCGTAAATCGCATGCACTTTCAGATCCGTTTCAGCAGAATCTTCCGGTGGAGAATCTGCGGGTGACTTCTTAGAGAACTTGCCACTTAACAGAATCCCCAACTTGCCCTTCGGATTAAGGTAATCAGCATGCACAGTCGCAATCAGTCGGGGGGGGCTCGCCAAAAGGTTGTCCTTGCACTCTGAACTGTGCACACACAACGGCGCCGACCACTGCCCGTTCTGTGTCATGAATGCCAGATTGATCACCAATTTGCTCGGGCTGAAAGCCTCCGCTGCGCTGCCGACGACCGCGTCACGCCATTCGGCCCAGACCACACATAACCGGCCATTCCAGAACACCGGGCGGATATCCAGCACCTGATTGGTGGTGGGGATTTCCACCGCTTGCCATTCACTCCAGGCCGCCGGGTTGACCGCCGCGCTGGCCGGGCTCAGTTCGATCTCGGCCTTGCGCCAAAAATACTGAAACGGCTGCACTCGCTGCCGCCCCAAGAAGTAGTAATCGGCTTTGGCCGGTGTCATGCCATCCATGAAACAGCTGATCACATCGAGATCGCAGATTTTTTCGAATGCCTGTAGATACTCCTGCAGCGCAGCCTGCACGGTATCGTTGTTCAAACGGGCCTGGTTAAGGTTGTTTTCCAGATTTCTGAACAGACTGGTTTTGCGCAGTCGCACTGATGGAATGATGAAATTTTCCGGATAGCATGGAATTTTTTGCATCGCCGACCAATCGGAATAATTGCTGTAAAAAATCCATTCGTGCAGATGACGCTTGTCGAACTCATGATCTCCAAAGCCTGGCTCCAGCTTTCGATACACCGCATGAATGTACTGCTGCACACAGCTTGTCGCTTCGGCAACTCTGGAACTCTTCACCTGATAGGTGTCAAGCGGGTCGATGCGCAGCAATTCAAACAGATCTTCAGGCGTTTTCAGAAACGGGTATCGGGTATTGGCCACTTGACCAATGCAGTATTCGAGCAGGGCCGAGCGACGTTTTTCCAGCAGCCCGCCAATGTTACTCAGTGCCATGATCTCGCTCCTTGGAATATGGCCCGGGGACAAACGTTCGCCAGGCAGTACGCAACGTCCTGCCACTAGCTCCGGGCGAACGTGATGGCATTGGTGAATATTCTTTCGCTTTCCCCAGACTGAGTACGAACACTGAACTCGAATGTGCCACCCGTCCTGCTTGAAACAAAAACCCGTGTAAGCCCCTGCCGATCAGTGAAACCCTGCGCCGGCCGAATAGTGACGGCATCCCTCTTCGCGGGCGCTTCGATTGTCCAGAACCACTCCACCAGCGAGTTCTGTCCGCGGTTTCCGTAGGCGTCTTCCAGCACCGCATAAAGTTCTACTTCATGGCCGTATTCCACTGTATCCAGAGGCGTAGGTGAAAGTTCCTCAAGCGGGAAAAACAGCGTAGCGAAATCGGCTGTGATCTCGATGGAAGGGGCATATTGCGGCTCGAACAAATCCAGCCAGAGCACTGGCGTGTCGTGACCCATGACCTTGCCGGGAATAAACTCAGCCACAAGCGTCCCGTCGATCAGGGTGGTGTCGTCTTTAATGGTGCCCAATGTGGCGCGCCAATGGACGGTGACGCCACTCAGCGGCTCCCCGTTGGCGTCTTTGAGGGTCACCTTGTAAGTGACCTTTTCGCCTGGCTTATTGGCCACAACGGTGCTGTTATCCACCACTTCGCACGTCATCGTGACCAGCCCTGTGACGTCGCCCGGTGCATGCACAATTGGCGCCTGCGCACCGGACTCGCCGAGCAGGGCATGTTCAGCGGCCTTGGCGTAGGAACTTTTATCGACCGTCTCGGGCAGATTACCGATCAGAAAAATCGTTAAGGCATCCATACCGGTCGCGGTGGACAGCGTCAGCACGCGCATCAACAAATCGAGCTGGCTGAGGTTCTTCAGAATCCCGTCGACATCGATGCGGCTGACACATTCGCGCACGTCCTGCACGCTCCAGCCAAAAAAATTCGCCAGCTTGATGGCAGACGCCTGTTGCGCAAGCCTTTTCGCATCACCACTGACTGCCGGCAATGCGTTGACCTGACGCAGGTAATCCAAAAGCTTCTGTGGCGATTGGCCGCTCGCGGCTGAAGCGAGGGCAAAAGCGCGAGTGAGCGTCGTCAGGTAATAAAGAGTGCGCACCGTCAACGTATGTTTGTCGGCCTGAACAAGCCAGTCCTTGTAGCCGCTATCCAGATATTCCTGCAACAGCGCGGCGCTTAACCCAAGTGTCGACACCACCTCACTGCGCCGGCGAATTTCAGCCAGCAGATCAAATGATGCGCTTGCGGCTCGGTCGCGTGTACGGCCGGACGCCTCGGCTTGCGTATCGGTTCGCTCCAATACATGCAGGAGTAATTGATGCACCGTGACGCCTGCCCAATCCAGGACCAGCAACGCTTGATCCACACCCACGCCGGCGTATGAAGCCAGCGTCTCCCTTACCAGCGAAGTCTGAGCATCGCGCATCTGTAGAAAAGCACTGACCATGCTGGTGATGATGTTCTGCCGCAATGCTGGCTCGATCTCACCCAAGGCGCTATTGACCGCCCATGAGATCTTTTGAAGGACGAAGGCCGGATACGTTTCAGCGTCTTGCTCATAGGGCAGGATCAGCCCATACAAATCGGTTATCGGCCCCAGGCTGTCGGCGGACGTCGCGAGGAATTCGATCCAGTCAGTAGCACCGGCGGTCGGTACGCCAGCCATGAGGAAAGTGCTATTGGACAGCTGTGCCGTCGGCAGCAAATTGCGAATCTGCTCGAAAAACTGCTCATCCTGTTCGGACAGTTCCTGTACCGGTGGCGCGTTGACCGCATGCTGCAACATCCACGACACCGGCAGACTGTTTTGCACGCACCACTGCACGCAACTTTGCATAGCCTCGATCAGTTCCAGCGCATCCGGTAAACCGTCCGGAACATCGTGAATGACAGGGACACCGGCGAAGCGGTTGATCCACTCATCGCCGCCCAGCATCGACAGCATCAGTACACCTTCAACCGGTGTGATGTTCAACAGCCGGGGCAGCGACACCAAACGATAAAAACTTGAGATGATCGCTGCGTTGCGATTCAGTGTTTCGGTCAAGCCGTAAGCCTTGGCCACTGTTTTCGCCAGAACGTAATAAGTCTGCGGATCAATCGCCAGGCCACTGCAGAGCTGGCTGATGGTCAGATCCACCATGCCAGGCACAGGTGTTACCGCAAACGCACCGTTGTCGAGCTTGAAAGGTTCGCGATAGCCTGATTCGAAATTGAACGACTGATCGAACTGCGAAAGCGCTTCGCCGCGGCCATAAACCGACATCTCACCGATAAAGACCGCGAAGTCCGCGGCAGTGCATTGGTAGCGCTCGCGCAACTTTTGAAACAAGCCAAGTGCATGCACGACGCCATTGGTTATTTCCATTTTGTCTGAAGAGTCTTCAGGCCGATTGCCGAGCGCAGTCGCCCTGATGGCAGCTGCCAACACTACGTCTACCTGATCGAACGGCAATCCGGTCCAGCTCGCCAGGCGCACCATCCTATTCAGTCGGTCATAACGATTGAACCCGATGGACTCGTCGGGATTTGCCGTCAATCGATGCCGAAGCTCGCTTGCATTATCGATACGCACCGCCGGCGCAGTGTTGTCATTGATATAGATTGACCCCGAGCGCTCGCTTTCCGGATGCTCGGGCTTGTCATCCATATAGGTAACATTGGTCGAGCGCACCGGAGCAAAGTCGCCAATCGACAGCAGGGCTTCGATCTGCCGACTGTCGAGCTTGGTGCGCTCACCCAGGAACACCACCTGATTGAGTAACCGGTATTCGTCGAGCTTGGTGGTACCAAAGTTATGCGCAAAGAAACTTTCGCGATCTTCGAAATCCGCCCGGGTTTCTGTCAGCAACAGGCGCTGATAAGGGCCAAGCCGCGAAGCGTGGGCGAAACCCTTTGCAGTATTGGCACCCCGACCATTGGTTTGCAGAAAATACGGATAAGCAAGGTCGACCCGGTGCTCAAAATCGCCCACCGACAGATCATGAACCTGCGCGATACCATCAATCGTGACCCAATGCTGGTAATAAGGCAGGCCGTTGGGGTAGCGAGCTGCGATCAGCGCGTCTTCGATCGACTCGACATCCGTGTTCGCCGCAATGAATTTCTCCAGCACCTCGACGATGATGTCCACAGACGAGATCGACTGATAAACCGCATTGAAGTCGACGCTCAGTGCCAGCAAATCCGTGCGCCGGTTATGCAGCGCATATTTTTCTTCCTTGTTGATGCCCTCCAGACGGTCACGAACCCAGCGCAACAAGTCGATCAGATAGGCTACTGGCGACCAGATGGACTCCAGCGCATCTGGCGGGCACAGTGCAGCAAAATCGGTACCGATCAGAGCGTGATAATTGGGACCGTCCACGATCGATAGCAAACCGCTGGAGCTGCGCTTTGGCGCGTCCCTGTTCCCCCTCAGCGTCCTCTCGATAAACTGGCGCCGCTGAGACGTGGCTATGCTGTTGGCGCCGCGCCAGAATTGTTGCGCTTGCTCAAAGCTGAGTTGCGGGTGCTCCTGGAGCATGCCTTGAACACCCTTTTCAACCAGTGGATAAATTGATCCACCGTTTTCCAGGTAAGTCTCGAGGTTCTGCAGTCCGACGTCCTGTGCTCGTTGTTTCTCGCTGAACAACTGGTCGAACAGTTGCAGGGCGGGACGGCGCGAATCAACCATGATCAGATTCCTTTAGGCGACAACTGGCCCGCACAGCCGGACATCCTTCGTCGGGCTGCACATTCAGTAAGCACGATTTAGCGCTGCGAAAGCCGTTTAGTCGACTGTCATTTATGACAGGTTTTATAACCGTTCGTCGGAAGTCAGGCTTCAGGAATTGTTGTGAAAAGGCGCGCGCCTTCGACTTCAAAACGCGCACTGTCCGCCCAATCGGACATCGTTGCGTCATCCGCTGCGTCAGTCAGAGTCTGCCGGAATCGGTACCAGTTCCCCCCCAGAGGCAGTGCCCGCGCCGCGTCTCCGCGCCATTGCTCACCGTCCACGGGCAGCTGCGGCACCCATTGCACATCCGGGTTGTACCAACTCACGACGGCGCCCACGCCCGGGCGGCCCTTGCCACTGAACTGCACTGGATGGCTGACCCAGCGTCCCGGCGCCGGCTCGTCGAGGGCTGGCACAAAAGTACCCAAAATGACCGAGCGCAGGGTTTCAAATGATTCGAACCCGTCCAGAGATGCGACTGCCTCCAGCCGATAAAGCCCCCCTTCGGGCGGACTCGCAGCGAGCATCACTGACCAGGTGCGATTTTCCTGCACGATTCCACTTGCCGGCTCTGAGCGCGTGGCACCGACCAGCGTCACCGTAACCGTATCGCCCGGCACGCCAAAACCGCACACCACCACTTGCTGCCCGATGGCGTTGCCCTCGACCGGGGTTTCAATGAAGGGGGCGGCCGGCACGACGTCAAAGTGCAGCGGCTCGCTGTCTTTCGACTCCTGCAGTGTGCCGCTTTCATCCATGAACCTTTGCCGAGCCCAGATTGTTTGGCTGCCCACCGGCAACGTCACTTCGGCTTGCCAAATGCCCTGCCAGTCGACAACGACATTACTGAGCAGAGGTTCGGTGAGCCCTTGGAGACAGACTTCGACAGCCCCGCCTCTCATGCCCGTGCCCTTGAGTAACGCGGTTCGTGGCAACTTGCCGTTTTGTATCGGCTGGAGAAATTCTGGCGGCAGCAGCACCACCGTCAATTCATGCTCGTCACTGTACAGCGACGGTCGACCGTCCAGTGTCTGCTGTGCGTCGAAGGTGTAGAGCCTGAATTCCAGAAGGGTCAGGTCAATCGACCAGTCGCCGTCCTGGCTCAATACTTTCGGCTCTCCCAACGGACGGCCAAACCGTTTGTCACGCAGTTGCAAGGTAGCACCCACCATTCCCATCGTGCCCTCGACCGTTACGACACGGCCGACTTCCGAGCCGTCCGGCGGCTGAGTAATCACTGGCGTGACCATCGGCCTCCTGACAATAAAGGTTCTGGACGCCGGCTCCGAAGTTTGCTGCGCGGCGAGCTGGGTTACCGTGACGGTATGGGAAATATCCGGGGCAAAATCCTTGTCGCGCCTGAACTGCCACATGTCACCAATGACGACACCCTGGTGCACAATGCCGGGTTCGTCGCTGTACTCAATGTTCACGGTTGCACCCGGCCAGCACGTACCGCTGAACCTTGGCGAAAGCCCTTCATCTTCAGGGTCGTTCAGGCCTGGGGCTTGCGGCGCGATGGTGACTTTCAGCACAAACCAGTTTGGCGACTGGTGACCGTCGAGAAATTGCTTTATGTGTACCTCACGCTCGAACGACGGTCCCCAGACCGTATAAGCCTTGCTTGACCATTGCCCGCCGTTGACCGCAACTGGAGGCGCTTCGTGATCTCCGCTATTGGGCCTGTGCAGATACACCGTGGCGCCGTTGAAGCCTTTGCCGCTGAAGGTCGGTTGGTAGTCGTTGGTGAATTGCACTTCACTGACATCGGGGAGGATGTTTTTGACTTCGAAGGTCAGCGGGAGCGACTCGATCCAGCCGCTGGCGTTGTCAGCGATTTTTTGAATGACGGTAACGTTGTAGGTACCGACAGTCCATTCCTGCGCTGCGGTGCTCCATGTGCCACTCGGCATCACTTCGGCATTTGCGGGCGTGGGAACGTGCACCGCCCCCCCGTTGACGGTGAACTGGATTTCAGATTTGCGTTTGGAATCGTAATAACCCTTGCCGGAGAAAGTTACTGTAGTTCCAGCGAAGGTGACGGTGGGCTGTTGCAGGGTGGGCGGGCGAATCCTGAAGGCTTGTGGTGCACTGCGTCCGGATGACACGCCATCCAGATCCTGCTCGACAACAAGGCTGATCGCCCCTGGCGGCACTTTGATCATCCCCTCCCACGGCCCGTCTACATCGCTAACGACTTCCCAGCCAGGAACGGAATCATTCGTCAGATCGAAAAATGCTCTCAATCGCGCGCCAGCCAGGCCGTTGGTTCCTTTCAGGAGGAAGTCTGGATCATGGATTGCCAACTCAGGTGGTTTGGATATTGACGGCACACCCATGACTCTGAAAGTCGCGGCCTCAGTATAAAAATGACTGATATTCGGTGATTTGAGTTGAGCGGTAACCGAGAACGTACCACTTACTGGGACCTTTGTTGTCTTAGCCTCCCAACTCGTACCGGCATCTCCGACAGTAATAACGTCGCTCCAATTATCATAGTGATTTGAGTGCCCAACCACTCTGATAACAGTACCCGGCGCAGCCATACCTCTGAAACAAAGCAGATCCTTTGCCAGAACAAACGCATTAGCTGTCGGGTAAGTTATTCGAGCCCGGTAGACTGTTTTATAAGCAGTCCGCTCGGAAACCTTACCAGCGTACATTTGATATGCTTGAAACGTTAGAGAATTTTTGTTTTCCGCCACGGTGACTGGCACTGACCAAGGATCGTAGAAAGCCTCTTCTGCCCCAATCGTACCGCGCCCATCGTCCAGGACAACAGTATAACGGTATATTGCCCCCGTACCCTTGACAGCGAAAGTTGAAGATGTGAAGTTTCGGATTGCACTGATGGTTGGAATGGGCATCCGATAATTGGCGATCTTGTAGGTTTTCAGAACCGGATCACTTGCGTTATCTACATCATAAATATAATCGAACCCCACTGTTACGTTTCTCTGATTGGCGATAATCATTTCTCGATAGGGTTCATCAAGATCGATCCACTCACCGGTCTGGCGAGCACTGCCCGTCAGTTCTCTTACATTACCTTCACCGCTAACCAACGAAAGATAGAATTTTACATTCCCTTCATAACGTCGATTCTCTTTTGCTCTGTACGCTGACACGATGCAAGTAAATGTCGAACCATCGTAGGAGTAGGCATAGCTCACTCGAAGCTGCGCCCACCTACCGTCTTCTTCCGCGTGCAGCTCATGGGTTACAAATGCCACATCCGTTCCGATCTCCTCAGCGCAGACTACCTCTTGTTTCGGGGGCAAGCTGTCGGAAGGATCTTTAATACCATCATCTTGTTCCATGGCCGGATCTCAGAAAGGGCAAGCTGGCTGATAGATAAAACAGGTCACATTCATTGAATACCGATGCGTCGCCTCGCTACACCTGTAAAACCTGACAGTCCCGACCAGCGGTAACTATTCCACGCCTTAATATGCTTGCGTCCTTCAGCCATTAAACGCGACTGCATCAGCTTGCGTTGTTGCCACACATCACTCAGAGTTCACCAACTTGTACATATGAAACGCCGCCCGGCATGGCTGATCAGGCGCGCGGCTTCGACTTCAAAACGCGCACTGTCCGCCCAATCGGACATCGTTGCGTCATCCGCTGCGTCAGTCAGAGTCTGCCGGAATCGGTACCAGTTCCCCCCCAGAGGCAGTGCCCGCGCCGCGTCTCCGCGCCATTGCTCACCGTCCACGGGCAGCTGCGGCACCCATTGCACATCCGGGTTGTACCAACTCACGACGGCGCCCACGCCCGGGCGGCCCTTGCCGCTGAACTGCACTGGATGGCTGACCCAGCGTCCCGGCGCCGGCTCGTCGAGGGCTGGCACAAAAGTACCCAAAATGACCGAGCGCAGGGTTTCAAATGATTCGAACCCGTCCAGAGATGCGACTGCCTCCAGCCGATAAAGCCCCCCTTCGGGCGGACTCGCAGCGAGCATCACTGACCAGGTGCGATTTTCCTGCACGATTCCACTTGCCGGCTCTGAGCGCGTGGCACCGACCAGCGTCACCGTAACCGTATCGCCCGGCACGCCAAAACCGCACACCACCACTTGCTGCCCGATGGCGTTGCCCTCGACCGGGGTTTCAATGAAGGGGGCGGCCGGCACGACGTCAAAGTGCAGCGGCTCGCTGTCTTTCGACTCCTGCAGTGTGCCGCTTTCATCCATGAACCTTTGCCGAGCCCAGATTGTTTGGCTGCCCACCGGCAACGTCACTTCGGTTTGCCAAATGCCCTGCCAGTCGACAACGACATTACTGAGCAGAGGTTCGGTGAGCCCTTGGAGACAGACTTCGACAGCCCCGCCTCTCATGCCCGTGCCCTTGAGTAACGCGGTTCGTGGCAACTTGCCGTTTTGTGTCGGCTGGAGAAATTCTGGCGGCAGCAGGACCACCGTCAATTCATGCTCGTCACTGTACAGCGACGGTCGACCGTCCAGTGTCTGCTGTGCGTCGAAGGTGTAGAGCCTGAATTCCAGAAGGCTCAGGTCAATCGACCAGTCGCCGTCCTGGCTCAATACTTTCGGCTCTCCCAACGGACGGCCAAACCGTTTGTCACGCAGTTGCAAGGTAGCACCCACCATTCCCATCGTGCCCACGACCGTTACGACACGGCCGACTTCCGAGCCGTCCGGCGGCTGAGTAATCACTGGCGTGACCATCGGCCTCCGGACAATAAAGGTTCTGGAAGCCGGCTCCGAAGTTTGCTGCGCGGCGAGCTGGGTTACCGTGACGGTATGGGAAATATCCAGGGCAAAATCCTTGTCGCGCCTGAACTGCCACGTGTCACCAATGACGACACCCTGATGCACAATGTCGGTTTCGTCGCTGTACCGGATGTTCACGGTTGCACCCGGCCAGCACGTGCCGCTGAACCTGGGCGAAAGTCCGTCATCTTCAGGCTCGTTCAGGCCAGGGACCTGCGGCGGGATGGTGACTTTGAGGACAAACCAGTTGGGCGACTGATGACCGTTGAGAAATTGCTTTATGTGTACCTCACGCTCGAACGACGGTCCCCAGACCGTATAAGCCTTGCTTGACCATTGCCCGCCGTTGACCGCAACTGGAGGCGCTTCGTGATCTCCACTATTGGGCCTGTGCAGATACACCGTGGCACCGTTGAAGCCTTTGCCGCTGAAGGTCGGTTGGTAGTCGTTGGTGAATTGCACGTCACTGACATCGGGGAGAATGTTTTTGACCTCAAAGGTCAGCGGCAGCGAGTCGATCCAGCCGCCGGCGTTGTCTCTGATCTTCTGGACGGCGTTGATTTCATAGGTGCCAAGTTTCCAGCCCGTTACGGCGGTGCTCCAAGTGCCGTTGCGCTGTACTTGTGCGTTGGGAGGCGCGACCGGCATTGGGCCGGCTGGACTTTCGAGGATAGTGAACTCGATTTCGGTTCTGAGCTTCTCGTCGAAATGTCCGGTGCCGGAAAATGTGATCGTTTCATTGGCTTGCGTGTATGTGACCGTCGGCTTGCCCGTGCGTACCCGTATGCCGAAGGGTTGGCTGGTCAGCGATGTCACTCCCAAATAGGTATGCGTGCCGACAATTGAATGCGGACCAGGTGTCAGCGTGAAAGATGCAGACCATGCGCCTGTAGCGGCATCGGTTGGGATGCTGATTTGAGCTTGGGTGTTTTCCGAACGCACGGCAACAGCACTGGAGATCCCGGCGACGACAGTGCCTGTGAACGTCGATGTCATGTCCACCGTCTGCGTCAATCCAGGAGACGTTATTCGGGGGGGGTCAATGACATAAAAATTTCGTTGGACTGACGGCACAGATGTTGCGCCATCGTATCTTTGACTGGCGACTAGAGAATAATTTTCGCCGAACGCAAACGTATAAGTGCTGGTACCACCCCATGACCCATCAATTTCGATCTTTGCGTCGGCCAATACTTTGATCGATGTGCCTTTGATGTAAACATCCACTCTCGTCATCGCTTGGTGCAGACCGCCTGTACCCGCAAATTGCGGCGTTTGTGTATTTATAACCTGCGGCAACGGCGTGAGCGTTACAGGCTTGAGTACGGTCAGTGACGCTTTCCCCGCGTAGCGCCCCTGCGTATTTCCATACTCCTCACGGATGATGAAATCCTGTAAACCCTGGGGGACATTATCAAGGAGGGTGACAGTCCAATTTCCGTAGCCATTGGTAATGGTCGTTGTGCTCAGTACAGTGCCTGAATTGGGACGCTCAAGCGTGATTTTGCTGCTTTTACCGGCGAGGCCTGGAACCGTTGTAGTCACAGTACGATTGCTAGCAATGCGAGCAGCCTTTCTGACCAGCAAAGTCCGCGGTGTCCACCTTGACCATTGATCAACGTAATGCCATCTTCCATCAACTCTGACCTGCAGGTCACTCTCGGGAAGGTCTTCGACTCGAATACTGTGCCAGACGCCCCCCAACCATGCACTTTCAGTGATACGCCGGTAGTAATTATCGGCTCCGTGAAAATCCAGATGAACTTTGTGATAGCGGCCATCGTTTACCGGTATACGAAACTTGAAGTCCATCGTGGTATCTACTAACAGTGACCCGGAGCCGGCCTCATACTCCAAATCCGCGACCAAGATTCCCGGCTCTTCGGAAATCGGATCATCGGATTTTTGGGAAGAGCGATGGTCCTCAGGAAACGGGCCATCTTCTGGAGAACTGGAGCCTGGGTTCTCATGGTCGGACATGATTGAGCTTCCTTATACCGTCGGTACCTGGGTGCTTCATTGAAGAACCGTAAGCATGAAATGACACCTGTAAAATCTGACAGTCCCGATCAGCGGTAACTATTCCCACGCCGCAACATGCTGACGTCCTTCAGCCGTTAACACGCGGCTACATCAAGTTGCGCCGTTGCCTACACATCACTCAGAATCCGCCGGCTTGTGCGCTTTGAAGCTGCCCCGTAACGTGATCCGTGCCGCTGCCAATCAGTGGTCGGGTTTAGTCGCCCGGGGGTTTGTCATCAAGGTGTATAAGCGTCATCCAGTCGGGTAATCCCTATCCCCGCACTCGATGGTGGCTGTACGCAGGGCGCTTCGGCGCGCCGGTTTTTGGTGATACCCCCGGTCGACTAACCTGCGTCCAGCCGCCACCCTTTCGTTTAGTCGCGAGGGGTGAAGGCCCCAACCAAGGGTTATCACCATGATCAAACCAACACCCAATCCCCCTGAAACCGAAGACTCAACCTCCCCCTACGCTTCCCCCGATTCCACCAGACTCCACGAGGCCGCTGAAAAAGCCCTCGATCACCACCTGAAAAAACCCGGCGCTGCGCCGTCGTGCAATTCCGTCGATCGCGGCATGCAGATGTTCATGGTCGCGCCCGACATCAACCCCGAAGCGATGGCCATTCAAACCTACGAAACCTTTTCTTCGGTCAGCATTCTGCTGCTCGACCTGGCGGACAGCCTCGAGGACAAGCCGCGACATCTGGCGATGGCGATCTATCAGTTGAGCGAGATGGGGTTATTGCTGGCGGAGAAGGCGCTGGATCAGGAGCGGGCGATCGCGGTGGCGTGACGTCAAGATCAAAAGATCGCAGCCTGCGGCAGCTCCTACATCTGGAATGCGTTCCCCTGTAGGAGCTGCCGAAGGCTGCGATCTTTTGCTGTTCAGGCAGAAGCCGGCAACGGCTGAAAACTGAAGTACTGCTTCAGCGCCAGCACCAGCTCGCCGAACTCCGCCGGTGCACGCCGCAGGATGAAACCGGCGTCGTAATGCATCGGCGTGGCGTCTTCATGGCACCACACGCAGCAGGCGCTGAAATCGATGACTTGCTGGCTGCCATCACGGGCGGGGATTTTGAGGCGTAACTGGAAATCTGCGCCGATCATCATCGGCAACTGGCTGATCAGCATCAGCCCGTCCGCAGACACGTTGCCGAGAAAGCCGACGGGTTTGTCGGTGATGCTATTGAACACTCTGAGGTAATACGGCAACTGGTGCCGTTCGATCCGGCGGTCGGTAAACATGATGTGCTGTACGCCATGCAGGGCTCCGCCAGGGAGCCGCACCTGTGCTTCGGAACGAGCCTGTAGGCAGGCCCGCTCTCCCCGCTTCCGGTGTGACGGTCGCGACAATCGCCGTCACTTTTACCACTGCCAGTCGCAGGTGTTGCGCCGCCATCGAGACAAGCCTCGCAAGCGGTTTCCTTGACTATAGCGGAGCTTGTACAGACGGCCAGATTTTGTACGACAGTACCGTCAGAAGCGTGTCGGCCGCACCACCGCAGCGGCGCTGCGTGTCGGGTAATGGCCCAGGCTCTGCAAGGTTTCCAGACGCGCGCGGGCGCGATAGGCGTATTCGCTGTTGGGGTACGAAGCGATGATGAACTGGTAGGTCTGCACCGCGTCGATGTAGAGCTTCTGCCGTTCCAGGCACTGGCCGCGCATCATCGACACTTCCGGCCACACGTACGGGCGGGCGCGGCTCGCACGTTCTACTTTGGACAGTTCAAGCATGACCTGCTCGCAATTGCCACGTTCATAGGCGCTGTAGGCGTTGTTCAAATGATGGTTCATCGACCAACGGGTGCAGCCCGTCGCGGCGAGGACGCTGAGGGCAAGGACGGCAATGGGCAACAATCGCATGGGGGTTCTCCTGTCTTGTGCTCTGTATCGACCCCTGGTCGAAAATCTTCAGGCGCGTTTGTCCCGAAGTTGCCACGTTCAATAAAGAAAACGATAAGTAGTGCATTCGAACAATGACTACACCCTTCGAGCATAGTAGCCTCTGCCTGCGCTTGAACTCAGGAGTCTTTGCATGTCCGTCCGTCGTACCAAAATCGTCGCTACCCTTGGCCCGGCCAGTAACTCGCCGGAAGTTCTCGAACAGCTGATTCTGGCTGGTCTGGACGTTGCCCGTCTGAACTTCTCCCACGGCACCCCCGACGAGCACAAGGCTCGCGCGAAGCTGGTGCGTGACCTCGCTGCCAAGCACGGCCGCTTCGTCGCCCTGCTCGGCGACCTGCAAGGCCCGAAAATCCGTATCGCCAAATTCGCCAACAAGAAGATCGAGCTGAAGATCGGTGACAAGTTCACCTTCTCCACCAGCCATCCGTTGACCGAAGGCAACCAGCAAGTGGTCGGCATCGACTACCCGGATCTGGTCAAGGACTGCGGCGTGGGCGACGAGCTGCTGCTCGACGACGGCCGCGTGGTGATGCGCGTTGAAACCGCCACTGCCACCGAGCTGCATTGCGTGGTGACCATCGGCGGCCCGCTGTCCGACCACAAAGGCATCAACCGTCGCGGTGGTGGTCTGACTGCCCCGGCCCTGACTGAAAAAGACAAGGCCGACATCAAGCTCGCCGCCGAAATGGAAGTCGACTACCTCGCAGTGTCCTTCCCGCGTGACGCCGCCGACATGGAATACGCCCGTCAACTGCGTGACGAGGCCGGCGGCACAGCCTGGCTAGTGGCGAAGATCGAACGCGCCGAAGCCGTGGCCGACGACGAAACCCTCGATGGCCTGATCAAGGCTTCCGACGCAGTGATGGTTGCCCGTGGCGACCTCGGCGTGGAAATCGGCGACGCCGAGCTGGTGGGCATTCAGAAGAAAATCATCCTGCACGCACGTCGCCACAACAAAGCGGTGATCGTCGCGACGCAGATGATGGAGTCGATGATCCAGAACCCGATGCCGACCCGCGCCGAAGTGTCCGACGTGGCCAACGCCGTGCTCGACTATACCGACGCTGTGATGCTCTCGGCAGAATCCGCCGCTGGTCTCTACCCGCTGGAAGCCGTGCAGGCGATGGCGCGCATCTGCGTCGGCGCCGAGAAACACCCGACCGGCAAGACCTCCAGCCACCGCATCGGCAAGGAATTCAGCCGCTGCGACGAAAGCATCGCGCTGGCGACCATGTACACCGCCAACCACTTCCCGGGCGTCAAAGCGATCATCGCGTTGACTGAAAGCGGCTTCACCCCGCTGATCATGTCGCGTATCCGCTCCTCGGTGCCGATCTACGCGTTCACCCCGCACCGCGAAGCCCAGGCCCGCGCAGCAATGTTCCGTGGCGTCTACACCATCCCGTTCGACCCGGCCTCGCTGGAACCGCACGAAGTCAGCCAGAAAGCCATCGACGAGCTGACCAAGCGCGGCGTTGTGGAAAAAGGCGACTGGGTCATCCTGACCAAGGGCGACAGCTACCACACCACTGGCGGCACCAACGGCATGAAGATCCTGCATGTCGGTGATCCGCAGGTCTGAGTGACCGGCCGCTGAAACGCAAAAGCCCCGCCATGTGAATGGCGGGGCTTTTTGTTGTCTGCATGTCGCTGAAAACCAGTTTTCACAGAACGTCAACTGTCAGTTCTGTCAGTTGTTGCGAGAGCCATTCTTGACTAGCGTGCTACTTCACCACCCAACCACTCAAGACTGGGCACGACTCGTGATCAAGGAGGATTGAAGATGGACGTTGCGGCAAACATCTCGCCAGGTAAATTCGACCCAACGTTTGGCAATCAGGGCGTTGCCACTCCGAAAAAACCTCCCGATTTTTCAGGAGACCTTGTCCTGCGGGGGGTGATGGTCGACAAATCAGGGCGCACCTATATCGCGGGAAGCGTAGGCCAATCGAACGGTGATGCCTACTACTTGATCAGACTGGATAGCAATGGCGTACACGACACTCAATTTGGCCAGAGTGGCTACGTAACCGGTCAATTTGAGGACGGAGAAGGATCGCATTCCTTCGCTAACGAAATAGTGGAACAGGCCGACGGCAAACTGCTGCTCATCGGCAGTTTCTTTCAGGCTAACCTTAAGCGTGCCATAGGAGTCGTGCGTCTCGACGTCGCTGGCAACCTTGATCCGGCATTCAACAAAACCGGCAAAGTCGCTGTTTACCTCTCGGATGACGACACGGCAGATCAGAAGCACCAGCAACTACCCAACGCAGCGAACTCAAAAACCGGTAGCCAGCGGTCGACCGTTCTGCCTGACGGCAAGATCGTATTGCATACCACCGTAGATCGGGATGGAAACAAAGTAGCGACAGCCGTCATTCGACTCTTGCCTGACGGCACACGGGATATTGAATTTAACGAAGGAGAAATCGCCTATGTTCTCCACCCGAATTTCACTCACACGGAGCTATACGATCTATTGGCAAAACAGGATGGGACCTACGTGCTCGCGGGCTGTGTACGTGGCAATAATCCTTACCGGGCAGTACTCAACCGCTTGACTGCTACCGGGAAAATTGATGACTCGTTCGCCGTTGATGGCTTTGAAGTGATGGATCCAGTAGAAAACTCGCTGAGCGTCAATGTCTTGAAAGTTATCGGGCAGACGAATAAGCGGCTGTTATCCGTTGGGTATACCGAGCCTGCACACCATGGCGTATTGATCAGCCGGGAATCCGACGGCAAACCCAACATCCAGTTCAACGCAGGCAAACCACTTCTGAGCAGACTGCAAGGCATTGACACCTTATGGCTTGACGCGTCCATCCAGAGCAGCGGACACATACTTGTTGCCGGGCTGAGTCAAGTGTCCTCTGGTTTTAACCATGTTATTGCCAGATTCACCGATGACGGCAAATTGGACACGGATTTTGCGGATGGCAAAGGCTGGCGAGTGTTCGACCTGGAGAGGGGGATCTGGACTGGGGTTGCAATCGGTGAAGGTAAAATGACGTTCCTCGGCCAAAGGCAAGTCGACGGGCAACGGGTTCAATGCGTCGGCCGTGGATTGATCGAGTGACCTGGCGACGAGTTTACCGGCTGCCCCTGATTGAGAGTTTTATGGTCTGGTCAACCCCTTTCGCGAGCAGGCTCGCTACCAACTTTGAAATGCGTTCCCCCGTGGGAGCGAGCCTGCTCGCGAAGGCGTCTTGACCGTCACCGAAAAAACCTGCTCAACGCCGCCACAGCCTCCGGCGAACGCAGGCGCTGGGTGAACAACGCACCCTCCTCCTCGATCACCTTGCGCAGCAGATCCCGATCCGGCGCTCGCATCAATTGCTTGCTGATGCGCACCGCTTCGGCCGGCAATTCATCAAACCGCAGCGCCACTTCTCGCGCCTTGCTCAACGCCGCTTCACCGCTGTCCAGCGCTTCGGTGGCGATCCCCCACTGCGCAGCCTGTTCGCCGTTAAAGCCTTCCCCAAGCAGCAATAACTCAGCCGCTTTCGCCTGCCCAAGCAAACGCGGCAGGATCAGGCTGGAACCGAATTCGGGACACAATCCGAGGTTGACGAACGGCATGCGCAGCCTGGCGTCGTGGCTGACATAGACCAGATCGCAGTGCAGCAACATCGTCGTGCCGATGCCTACCGCTGCACCGGCGACGGCGGCGATCACTGGTTTGCGGCATTCGAGCAGGTTAAGCATGAAGTGGAACACCGGGCTGTCGAGGTCGCTCGGCGGTTGCTCGATAAAGTCGGCGATGTCGTTGCCGGCGGTGAAGCACTCGGCGCTGCCAGTGATCAGCACGGCGTTGATTGCCGGGTCACCGTCGGCCTGTTTCAGTGCTTCGGCGAGGCGGCTGTACATGGCGCGGGTCAGGGCGTTTTTCTTGCCCGGGCGGTTGAGGCGCAGGGTCAGCAAACCGCGTTCGCGTTCCAGCAGGATGGCTTCGGTCATGGCGTGTCTCGCGTCTGAAAATCAGCGCTCAACCACGGCTCACAAACACGTCGGCCAGCAGTTGATTGCGCGGCAATCCGGCCAGGTACAGACGCTTGGCGAAGGCGTCGACACTGGCCGTCGAGCCGCAGACTAAGGCCAGGGTCTGCCGGGAAACAAGGCGCAGTTGCGCCAAAGCGGCGGCCGACTCGGCCGCAGTCCACAGCTCGACGCTGAGGTTCTCCCGCTGCGCGGCCAGTGCGGCAAGGGGTTTGGCCAGATAGTGCTCGCGTTCGTCATGGGCCAGGTGAATGACGCGGATGGCGCCTTGGTGATCCTGACGCAAGGCTTCGCGCAGCACACCGAACAACGGGCCTAAACCGGTACCGGCGGCCAGCAGCCACAGCGGGCGCGTGTGCCAGTCCGGGTCATAGTGCAAAGCACCACCGCGCAGCTCGCCGAGGCGGATCGAGTCGCCGATCTGCAGCTTGCGGGCGGCATCGATGAATTCGCCGGGCTGGCGGCAATCGAGGTGAAACTCCAGAAAGCGGTCTTCTTGCGGCAGGCTCGCCAGCGAGTAAGGGCGGGCGATGTGGCCGATCCACAGCACCAGATGCTGACCGGCGCTGTAGCGCAATGGCCGCTGCGGGGTCAGGCGCAGGCGCAGAACGCTGTCACTGAGCCAGTCCAGCGCTTCGACCAAGGCCGGCAGACCGTCAGTAATCGGGTCGAAGGTATGCACCTGCAAGTCTTCGACCACTTGGCATTGGCAGGCCAGGCGCCAACCGTCCTGACGTTGCTCGGCACTCAAGGCATCCGGGCGGTTGTCGCTGGGCACACCTCGGATGCATTGCACCAGACAGGCGTGGCAACTGCCGGCGCGACAGCTGTAGGGCACGGCGACGCCGTTCTGATTGAGACTGTCGAGCAGGTTGCTGCCCGCTTCAACCGTCCACTGCCGATCACCGACACGCAATTCAGGCATCGACGTTCTCCCACGCGGCGGCACAACGATTGCGCCCGTCACGCTTGGCCCGATACAGCGCCTGATCGGCACGCTGCAACGCCTCATCCAGATCATCGCCAACGGACAGCAGGGTCATGCCCGCCGACAGGCTCAGGTTGCGCACTTGCAGGCCCATCAATTCCACCTCGCTGAAGGCGATGCGTAAACGCTCGCAACACGCGGTCAGGCGTTCGGCATCGCAGTCGGGCACCAGCACCACGAATTCTTCGCCACCATAGCGCGCCAGTACGTCACCGTCGCGCAGGCAGGCTTGCGCCACACCGGCAAACGCCTGCAATACCTGATCGCCGGCGGCGTGGCCGTGCAGATCGTTGATGCGTTTGAAGTGGTCCAGATCGATCAGCGCCAGCCCGTGCATCACGTCGCTATCCAGCGCGTTCAGCTCGCGCGAGGCGATGCGCAGGAAATGCCGGCGATTGAACAGCCCGGTCAGTTCGTCGGTGGCCACCAGATCTTCAAGCTGGCGCATCATCCCGCGCAGGGTGTCCTGATGCGCCTGCAAGGCAAACCGGCGCTGACGCTGACGTTGCCGCGAGACCTGGACAAAGCGTGCGTAAAGCACCAGCCACGCCAAAACCATCGCCAGAATGCACACTTGCAACGCCGCGAGCGCAGGCTCGGCCAAGCGGAAGTGGTAAGCGTCCCACAGGGTAATCGCGGAGAAACTGAAGAACACCAGCAGCGCGCAGCGGATGAACACCCGTCGGGTGAGATGGAACAGGCCGAACAGCAGGATCAGCACATAGAACACCAGAAACGCGCCGCGTGCCTCGTCGACATGGGCGATCAGCCACGTCTGCCAGCCCAGCCCCATCAGCACTTGCGCTTCGGTCAGGCTGGGGTCGGCGAAGCGCTGGTTGCGCCCGCTCCAGAACATGGCGAAAAGGCTCGCCTGACTGATGACCACCAGAGCGCTGCCGATAGCCACTCCACTGAGCGATTGCTGATAATGCCCGGTGAAAAACGCCAGCCACAGCAGCAGCAAAGCCAATCCGTAGGTGGCCGCAGCGAGGGCGAAGCGTTTGAGCAAAAGGCGTTGAATGGCGTTATGGGTCAATCGTTGACTCACCGTGCGATAGGAGGCTGACCGAGTGTCCTACTCTACAGACCGGATGCCACTTTAGAGGGCCGGTCGCTAAATGACCACCGATTTTCGGGCTCGAAAATTGACGTCAAATGCATGACCTGAATGAGCTGCATTGATGCCCGCACCAGGTCCCTGTGGTGAGGGGATTTCTCTTCGATGGGCTGCGAAGTGGCCCCCTGCAACCTGTCAATCACACTGAGCTCACAGGTTTTACGACTGCTGCGCAGCCGAGCGGGGATAAATCCCCTCGCCACAGGGTCATCCGACCAAAAGCCAATGTGCCCCCACCACCGAGGCGCGGTATACTGCCGCGCCTTTTTAGCGTCGCGCCACAAAGGGACAGCCATAAGCCGCAAGCCTCAAGCGGCAAGCTCAAGCTGTCCGCGTAATGCTTTAACTTGCCGCTCGAAGCTAGAAGCCTGTAGCTTCCCCACCGTTTTCAGAGGAGCGCGACTCATGACCGTGATCAAGCAAGATGACCTGATTCAGAGCGTTGCCGACGCCCTGCAGTTCATTTCCTATTACCACCCCGTGGATTTCATCCAGGCGATGCACGAAGCCTACCTGCGCGAAGAATCGCCAGCGGCCCGTGATTCGATGGCGCAGATCCTGATCAACTCGCGCATGTGCGCCACCGGCCATCGCCCGATCTGCCAGGACACCGGTATCGTCACCGTGTTCGTCCGTGTCGGCATGGACGTGCGCTGGGATGGCGCCACCATGGGCCTGGACGACATGATCAACGAAGGCGTGCGTCGCGCTTACAACCTGCCGGAAAACGTCCTGCGGGCATCGATCCTTGCCGACCCTGCAGGCGCTCGCAAGAACACCAAGGACAACACCCCGGCCGTAATTCACTACTCCATCGTCCCGGGTAACACCGTGGAAGTGGACGTGGCGGCCAAGGGCGGCGGTTCCGAGAACAAGTCGAAAATGGCAATGCTCAACCCGTCCGACTCGATCGTCGACTGGGTATTGAAGACCGTGCCGACCATGGGCGCCGGCTGGTGCCCACCGGGCATGCTGGGTATCGGCATCGGCGGCACCGCCGAGAAGGCCGCAGTGATGGCCAAGGAAGTGTTGATGGAATCCATCGACATCCACGAGCTGAAGGCCCGTGGTCCGCAGAACCGCATCGAAGAAATGCGTCTGGAACTGTTCGAGAAGGTCAACCAGTTGGGCATCGGCGCCCAGGGCCTCGGTGGCCTGACCACCGTGCTCGACGTGAAGATCATGGATTACCCGACCCACGCCGCATCCTTGCCGGTGTGCATGATCCCGAACTGTGCCGCCACTCGTCACGCGCACTTCGTGCTCGACGGTTCCGGTCCAGCCTCGCTGGAAGCGCCACCGCTGGACGCCTACCCGGAAATCGTCTGGGAAGCCGGCCCGTCGGCCCGTCGCGTCAACCTCGACACCCTGACCCCGGAAGACGTGCAGAGCTGGAAGCCGGGCGAAACCGTGCTGCTCAACGGCAAGATGCTCACCGGTCGCGACGCCGCGCACAAGCGCATGGTCGAGATGCTCAACAAGGGCGAAACCCTGCCGGTGGATCTGAAAGGTCGCTTCATTTATTACGTCGGCCCGGTTGATCCGGTCGGTGACGAAGTGGTTGGCCCGGCCGGCCCGACCACCGCAACGCGGATGGACAAGTTCACCCGCCAGATCCTCGAGCAGACCGGCCTGCTGGGCATGATCGGCAAATCCGAGCGCGGCCCGACTGCGATCGAAGCGATCAAGGACAACAAGGCCGTGTACCTGATGGCTGTCGGCGGCGCCGCTTACCTGGTTGCGCAAGCGATCAAGAAGTCCAAGGTGCTGGCATTTGCCGAGCTGGGCATGGAAGCGATCTACGAGTTCGAGGTCAAGGACATGCCGGTCACCGTAGCGGTGGACAGCAAAGGTGAGTCGGTACACATCACTGGCCCGGCGATCTGGCAACAGAAGATCAGCGAAAGCCTGGCGGTAGAAGTGCAGTAAGCCTCTGGCGTCATGAAGACGGCCGGCGCATCCGCAAAGATGCCCCGGCCGTATTTGCTTGTTCAAACCAATCGCGATAACAGAATGTCCCAAGCACAGAAAATGATCTTGCGCACCTGTCAGATCTGACAGGTCCATTAGCGGCCCACTCCTGTTAGCGTCTATCCATACGCCCTATGTAGCGCGAATGGACTCGACCATGGCCGATCAAGACCTCAGCATCACAGCTCCCTCCATCGCCAAGAGCTCATCGATCGCCACCATCGGCAAGAGCTGGAGCGCCGTCGGTCCCACCGCCTCGGCTGGATGCGAATTGCCGATTCCGCTATCGAGCGGTCGTGGTTACGATCCGCAAATATCCCTGTCAATCAACAGCCAGAGCGGTAACAGCCCGTTTGGCCTCGGTTGCAACCTGGGCCTGAGCCAGATCAGCCGCCGCACCAATAAAGGTGTTCCACGTTATACCGAGCACGATGAAATCATCGGGCATGACGGCGAGGTATGGATGCCGGAGCTCGATGATGCCGGAAACCTGAAGTCGCGCACGGAGCACAGCTACAGGGATCGCCCCATTCCTGAGCACAACGTCGTGATCTACCGGGCGCGGATCGAAAGTGATTTTTCCCTGCGCGAATGCTGGCATCCGGCTGACGGTGGAGCCCCTTTCTGGCTGATCCACGGCGCCGACGGTACGTTGCATGTCTACGGCAAAACCAGCGCCGCACGCCGTGCCGACCCCGACGACGAATCGCGCATCAGTAGCTGGCTGCTGTGTGAAAGCATGAACGCCCATGGAGAACACATCTGCTACGAGTACAAGGCCGACGATCAGCCTGACGAGCCAGACCCGATTCACGACTACCGCGCCCAGCGCTATCTGCGCCGGGTGTGTTACGGCAATGCCACGGCGAGCGATCGCCTTTACAGCTGGGACACTGACCGGCCGACGGATCTGCCATGGCATTTTCAACTGGTGTTCGATTACGGCGAACGCAGCAGTTCGCTGACGGAGACCCCGAGCTACGAAGAAGTGAACCGCTGGCGGCTGCGACCGGATTCGTTTTCCACCTATGGCCAGGGTTTTGAGCTGAGCACCCGCAGGCTCTGCCAGCAAGTGTTGATGTTTCATCACTTCCCCGGGGGCCTGGCGACAGAGGCAAAACTTGCACGTCGCCTGCTGCTGGAATATCGACCGATCCAGAACCCTGCGCAGTGGGCCTACAGCCAGATCAGCGCGGCGCACTATCAGGCCTTCGATGCGCAAGGCAATGTCGAGCACTCACCGCCGCTAGAGTTCGAATACTCGCCCTTCGAGATCAATCAGACACCCGCACGCCTGTTGGAAAACGAGACTCAACCGGGCATCGAAGACGGCGGGTTCTATCAATGCGTCGATCTGTATGGCGAGGGCGTGCCGGGCTTTCTCTGCCGCTACAACAACGCCTGGTATTACCGTGAACCGCTGCGCGCGGCGCCTGGTACCGAACTGATCGGTTACGGCCCATGGGCTCTGCTGGACAAGATCCCGGTGGCAGATCGCAACCGCGCCGTGGCGCAACTGCTTGATCTGACCGGCGACGGCCGCCTGGACCTGATCATCGCCCGGTTGGGTTACTGCGGGTTTCATGCGCTGAATGCGCAGCGGCAATTCGAATTGTTCAGCGCGTTCGACACGTTTCCCCGGGAACACCAGGATCTGACTTTGACCATGGGGGATTTCAGCGGGGACGGGCTGATGTCAGCGGCCAGCATCAGCCCCGACCGCGTGCGCCTCTATGCCAGCCTGCGCGAAAAAGGCTTCGCCGCCGCACAGGAAATCCCCCATGAATACGCAGACGACCGTCTGCCGGTGTTCAGCAACTCGCGAACCGAACTGGTGCTTCTGGGCAACCTGCTCGGCAGCGACATGCCCGAGCTGTGCCGCATCCGCCATGACGAGGTCCGCTGCTGGCCGAATCTTGGTCATGGCAAATTCGGACAAGGTCGCAAGATCAGCGCCCTGCCCTTCACCCATGAAGAATTCGACGCCTCGCGAGTACGTCTGGCCGATCTCGATGGCTCCGGCGCGCCCGCGCTGATCTATCTGCGATCCGAAGGGTTCGACATTTACCTGAACCGGGGCGGCAACGGCCTGGAGCAGATTCCCGTCAGCGTGCCGTGGCCCGAAGACGTGCGCTATGACCGTTTGTGCCAGGTCAGTTTCGCCGACCTGCAAGGCCTCGGTTGCGCCAGCCTGATTCTGACGGTGCCGCATATCCAGCCGCGGCATTGGCGTTACGATTTTGTTGCAGCCAAGCCCTACCTGCTGGTCAACAGTAACAACAACATGGGCTGTTCCAGCAGCGTGACTTATCGCAGCTCGGCTCAGGAATGGCTGGATGAAAAGGAGCGGCTGCTGGCACTTGAGCGTGCACCGGTATGTCACCTGCCATTTCCGCTGGCCGTGGTGAAAAAACAGGAGCAGCACGACGAGATCACCGGCAACCGGTTGACCCAGTCGTTCACTTGGCGCGAAGGGTTCTACGACGGCAGGGAGAGGGAATTTCGCGGGTTCGGCTACTTGCAGCAACTTGACTGCGAGGTTGGAACCGATCCTTCAGAGCCTGGCTTCAGCGAGCCGGTGCAAACATGCACCTGGTTTCACAACGGTCAGGAAATCAATCGCTCCCGCGACGATTATTTCAGCGCGGATGTGGACGCCTGCCCGTTGGGCGAAACCCTGTTCAGTCGTTACCACCCCAAAGGTGAAATCGATGAGCCCGTCACCCCGGAGGGCTCCGACAGTCGCTATCGGATTGCGCAGGCACTGGTTGGCTCGGTCGCTCGAACAGAAATTTTCCCCTACCGCGCCGATGCGCAGGCGCCCGGTGCAGCCGCACTGTACTCGGTAGAAGAGAAGCGCTATCTGGTTCGCGAGGTGCGGCCGCAGGGGCCATATGCCGCAGCCGTTCTGCTGCCCCTTCAGGTCGAAGCCATCAGCTATCAGTACGACGGTTTTATCAACGACCCGCTGTGCCGCCACGATGTCACCCTGCGCTGGAACGCTTATGGCGCCGCGACCCACGCACTTACGGTGAGCTATGCGCGCAGGTTGACCGCCCAGAGCCCGCCCCCCTTCACCGAAGACCATCTGAATCAATGGTGGTCCGACGCTCACGACGAGGCGCAGCAATACTTTTACATCAGTGAAACCCGTGCACGTCTGATCAATCTGCCAGAGCCACAGCAATGGCGATTGGGCTTGCCGTATCTGGAACGGGGCGATGCGCTGAAATTGGCCAAAGGCACGCTCCCCGGCGAGTTGAACCCGGCACGGGTGTCTTTCGAATCACTGAGAGAGCTGCAGGATACGCAAGAATGGGCCATGGAAAGGGTACTGACTTCGCAATCCATACAGCGTTATGTGGACGTAGAGGGTATTGAACTGGATGACGGCGTCGCCGGATTCGAAGCGCTGTCGCACTCTCTGGAGCTTGCCCTGCTGGATAAAACCGCGCTGGACGCTTACAGCATTGTGCCGGACCTGAATATCCGCGAGGCCCTCGCGGCAATTGGTTACTCACCCATGGCGCTGCTGTTCGAAGCACCGCCCAGCGAGGAATCAAACCTCTGGTCGTCGCGGTTCAATCTGGCCCGGTACGGCGACTTGCAAGCGTTCTACAACGTGCTCGATTTCAATGAAACGCCAAGCCATGGCGTGACCAAAGCCGAATACGATCAACACTATCTGACGGTCATGCGCATGGAATTGCCCGACGGTTGTGCCGTTCAGGTCGCGGAGTTCGATTATCACGCCCTGAAACCCAAGCGAATCACCGACGCCAATGACAACACTGAAGAAGTCATCTACGAGCCTTCCGGTCAGCCACTGATCATCAGCTTTCACGGTACCGAGAACGGCAAACCTGCCGGATTCGACAAGCTGACCGATGACTGGACCTTGCCGGATCCCAGTCCGGAATACGCCATTGAGTTTCCGGAAGATACCATAGGACACGCAGCGAGCACTCTGCACAAAAACCTTTTCAGCTGGATGGGTCTGATACCCGCCTCCACACTTCAAAGCCGCGCGATCAAGCAAAGTGACCTGTTGCCCGGCGGGCAGATCCGCGCCAGCGCACGTCGCCGGCTTGCGCGAAATCCCGGCCTGACGACTGAAGACCGGCAATTGCTCATGGCCATTGAACTGGCTTACCGAGAACCGGTTCACACCGTAGTGCTCAGCGCCGACCGCTATCCGTACGACGCCATAAAGGCGCAGATCCAGATCGTCAAAACCTGCGTCGACGGCTTTGGTCGGGTCCTGCAAACCCAGCAGAAGGTCGATCCGGGGCTGGCTTATGTGGTGGGTGAGGATGGTGAGTTGCTCATCGAAGAAGGTGAGCAACCGACGCAGACACGCTGGCGCATCAGTGAACGCGTCGAATACAACAACAAAGGTCTGCCGCAGCGCCAATACCGGCCGTTTTTCGCCAATACCCACCGCTACGTCAATGATCAATCGCTGCGCCAACTCGGGTTGTTCGATCAGCTGTTCTATGACGCAACGGGGCGTCCGATCAAGCTGATCAACGCCAAGGGCGACTTTTCCCGTGAGACTTATCATCCCTGGTATCACGCCAGCGAAGACTTCAACGACACCGCTGAAGAGGTGATGTCTACGCGTGGGTCAGGCTCATGACCGCCTCCACACATTGGCGCACGCCTTCGCTGACAGCCAGCGACGGACGTGGCCTGCCAGTCCGTCAGGTCGCTTATTTGCGTACCGTGGCGGGTGACACGCCGAAAGCTCTCGTGACCCGCCAGCGCCACGATGTCGCCGGGCGTCTGGTCGCGCAACAGGATCCACGCCTGCCGACAGCAAACACAACCAGCGTGTTTGCGCTGAACGATATCGCCGTGTTTACCAACAGCCAGGATAGCGGCTGGCGCCTGCTGCTGCCGGGCAGGGCCGGGGAGCCCGGACACCGTTGGGATGAGCGCGGGCACGTCTGGCAGTCGACCTTTGACGAGCAATTGCGCGTGGTGCAGCTCGAAGTTTCGGGAAACGGCGAAAATCAGCTCGATACCTTCACGTACGCCCCAGGCTCTGCCGAAGCAGACTCCAACCTGCGCGGCCGGTTGATCAAGCAAACCGATGCGTCTGGTGTTCTGGCGATATCCAGCTATTCCCTCGCCGGCCAGCCGATGCAGGAAACCCGAACTTTCCAGGACACACAGGCTTTCACCAGCCATCAGGTGTTCAGCCCGCTGGGCACGGTGCTGGAGCAAACCGATGCCGGCGGCCATCGCAGAGCATCGCGCTACGGTCTCGCCGGGCAACTCAGGCAAATAGAACTGCAAGTCGAGACGAAAGTCACGCAGGTCTTGCTGGATGCGCAGTACAACGCCAACAATCAGCTCACCTCGCAACTGGCCGGTAACGGCGTCCTGAGTCAGTGGACGTATGACCCGGCCGATGGACGCCTGCATACGCGCACCAGTCAGAAAACCGCTCACTCCAGATTGCAGGATCTGCAATATTTCTACGATCGCGCCGGCAATATCATCCGCATCGAAGACCACGCCTTCGAGCCCGTCTGGTTCGCCAATCAACGGGTCGACGGCCACCGCGAATTCAGCTACGACTCCCTGTACCGGTTGGTCCGCGCGACCGGTCATGACGACGCGCTGCCCCCGGACATTCCCGGCCTGCCGCGACCGCCCGACGAGAAAAACCGCCTCAATTACACCCAGACGTATAGCTACGACGATGGCGGCAATCTGACCGAATTGCGTCATCAGCGCGACGGCAACAGTCGTACCCGCACGATGTACATCGACCAGAAAAGCAATCGCGGGGTGCGCTGGGAAACGGGCGACGAGCCGCCGGACTTCGGTACCTGGTTCGACCCGCACGGCAATCAACGCAAGCTGCGCCACGGTCCGTCATTGCAATGGAGCAGGCGTGATGAGCTGGAGCGCGTGGATCTGGTTATCCGTCAGGACGGCGATAACGATGCCGAGTATTACCAGTACAGCGCCGGCCAGCGGGTCCTCAAATGTCATGAATGGTTTACCGACAAGGTCCGCCACTTCCACCAGGTGCGCTACCTGCCGGGGCTGGAAATTCGCAGCAAGGACAACGGCGAGGAGCTGCACATCATCAGCCTCGGTAACGCGCGCTGCCTGCATTGGGCGCAACGTTCAGCGCCGATAGACGACCAGATGCGTTACACCCTCGAAGACCACCTCGGCTCTTGCGTGATGGAGCTCAATGAAGGCGCTGTGGTCACCAGCGCAGAAGGCTATTACCCGTTCGGCGAAACCGCGTGGATGGCGCCGGAATCGGAAATCGAATACCGCTTCATCCGATATTCCGGCAAGGAAATGGATGTCAGCGGTTTGTACTACTACGGCGCCCGTTATTACGCGCCGTGGTTGCAGCGTTGGGTCAGTGCGGACCCGGCGGGGGATGTGGATGGGTTGAATCTGTATGGTTTTGTCAGTAACAACCCGATTCTGTTCATAGATAACGACGGTAACAAAAAAGACTTACCGTCTGACGTCAGGCAGGACATCGCGACCTACGCAAAAGTCCTGGATAACCTGGGCAATGAGCTGCAAACGTACAATCGGCAATTGAACGGACTGTTCAGCGCTACGGACATTTCCAAACGCATGGCCATAAACACAGGCTTCAACATTGGCAAGGGAGTTGCCACCACGACAGCAGGGAAAGGCGGCGAAGCACTTGGGACGCTGATATTGCCCGGAGTCGGGACATTTATCGGAGGGATCGTCGCCTCAAAAATCTCCGGCGCGGCAATCGACAAACTCGGCGAAATTACAACTGTTTCCACTCCCGTCCTGCCCAATGCCAAAAAACTGAATCCCGAGAGCATTCACAGCAACGCCACAACAGGCATTTTAACCCCTCTGAGATACGCAAAAAAAATAGCCAGATCATATGATCCTCGGACTTCCGAGGGAGCAAACAAGCTGATCGAAACAGTGGCCGAGAAAACGCTCAGCAAGTTTGCGCAGATACCCGCTGCAAGTGACATGATGGCCATTGCTTACTCTGGAAAGGACACAGCCACAGCGCTGGCTGGTTTAAGGGATATCGAAATTGATGATCTCGAGGCAGCGTTGGGTTTGATTATCGACCTGCTTGAACAGGACCAAAGCGACATCAATGCGGCTTTCAGCGAAATCGGAGTCAACGAATTTTATGACCAAGGTCTGGTGGGCTCATTCGGTTATGCGCTGGATCTTGCAACAGGTAGCGTCGGAACCCAGAACTCCAGCTCAATCAGCCGGGATCGGATCAAGAAAGAAATTTCCTTGCGCATGGCTGAAGCAAGGCGCGGTATCGAGTTGATTGGCAGATATCGCCAATACAACGGTCAAAAGACGGCGTAAACAAGTTCGCTTGCCTTCAGGCAGTTTTACCGTGGTTCTGCGCCTGGATAAATCATGAGCACCTGGCCCTTGAATAGATCAACGCATATCCATACGCCAAGCGTGCAGGTCAAGGATCCCCGGGCTTTGGTCGTCAGGCATATTGCCTATCTGTGTGCAACGACGCATGGAGAAATCAAGCCCCTGATCACCTGCCAGACTCACAACCCTGCCGGGCGCCTGCTAGAAAAACGGGATCCGCGCTTATCTGCACCCAACCTCACTACTCACTACTCGCTCAACGGCATCGTGTTGAAAATCGACAGCGTCGATGCCGGCTGGCGTTTGGTACTGCCGGGACTGGCCGGTGAGCCTCGGCAACGTTGGGACGAGCGCGGCCATGCCTGGCGATCGACCTTTGACGACCAGCTGCGTGTCGTCAGACTCCAGGTCACCAGAAAGGATGAGGAGGAAGAGGAAGAGGTCGAAACTTTCCTCTACGCCGGTGGCGCCGACACCACCAACCACAACCTGCGCGGACGGTTGATCAAGCAAACCGATGCGTCTGGTGTTCTGGCGATATCCAGCTATTCCCTCGCCGGCCAGCCGATGCAGGAAACCCGAACTTTCCAGGACACACAGGCTTTCACCAGCCATCAGGTGTTCAGCCCGCTGGGCACGGTGCTGGAGCAAACCGATGCCGGCGGCCATCGCAGAGCATCGCGCTATGGTCTTGCCGGGCAACTCAGGCAAATGGAGCTGCAAGTCGAGACGAAAGTCACGCAGGTCTTGCTGGATGCGCGGTACAACGCCAACAATCAGATCACCTCGCAACTGGCCGGTAACGGTGTCCTGAGTCAGTGGACGTATGACCCGGCCGACGGACGCCTGCATACGCGCACCAGTCAGAAAACCGCTCACTCCAGATTGCAGGATCTGCAATATTTCTACGATCGCGCCGGCAATATCATCCGCATCGAAGACCACGCCTTCGAGCCAACCTGGTTCGCCAATCAACGGGTCGACGGCCACCGTGAATTCGACTACGACTCCCTGTACCGCCTGATCCGCGCGACCGGTCATGACGACGCGCTGCCCCCGGACATTCCTGGCCTGCCGCGACCGCCCGACGAGAAAAACCGCCTCAATTACACCCAGACGTATAGCTACGACGATGGCGGCAACCTGATCGAACTGCGTCATCAGCGCGACGGCAACAGTCGCACCCGCACGATGCGCATCGACGACAAAAGCAATCGCGGGGTGCGCTGGCAAACAGGCGACGAGCCGCCGGACTTCGGCAGCTGGTTCGACCCGCACGGCAATCAACGCAAGCTGCGCCACGGTCCGTCAATGCACTGGAACAGGCGTGATGAGCTGGAGCGCGTGGATCTGGTTATCCGTCAGGACGGCGATAACGATGCCGAGTATTACCAGTACAGCGCCGGCCAGCGGGTCCTCAAATGTCATGAATGGTTTACCGACAAGGTCCGCCACTTCCACCAGGTGCGCTACCTGCCGGGGCTGGAAATTCGCAGCAAGGACAACGGCGAGGAGCTGCACATCATCAGCCTCGGTAACGCGCGCTGCCTGCATTGGGCGCAACGTTCAGCGCCGATAGACGACCAGATGCGTTACACCCTCGAAGACCACCTCGGCTCTTGCGTGATGGAGCTCAATGAAGGCGCCGTGGTCACCAGCGCAGAAGGCTATTACCCGTTCGGCGAAACCGCGTGGATGGCGCCGGAATCGGAAATCGAATACCGCTTCATCCGATATTCCGGCAAGGAAATGGATGTCAGCGGTTTGTACTACTACGGCGCCCGCTATTACGCGCCGTGGTTGCAGCGCTGGCTCAGTGCTGATCCGGCGGGGGATGTGGACGGTTTGAACCTGTATGGATTCGTCGGTAACAACCCGATCGTCCATGTCGACCAGACCGGTGCCTTCAAAGTGGTGTTTGACCTGATCAGAAAAGCGGTGGGTATCTTTGATCAAGCGCAAACTGCGGCGGAGCAATTGCACAACCTGACCACCGAGTTCGATGGCCTGATTGCTGAAGGCCAGAACATCGAGGAGGTGCGCAAAAGCTTGACGTTCGGCAAATTCATCACCTCCCGGGCCGGCATCAAATCGGTCTTTTACGGTATCGGCAAAGGCATCGCCATCGGCAGTGTCATCGGCACCGTGGTACCCGGAATCGGCAACGCCATCGGTTCCGGCGCAGGGGCAATCGCGGGGGCAATTGTGTTCCCGGTATTACGCTATCACTTCTTCAAGAAAGGTTTGAAAGCAGCGCAAACACTGCACACCCAAGAGCTCAAGGACGGGCTGAAAACGCTGGGCGACGGCGCTGCAAAAGCCGTCGACGGTGCGGGGGCTCTTCTTGATGGAGGTGCTGCGCTTATCGACAGCATCAAGACCTTCACGGATAACCTCAACAGCTACTCCGAGCACATCCAGCAGATGTTCTATGCCCAACTGGACGCACTGGATGCAGAAAAACAGCGTCAGGTCATGAAGCTGTCCAGGAATGGTGTAGACCCGTTCGAAGCCATCGACAAGGTCATGCAAACCGCACAGGCAATCATCGAAGCGCCGAGCGAGGCGCAAGGCGTGACTGAACGCCTGCAGCAACTGGAGCGCTCGCTCGCTGCCGAACCTCAGGCAAGACCGGTGCCGAAGCCGAGGTTGAATCTTGTGCATCGACGTCAGGTACAGGAGACAGCTGTTTAGCAGACACGGCCGGCGCGAACAGCGCGCCCGGCCATCTCGGCCCATGCTATCGTGCCCGCCCGTCCTGCCGACCTTTGATCCAGCATGCTGCCGACTTCCCGTACCCTGCGTCTGTCGTTGTATTCCCTGCTGATCATTGCCGGCACGGTCATTGCCGCGACGCTCGCCATGCGCCACGCCGAGCGTCAGGCGCTGGAAGAAGACGCGGCCCGCGCCAATCAGCAACTGGGGTTGTACGCCAACTCCTTGCACACCCTGATCGACCGCTATCGCGCCCTGCCCGCCGTGCTGGCGCTGGACCCGCAATTGCGTTCGGCCCTGGCCGGACCGGTCGATGCTGCGCAGCAAGCGGCATTGAATGTGAAGCTGGAAAAGATCAACGGTGCGGCGCAGTCCTCGACCCTTGAACTGCTGGATCGTACAGGCCTGGCCGTGGCCGCCAGCAACTGGCGCTTGCCCAGCAGTTACGTTGGCCACAATTACGGCTTCCGTCCCTACTTCAGCCAGACCCGCACCCAAGGCACCGGGCGTTTTTACGCAGTGGGCGTGACCAGCGGCATTCCCGGCTATTTCCTTTCCAGCGCCGTACTTGGCGACAACGACGAGTTTCTCGGCGCGATGGTGGTCAAGCTGGAATTTCCCGAACTGGAACGTGAATGGAGCCAGGGCAGCGACACGCTGCTGGTCAGCGATGCACGCGGGATCATCTTTATCGCCAATCAGCCGGGCTGGCGTTATCGCGCCTTGCGGCCGTTGAGCGCCGATGATCTGGCTGAGATCAAAACCACGCGTCAGTACGACAAGCAATCGCTGCTGCCGCTGACCCATTTGCCGCTACGGCGCTTCGATGACAACAGCGATCTGCGCCGGGTCGAAGGTCCACAAGGCACGGCGGATTATTTGTGGGAATCGCTGCCGCTGACGACCGAAGGCTGGACCCTGCATCTGCTGCGCCGCCCGCAAGTGGCCTTCGAGGACTTGCGCAACGCTGCGCTGGCCGCCGCCGGTGTGTGGCTGGCGCTGGTGTTCTTGTTGCTGTTTCTCAATCAGCGCTGGCGGCTGGCCAAGGTCCGTCAGCGCAATCGTGAAGAGCTTGAGCGTTTGGTCGAGGAGCGCACCCGCGACTTGCGCACCGCGCAGGAAGGTTTGGTGCAGTCGGCCAAACTCGCCGCGCTGGGGCAGATGTCCGCCGCGCTGGCCCACGAAATCAATCAACCGCTGACCGCCCAGCGCATGCAGCTGGCCACCCTGCGCCTGCTGCTCGAACATGGCCGCGTCGATGACGCCTACAAGGCGCTGAAACCGGTGGACGACATGCTCACGCGCATGGCTGCCCTCACCGGCCACCTCAAGACCTTCGCCCGCAAGAGTCCGAGCGGTTTGCGCGAACGTCTGGATCTGGCGACGGTGGTCGATCAGTCGCTGCAACTGCTCGATGCGCGGCTGCGTGACGAACAAGTCAGCCTGGTGTTGCATCTGACCCGTCCGGCGTGGGTGCGCGGTGATGCGATTCGTCTGGAACAGGTGCTGATCAACCTGCTGCGCAACGCGCTGGATGCGATGCAGGGTAAAGCCTGCAAGCGCCTGGAAATCCGTCTGGAGGCCGATGAGCAATTGTGGCGGCTCAGCGTCAGCGACAACGGCGGCGGCATTGCCGAGGAACACCTGGGCCAGGTGTTCGATCCCTTCTTTACCACCAAACCGGTGGGTGATGGTCTCGGCCTGGGGCTGGCAGTATCCTTCGCCATCGTGCATGAATCCGGCGGGCGCCTGAGCGTCGAGAATGGCGACCACGGCGCGGTGTTCAGCCTGACCCTGCCAATCGATCTGGAGGCACACATCTGATGCTCAATTCGGTGATGGTGGTCGACGACGAAAGCAGCATTCGCGACGCCGTTGAACAGTGGCTGAGCCTGTCGGGGTTTCAGGTGCAATTGTTCAGCCGTGCCGAAGAATGCCTCGCCGCGCTCCCGGAACATTTTGCCGGGGTGATCCTCAGCGACGTGCGCATGCCCGGCATGGACGGCTTGCAATTGCTCGCCGAAGTGCAACAGCGCGACAGCGATCTGCCGGTGATTCTGCTCACCGGCCATGGCGACGTGCCGATGGCGGTCGAGGCGATGCGCGATGGCGCCTACGACTTTCTGGAAAAACCGTTCAGCCCGGAAACCCTGCTCGGCAGCCTGCGCCGGGCGCTGGACAAACGCCGCCTGGTCCTGGAAAACCGCGCCCTGCACGAACTGGCCGACAACCGCGCAAAGCTCGATGCGACGCTGCTCGGCGTGTCCCGCGGCTTGCAGACATTGCGTCGGCAGGTGCTGGATCTGGCGACGTTGCCGGTCAACGTGCTGATCCGGGGCGAAACCGGCAGCGGCAAGGAACTGGTCGCGCGTTGCCTGCATGATTTCGGCCCGCGCGCCGGTAAGCCCTTTGTAGCGCTCAATTGCGCGGCGATCCCGGAGCAACTGTTCGAGGCCGAGCTGTTCGGCCATGAGAGCGGCGCGTTTACCGGCGCCTCGGGCAAACGTATCGGCAAGCTGGAATATGCCGATGGCGGCACGCTGTTTCTCGACGAGATCGAGAGCATGCCGCTGGCCCAGCAGGTGAAATTGCTGCGGGTCTTGCAGGAGCAAAAGCTTGAACGGCTGGGTTCGAACCAGAGCATTCGCGTTGATTTGCGCATTGTCGCGGCGACCAAACCGGATCTGCTCGATGAAGCCCGCGCCGGGCGTTTTCGTGAGGACCTGGCGTATCGCCTCAACGTTGCAGAACTGCGCTTGCCGCCGCTGCGCGATCGCCGCGAAGACATTCCGTTGCTGTTCGAGACCTTCGCGCAGAATGCCGCTCAGCGTCTGGGCCGGACCTTTCCGCCGTTGACCGGTGCGCAGCTCAGTCACCTGCTCAGCCATGACTGGCCGGGCAATGTGCGCGAACTGGCCAACGTCGCCGAGCGTCAGGTATTGGGGCTCGATGAACCGGTCGCCGGAATCGATCCGGGGCAATCGCTGGCGGCGCAGCAGGAAGCGTTCGAAGCGCAATGTCTGCGCGCGGCGTTGACCCGGCACAAAGGTGATGTCAAAGCCGTGCTCGAAGAACTGCAACTGCCGCGCCGCACGTTCAATGAAAAGATGCAGCGGCATGGGTTGAGTCGGGAGATATTTGTTCAAGGCAGCTGACTTTTCATTGTTTGATCGGGCCTCTTCGCGGGCAAGCCCGCTCCCACAATGGTCGGTGGAGGTCACAAATTCAGGGTTCAGCACAAAACCCTGTGGGAGCGGGCTTGCCCGCGAAGGAGCCAGCACAGGCAACAATGGCCGATCAACCTAATGAGCAATTTTCCGCTCACCACAATCCAGCCATAAGCGGATTTCCGCTCATCCTTTCCCGCCACCCCCTCTAAACCGGCCCCTCACCCCTTGGCACACCTCCTGCTATAGCCCTGGCAGGCTGCGTTCCGACGCGCTCCACAAAAACAATTAAACGAAGGATCCTTCAATGGATAACTCCAACGCCCTGCCCCTTGGGTCGGCTGCCGTGCCGGCCAAACCGAGAACCACCGCCAGCCGGATCAAATCGATCTTCAGCGGCTCTGTCGGCAACATGGTCGAGTGGTACGACTGGTATGTGTACGCCGCCTTCTCCCTGTACTTCGCGAAAACCTTCTTCCCCGCCGGCTCCACCACCGCGCAACTGATGAACACCGCTGCGATCTTCGCCGTGGGCTTCCTGATGCGTCCGATAGGTGGCTGGCTGATGGGCATGTACGCCGACAAGGTCGGGCGCAAGAAAGCGCTGATGGCCTCGGTGTACCTGATGTGCTTCGGCTCGCTGCTGATCGCCCTGAGCCCGAACTATGAAACCATCGGCATCGGCGCGCCGATCCTCTTGGTGTTCGCCCGCCTGCTGCAAGGCCTGTCGGTCGGCGGCGAGTACGGCACCTCGGCGACTTATCTGTCCGAGATGGCGACCAAGGAACGTCGCGGCTTCTTCTCCAGCTTCCAGTACGTGACCCTGATCTCCGGCCAGCTCATCGCCCTCGGCGTGTTGATCGTGCTGCAAAACATGCTGACCACCGAACAGCTCTACGCGTGGGGCTGGCGTATCCCGTTCGCCATCGGTGCGCTGTGTGCGGTCGTGGCGCTGTACCTGCGTCGCGGCATGGAAGAAACCGAATCGTTCACCAAGAAAGAGAAGTCCAAGGAAAGCGCGATGCGCACCTTGATGCGCCACCCAAAAGAGCTGTTGACCGTGGTCGGCCTGACCATGGGCGGCACCCTGGCGTTCTACACCTACACCACCTACATGCAGAAATACCTGGTGAACACGGTCGGCATGAGCATCTCCGACTCGACCACCATTTCCGCCGCCACGCTGTTCCTGTTCATGTGTCTGCAACCGATCATCGGTGGCCTGTCGGACAAGATCGGCCGGCGTCCGATCCTGATCGCGTTCGGCGTGCTCGGTACGATTTTCACCGTGCCGATCCTGATGACCCTGCACACCATCCAGACATGGTGGGGCGCGTTCTTCCTGATCATGGCGGCGTTGATCATCGTCAGCGGCTACACCTCGATCAATGCGGTGGTCAAAGCCGAATTGTTCCCGACCGAAATCCGCGCCCTGGGCGTTGGCCTGCCGTACGCGTTGACCGTGTCGATCTTCGGCGGCACTGCCGAATACATCGCGCTGTGGTTCAAGAGCATCGGCATGGAAACCGGTTACTACTGGTACGTCACGGCGTGCATTGCCGTGTCGCTGCTGGTGTACATCACCATGAAAGACACCCAGAAGCATTCGCGGATCGTCACTGATTGAAAGGGCTACTTCGCTGGCAGGCCACAAAATCTGTGTCCTGCCACGAATCCTACGGGGTCTCGCGTCTGGCTGGAAATATGCGCCGGGTCCTTGCACTATGACTGCATCCGAATGCAGCTCAGGAATCCGCTCCCCATGCCCGATGACATCCATTTCTACGAACCCGCCAACGGCCACGGCCTGCCTCACGATCCGTTCAACGCCATCGTCGGCCCGCGCCCCATCGGCTGGATTTCCTCCCAGGATGCCGAAGGCCGGCTCAATCTCGCGCCATACAGTTTCTTCAACGCCTTCAACTACGTGCCGCCGATCATTGGTTTTTCCAGTGTCGGGCGCAAAGACAGTCTGAAGAACATCGAGCAGACCGGGGAGTTCGTCTGGAACCTCGCCACGCGCCCGTTGGCCGAGCAGATGAACCAGAGCTGCGCGATGGTCGCGCCTGAGGTCAATGAGTTTGAACTGGCAGGGCTGACCACCGTGGCGTCAAAGGTGATTTCGGTGCCACGGGTCGCCGAGAGTCCAGTGTCCTTCGAGTGCAAGGTCACGCAGATCATCCAGCTGCAACGCGCCGATGGCGAAACCGTGCCGAGCTGGCTGATCCTCGGCGAGGTGGTCGCGGTGCACATCGCCAAATGGCTGCTGAAGGATGGCATCTACGACACCGCCGCCGCACAACCGATTTTGCGCGGCGGCGGGCCGGCGGATTATTTCCAGCTGGGGCCTGAGGCGCTGTTCAAAATGTGGCGCCCGGGCGCACAGAAGTAATTACCAGATCAGCTCGGCGTCGTCAGTGACGCCCTTGAGCTTGTCCAGCTCGTTGATGGCTGCGTCATCGGCAGCAATGGCGCCGGGGAACACTTGCTCATTGAGCAACTTGTGAAAGCGTGGGGCGCCGCCATCGACCAGGGCCTTTACCGCGATCGCCGCGTAATAACCCTTGTTGCCGCCCAGCTCGACGGGGACGACTGCGGAGACTGCTTCGAAGCGCTCAAACTCTTTACGTGCCATGTCGCGGATCCTGGCTCAATCAAATAAGCCGGACATTAAACCCTCAACCGGCAAGTTTGTGTATCGGCGCGGCGCATTGACCGAGGGCCTGCGCGGCGGAAACGTCCCTGAAGGTGTGGAAGTCGAGGCTGTTGACCACCAGGTCCTGCACCAGCTCGGCGAAGACTTCCATTGACGGACTGTTGAAATACGTCGTCATCATCTGTTGGCTGCTCCAGTAGCCGCTGACCAGCCACAGGTCGGCGTCGCACTGCGAGTGTTGCAGGGAAAAACTCAGGCAGCCGGGCGCCGCGCGCGAGACCTCGATCAACGCGCTCAGGCGCACGCCGAGTTCCGCCGAACGCCCGGCCTGGGCACGAACGAAGGCCATATGACTGACAGGCATTTGCTTGGACATGATCAACCCTCCATGAAATCGCGTGGCAGCCGGGGGACGGGCTGCGACTGAAGCAAAGATTAAGGGCCGGGCCGGCTGCGCCGTTAGTCGATTCCTGCCTTCGCGTTGCACAATCCTGCGAGACTGCGCAGACGACCTGTAACAACCTGTAAACCCGCGCAACACGTCTGTCATACGCGTTTTGTGTAGTAGCTGCCGAAGGCTGCGATCTTTGGCTTTTGCCTTGAAGATCAACGATCGCAGCCTTCGGCAGCTCCTACGGAATCGACTGGCGGGAGACCTGCGCGCACCTGCGGGCAGAATCAGGCAAGCATTTGGCAGAATGTGTCTACCGCTGCTGCTTGCACAAACATATGCTCTGCTGCATTCCCCCCTCACTTGCCGAGGATGCCGTGCATGACGTCATTCGATCGTTTTCAAGCCGAACCCAGCGCCGATATGGAAAAGCAGCGCGCGGAGCTGGCGGCGATCATCCGCCGCAACACCAGCGACGATGGCAGCTACCAGACTGCCATCGGCTCACTGGTGATGTCGCGTCACACCCAGTCCCATGACTTTGCCCCGGTACTCGCGCAGCCGGCGCTGTGCATCATGGCGCAGGGGCGCAAAGAGGTCCGCCTGGCCGACGAGTTCTTCAACTACGACCCGCTGAATTATCTGGTGGTATCGGTTTCGATGCCGCTCAGCGGCCGCGTGGTCAATGTCTCGCCAGAGGAACCGATCCTCGCCGTGCGCCTGGATATCGATCCGACCGAAATCACCGCGCTGATCGCCGACGCCGGCCCGATGGGCGTGCCGACGCGGCCGACCGGGCGTGGTCTGTACGTGGAAAAAATCGACAGCGCCATGCTCGACGCGGTGCTGCGTCTGGCCCGGCTGCTCGACGCGCCGAAAGACATCGCCATGCTCGCGCCGCTGATTCGCCGGGAGATTCTCTATCGCCTGCTGCGTAGTCCGCAGGGTCATCGTTTGTATGAGATTGCGATTGCCAACAGCCAGAGCCATCGCATCAGCCAGGCCATCAAATGGCTCAACGGCAACTTCGAGCAACCGCTGCGCATCGATGATCTGGCGCGGGAAGTGAACCTCAGCGTGTCGACGTTGCATCACCGTTTCAAGGCGATGACCGCGATGAGTCCGTTGCAGTACCAGAAGCAATTGCGCCTGCAAGAGGCGCGGCGGCTGATGTTGACCGAAGGCCTGGAAGCTTCGGCGGCGGGGTATCGGGTGGGCTATGAAAGTCCGTCGCAGTTCAGCCGCGAGTACAGCCGCCTGTTTGGCGCGCCGCCGTTGCGGGATCTGGCGCGGTTGCGGCTGTCGGTGTAACTCCATAGAGGCCCCTCACCCTAGCCCTCTCCCAGAGGGATAGGGAACCGATTGGGGGATATTGGAGAGGTTCAGCGACTTGCGATATCGGTGCTGAATCCGGAATCAGCCAAGCCAGGCCAACCCGGCGTTGGGTTGATGACCTTCAAATCCTAATCGACTCGGTTTTTCAGGTCGACGGAGAACGCAAGACATCTCGGTCAGCTCCCTCTCCCCCCGGGAGAGGGCTGGGGTGAGGGCAGGCTTCTACACCGCGCGCACGACGTGCTTGATCTCCAAAAACGCCGCCAACCCCCAAGGCCCCAGTTCGCGGCCGACACTGCTCTGCTTGTAACCGCCCCATGCCGCCTGCGGGAAAATCACCTGCGGGGCATTGATCCACACCAGCCCTGCCTGCAAGGCATTGGCCACGCGATCCGCCGTTGCAGCATCTCGCGTCACCACACTCGCGACCAGGCCGAACTGCGTGTCGTTGGCCAGCGCAATCGCTTCGCTCTCACTGGCGAAACCGCGCACACACACCACCGGCCCGAAAATCTCTTCACGCCATAACGCGCTGTCCAGCGGCACGTCGGTGAACACCGTCGGTTGCAAAAAATAACCGCGCGGCAAATGCGCCGGACGATTGCCGCCGCACACCAACCTCGCCCCGGCGCTCAAACCGCGATCAATATGCCCAAGCACCCGCTGGTACTGCGCCTGATTGACCAGCGCGCCCATCTCCACGTCCGGATCGAACGGATCGGCCACTCGAATCGCCTCCGCACGTTTTTGCAGGCGCTGAAGAAATTCGTCCATCAATGCCTCGGCCACCAGCACGCGACTGGTGGCCGAGCACATCTGCCCGGCGTTGAAAAACGCCCCACCACAGGCCAGTTCCACCGCCAGCTCCAAATCGGCATCCGCCAGCACCAGCAACGACGATTTGCCACCCAACTCCAGGCTCACACACTTCACGGTTTCGGCAGCGCGTTGCATCACCTGCACGCCAACCGCATTGCTGCCGGTGAAGGAAATCCTGGCGATGCGTGGATCCGCCGACAACGGCGCGCCTACCGCCAGACCAGTGCCGCAGACCAGATTGAACACGCCGTCGGGCAAGCCGGATGCAGCGATGATCGCGGCCAGTTCCAGCTCCGGCAACGGCGTCACTTCAGAAGGTTTCAGCACCACGCAGCAACCGGCGGCGAGCGCTGGCGCCAGTTTCCAAGCGGTGGTGACCATGGGGAAATTCCACGGCACGATCAGCCCGACCACACCGCATGGCTCACGACGCAGGCGTGCGCTGAAGTCATCGCTGGGCAGCGGCACGTTGCTGTCCTGCCCGGCGTCGAGGCCTTCGGCGAGTTCGGCGTAATAGTCGAAAGTGGCGATCACGTCATCGACATCGATGGCCGCTTCGAACTGCGGTTTACCGTTATTACTCGACTGCAGATTCATCAAGTGATCGCGACCGTTGCGCACGCCGTTGGCAATGTTGCGCAGGATCGCAGCGCGTTCGGCGCCGGTGGTTGTCGACCAGTGTTTGAACGCCTCGGTCGCCGCGCTGATCGCCTGGTCGACGGCGTGGTCGTCACCGCCATTGACGGTGGTCAGCAGCGCTTCGGTAGCGGGATTGATCACCCGCAGATGTTCGCGGCCTGACGACCATTGACCATTGATGTAGAGGCCGTCGAGTGTGGTTGGAAAGCTGATCATTGGGCCACCGCCTGCATCCACTGGTTCTGGTCGATTTCAATCAGCGTCGGGCCTTGCCGGTCCGTCGCTTTACGCAGCGCTGCGCGCAATTCGTCGATATTGCTGATGGCTTGCGCGGCGCAACCGAGGCCCTTGGCCACGGCAACGAAATCCGGGGTGTAGATGTCCACGCCAACCGGTTCGATGGCGCGGTTGACCATGTACTTTTTGATCTCCTCGTAACCCTGGTTATTCCACAGCAACACGATCACCGGCACCCGTGCTTCAACGGCGCTGGCCAGTTCCGGCAGGGTGAACTGCAAGCCGCCGTCGCCGATCAGGCACACTACTGGCGGGCGCGCGCCGTTATCGAGTTGCCCACCGAGCCACGCGCCAATCGCCGCCGGCAACGCATAGCCGAGGGTGCCGTAACCGGTGGATGCGTTGAACCAGCGACGCGGACGCTGGGGGTTGAAAGTGAGGTTGCCGGTGTATACCGGTTGCGTGGAATCGCCGACGAACACCGCGTCAGGCAGCTCGTGCAACACGGTTTCGAGGAAACGCGTCTGCGCCAGCGTCGGCGCATCCCAGCTCGCCGCCAATTCATCACGCAGACGCGCGGCGCGAACCTGGCCCCAATCATTACGGCGCTCGGCCAGCGGCTTTTGCGTCAGCGTGCTGAGCAAGGCTTGCGCGGCGTTGCGCGAATCAGCGACCAGTGCGACGTGCGGCGGGTAGTTGCGCACGGTCTGATCGGCATCGATGTCGATGCGCAGCAGCTTGCCGGGAATCTCGAAGCCGCCGGCGAAGGTCACGTCGTAATCGGTCTCGGCCAGCTCCGTGCCGATCGCCAGCACCACGTCGGCTTCAGCGACCAGTGCGCGAGTGGCGACCAGGCTTTGCGTCGAACCGATCAACAACGGATGGCTGGTCGGCAGCATGCCTTTGGCGTTGATGGTCAGCGCCACTGGAGCGTCGAGCAGTTCGGCGAGTCGGGTCAGCTCCGGCGCCGCGTCGATAGCACCGCCGCCAGCAAGAATCAGTGGACGTTGCGCGCTGGCCAGCATTTTGCTCATGCGGCTCACGGCAGCCGGTGCGGCGCCGGCGCGATCGATATTCACCGGCAGGCTGGCGAGCAATTCATCGGCCTCTTCCACCAGCACGTCCAACGGAATTTCGATGTGCACCGGTCGTGGTCGTCCGGCCTGAAACAAGGCAAACGCACGTGCCAGCACCGCCGGCAATTCGGCAGCCGACATCAGCGTGTGCGAGAACGCTGCGACGCCGCCGACCAGTGCGCTCTGGTTCGGCAGCTCATGCAACTTGCCGCGCCCACCGCCCAACTGACTGCGCGACTGCACGCTGGAGATCACCAGCATCGGAATCGAATCGGCGTAAGCCTGGCCCATGGCCGTGGTGATATTGGTCATGCCCGGGCCGGTAATGATGAAACACACACCGGGTTTGCCGCTGGTACGCGCATAGCCGTCAGCCATGAACCCGGCGCCCTGTTCATGACGAGGCGTGACGTGGTTGATGCTTGAGCGGGCAAGGCCTCGGTACAGCTCAACGGTATGCACACCGGGAATGCCGAACACCTGCTCGACCCCGTAATTTTCCAACAGCCTGACCAGTACTTCGCCGCACGTTGCCATGTTGATTGCCCTTTCATTCACTGAACACTCCCTGTGGGAGCGAGCCTGCTCGCGAATAAGCGGTCCAGCCAACATCCGTGTCGAACCTTGAACCGTCTTCGCGAGCAGGCTCGCTCCCACAGGGTCCGTGGAGTGCCCATTGGAACGGTGCGCAACTGGCAGCAACAATCGATTAAAAGTCATACTAGCCATGTCCCCACGTCATACCTCGGATCGCCATGAAACGCCTGCCACCCCTGCCCGCTCTGCATACGTTCTGGATCACCGCGCAATGCTGCAATTTCACTCGCGCCGCCGAGCAGTTGCACATCACTCAGGGCGCGGTGAGCCGGCAGATCGCCGGGCTGGAAGAACAGCTCGGTTATCCGCTGTTCATCCGTCTGGCCCGAGGTCTGGCGCTGACGGCTGAAGGCCGCGAATGGCTGCCACAAGTGGAGAAGGTCTTCGGGCTGATCAGTGAAGCGACCGAGCAGATCGGGCTCAAACACCAGACGTTGCAACTCAAGGCCCCAAGCTGCGTGATGCGCTGGCTGCTGCCGCGTCTGCTGCAATGGCAGAAGGAACGCCCGGACGTGCCGGTGAAACTGACGGCCTCGCTGCAACACGGTGTGGATTTCCAGCGCGAGCAATTCGACGCCGCCGTGATCTACGGTCCGCCGCCGGACAATTCGCCAGGCGCACTGCATCTGTTCGACGAGCAACTGACACCGGTCTGCTCACCGCAACTGCTCAAAGGTTCGCCGGCGCTGAATTCACCGCAGGATTTGCAAGAGCATCTGTTATTGCACCCGACCCACGACATTCAGGACTGGTCGGTGTGGCTCGACGCGGCGGGATTGCGATTGGGCAACCTTGGCAGCGGGCAGCATTTCGAAACGCTGGATCAGGCGATGTCGATGGCCTCGCACGGGACCGGGGTGGCGATCGGAGACTGGTCGCTGATTGGCGATGATCTGAACGCAGGACGGCTGGTGATGCCGTTTGCGTTGAAGGTGAAGACGGGGTTGGCATATTACGTGGTGGTGCCTGCCGCAGCCGAACCCTCGCCGCAACTTGAGGAGCTGATGCTCTGGCTGGTTGAGCAGGCTCATTTGCGCTGAAGCCTCTCCCCTCACCCTAGCCCTCTCCCCAGGGAGAGGGAACTGATTGGGGATACTCAAGAGATTCATCGACCTGACACAGCCACGCCGAATCCACAATCGACACGGTCGTTCAGGTCAATGTGTGACGCAAGACAACTCGGTCGGCTCCCTCTCTCCAGGGAGAGGGAACTGATTGGGGATACTCAAGAAATTCATCGACCTGACACAGCCACGCCGAATCCATAATCGACACGGCCGTTCAGGTCAATGCGTGACCCAAGACAACTCGGTCGGCTCCCTCTCCCCCGGGAGAGGGCTGGGGTGAGGGGAAAAGGCTTGACTCAATACCCGATTGTATAGCGCTGCCGCAAATGCTTCGGCGTTTCCACTTCGTCAATCAGCGCAATCGCGTAATCGGCAAAGGTGATCCAGCTGCGTCCTTCGGCACTGACCAACAGATGATCCTTGCCGACGCGATACTGGCCGCTGCGTTCACCCTCGACAAACTCCGCCGACGGCGACAAAAAGGTCCAGTCCAGTTCCTGCTCCTGACGCAACGCATCAAGAAACTCAGCACCTGCGCTCGCCTCGGCTTTGTATTCGGCCGGGAAACCGGCACTGTCGATCACCCGCGTGTCATCCGGCAGCAACAGCGAACCGGCGCCGCCGACCACCAGCAAGCGCTTCACGCCCGCCTGTTTTACCGGTCCGACAATCGCCGAGGCCGGGACGGTGGCGAAATGCGCTGCGCTGATCACCACGTCGTGACCGGCCACCGCCGCTTGCAGCGCCGCCGAATCCAGCACGTCGAGGCTCTTGCTGACGACACCGGCGCGATCACCGACCTTTGAGGTATCGCGGGCAATGGCGGTGATGCTGTGGCCGCGACGCAGGGCTTCTTCCAGCAGTTGGCTACCGGCACGGCCGGTGGCACCAATGATTGCGATCTTGCTCATGACATTCTCCAGTTGGCTTGAAAATGCTGCGTGTTCAGGTTCGGCTTACCACTGCATCTCGCCCTTGGCGACTTTCGCGCTGAGCTCCAGCGAGCTTTCCTCGCCCAGCTGCGGGTAGCGTTTTTTCATCGCTGCGATCAGTGCAGCAGAGTCTTTGGCCTTGGCGGTTTCGGCATCGAAGGCCTTGATGTAATCGGCAGTGAATTTCACGCTGGCCAGCGAGCGGCTGCTGTCACCCAGAAAATGGCCGGGCACCACGGTTTGCGGTTTCAGGCTTTCGATAGTGTGCAGGGTGTGCAGCCAGTCGGCGTGGGATTGCGCGGTCTGGGTGTCGGCCATCCACACATGAATGTTCTCGGCGACCACCACGCCCCCGACCACCGCTTTCAGCGACGGGATCCATACGAAGCTGCGATCCGGTTGCTTGCCGTCGAGGCCGATCACCTGCAATTGCTTGCCTTCGAGGGTCAGGCTGTCGCCCTTGAGCACGTCCGGGACGATGGTTTTCGCCGGCACGTCGGCGCCCATTTTCGGCCCCCAGTACGCCAGCTTGCCGTCGACGGTGTGCTTGATGTGATCGACGGTCGGCTGCGAAGCCAGCACTTTTGCCTGCGGAAATGCTTTGGTCAGGGTGTCGAGGCCGAAGTAGTAATCCGGGTCACCGTGGCTGATGTAGATGGTGGTCAACTGTTTGCCACTGGCGCGGATCTTCTCCACCACCTGTTCGGCCTGGGATTTGCCGAATTGCGCATCGACCAGAATCGCTTCTTTCTCACCGCTGACCAGCACCGAGCTGACCGGGAAAATCGCCTGGGTGCCCGGGTTGTAGACATCGAGGCTCAGCTCGGCAGCGGATGCATGGGCGGCAAAGCCGAAAAATGCTGCGGCGAGCAGAACGCGTTTGAAGGGGGTGAAGCCGATCATTTGTTGCTCCGGATTACGAATGCCAGTCTGGCGATGCAACAGAGCTTAGTTGCCAGACTCAGTACAAAAAATGCGATGCTTGGACATAGTTTGTTTCTGAAAGCGGGCAAATCATGGATCGGCTTCAAGCAATGCGGGTATTCGTCACGGTGGTGGACCTGGGCAGCCAGTCGGCGGCGGCCGATCACCTCGACCTGTCGCGGCCAGTGGTGTCGCGCTATCTGGCGGAGCTGGAAGACTGGGTCGGTGCGCGGCTGATGCACCGCACCACGCGCAAATTGAGCCTGACCGCCGCCGGCAGTGAAATCCTCCCGCGCTGCCGGCAGATGATCGACCTGTCGCACGACATGCAGGCCGCCGTCAGCGAACCCGATGACGCGCCGCGCGGACTGCTGCGGATCAGCGTCAGCACCTCGTTTGGCCAGGCGCAACTGGCCGATGCGATGGCGGCATACGTCAGGCTTTACCCCGGCGTGAGCATCGATCTGCAGATGCTCGACCGCACGGTGAATCTGGTCGATGAACGCATCGATCTGGCGATTCGCACCAGCAATGATCTTGATCCGAATCTGATCGCCCGGCGCCTGACCGTGTGCCGCTCGGTGGTCTGCGCAGCGCCGGCTTACCTGCTTGAGCATCCGGCGCCGCAAACGGTTGAGGATTTGAGCCGACATAACTGCCTGACCCATTCCTATTTCGGCAAGAGCCTGTGGCATTTCGAGGAGGATGGCGAACCGGTTTCGGTACCGGTGCAGGGCAATATCAGCGCCAACGAGGCCAGCACCCTTCTGCGCGCAACCCTGGCCGGCGCGGGCGTGGCGATGCTGCCGACCTACCAGGCTGGCGTGCATATTCACAGCGGCGAACTGCTGCGTTTGCTGCCACATGTCGAACCGCGCCAGATGAATATCTACGCGGTGTACGCCTCACGCAAACACATGCCGGCGGCACTGCGCAGCATGCTCGACTTTCTGGTTGAGCGCTTTCCCGAGGCCCCGGCCTGGGATGCCGGCCTGTAAACCCGCTCCGACATGGGCATCAATCACCTGAATGGCCGGCTAAATCCTCAAGCGCACTCGCTGGCAAGTGCGCGCCGCTGACCTATGCTCAAAGTAATACCGCAAGGTAGACGTTCAGAGGTCGAACACCATGAACATCAAAACAAAAAGATACGCCGCCATCTTCATCACCTGCGCCGCCACGCTGGCGCTGTACGGCACCGCTGCCTGGCGGGTCGAGCAGTTGCGCCAGCTGCCGCGCGAGTATGCGAGCTGCAACTATGAGCGGTGTATTCCGCACAATGCCACGCTGAACGCATTGCGCTGATAGACCTGCGCTGGAATGCAACCCTGTGGGAGCGAGCTTGCTCGCGAAAGCGGTGGGTCAGTCAGCCTGTTTGTTGGATGACGCTCCGCCTTCGCGAGCAAGCTCGCTCCCACAGGTGTTGGGTGGTGCTTTTAAGGTTGTTGCTCGGCCTTCAAGCGGTCGCGGAATGCCTTTGGCGAAATTCCCACCCGGCGGCGGAACAGGCGCGTGAAATTGGTCGGATCGGAAAACCCCAACAGCTCCGACATCTCGTAAATCGTCATGCTGGTGTAGGTCAGCAGGCGCTTGGCTTCCAGCAACTGACGCTCGTGCATGATCTGCAACGCCGGTTGCCCGGCCAGTTCACGGCAGGTGCCGTTGAGGTGCGACACGGAGATGCCCAGGCGATGGGCGAGGTCTTCGACCTTGACGTGCTGGCGGTAAGTCTCTTCCACCAACTGAATGAAACCGTTGAGGTATTCGCGCTGGCGTTGCGGCCGTTGGCTGGCCTTGTGGCGGACGATCGCCTGACGGCTGACCCAGACCATGATCACACTGACCAGCGAATGCATGAGCATTTCCCGCGCCGGTTGATGGCCGTTGTACTCGGCCTGCAACGCTGAAAACAGGCTGTTGAGATAATCGCCATCCTTGCCGGCCGGGTAGTTTTCCGCCCGAGCCAACGCGTGTACCGAATCGCCCAGTTGCGCCTGCAAATGCTTGATCAGCGGCGTGGCCAAGGTAACGATGAAGCCTTCAACATCCTCGGAAAAACGAAACCCGTGCACCGACAACGGTGGCAGCACCTGAATCGCTGGCGTCTCGAGTTGCGTGCGCTGGCCTTCGATTTCGAGCTCTGCCTGACCTTTGAAAACGAACAGCAGCTGGCACAGATCCGCATGGCGGTGAGGTTTGATTTCCCATTGATGTTCGCGACTGCGCGAGGAAATGGTTTCACAGTGCAGCAAGTCCGGGGTCGGCCAGTCCAGGCTTTCACCATAGAGCTTGAACACCGGAATAGAAGGCAGGGCAGGCTTGTTCATACTTCAATCCAGGCCTCTGGTTTTTGGGCGATAATCGCACCGATTGGCAGAATGTACAGGTATCGGCTCAGTTTTCACCTTCAATTGACAGACCCGCAAGGGAAAAATGCAAGCACTCGATCCATAAAATCATTCACCGGTTGTTGCTGCGTGAAGCTTGCGAGTCATAAAAACAATGAAAATCCTGAAAACCCAAGTCGCCATTATCGGCGCCGGTCCTTCCGGACTGCTTCTCGGCCAGTTGCTGCACAACGCTGGCATCGACACCCTGATCCTCGAACGCCAGACGCCCGATTACATTCTTGGACGCATCCGCGCCGGTGTGCTTGAACAAGGCATGGTAGAGCTGCTGCGTGAGGCCGGCGTCGGTCAGCGAATGGATGCCGAAGGTCTGGTTCATGGCGGCTTCGATCTGGCGCTGGACGGGCGCCAGGTGCACATCGACCTGCACGCGCTGACCGGCGGCAAAACAGTAATGGTCTACGGCCAGACCGAGGTCACCCGCGACCTGATGGCCGCTCGTCGGGAGGCCGGCGCGCCAACAATTTATCAAGCGAGCAATGCCGTTCCCCACGGCATGAAAAGCGACGAAGCTTTTGTCACCTTCGAAAAGGACGGTGAAAGCTGGCGCGTCGATTGCGATTACATCGCCGGTTGCGATGGTTTCCATGGCGTCGCGCGGCAGTCGATTCCGGCCGATTGCCTGAAGATTTTCGAGCGGGTCTACCCGTTCGGCTGGCTGGGCATTCTCGCCGACACACCGCCGGTCCACGACGAATTGGTCTACGCCCGCCACGAACGCGGCTTCGCCTTGTGCAGCATGCGTTCGGCCACGCGCACCCGCTATTACCTGCAAGTGCCGGCGGATGAAAACGTCGATGACTGGAGCGATCAGCGTTTCTGGGATGAGCTGAAAAAACGCCTGCCGGATGCCCTCGCGGAAAAACTGGTGACCGGTCCTTCGATCGAAAAAAGCATCGCGCCGCTGCGCAGTTTTGTCGTCGAGCCAATGCAGTACGGGCGCATGTTTCTCGTCGGCGACGCTGCCCATATCGTCCCGCCCACTGGCGCCAAGGGCTTGAACCTGGCCGCCAGCGATGTCAGCACGTTGTTCAATATTCTGCTGAAGGTCTATCGCGAAGGCCGTACCGATCTGCTGGAAAAATACTCGGAGATCTGCCTGCGCCGAGTATGGAAAGCCGAGCGGTTTTCCTGGTGGATGACGTCGATGCTGCATCGCTTCGACGAGCACGATGAGTTCAGCCAGCGCATCAGCGCTTCGGAACTGGACTACTTTGTCAGCTCGCAAGCCGGGCAAAAAACCATTGCAGAAAATTACGTCGGACTTCCGTACGAGGCTATCGAATAGCCTGCTATCGACTTACACTGGCGAGCACTTACCCGCTCGCCTTGTCCATGCGGGTCAATCACTGCCCGCAGGTTTTCCGTGACCACTCTCAATCAGCCTGAAACGCCCAAACCGGCCATTCGCAGCGTGCTGGTCGCCTTGATGATGGCGATCTTCCTCGGTGCGCTGGACCAGACCATCGTCGCCGTGTCGATGCCGGCGATCTCCGCTCAATTCAAGGACGTCAGCCTGCTGGCCTGGGTGATTTCCGGTTACATGGTGGCGATGACCGTGGCGGTGCCGATCTACGGCAAGCTCGGCGACCTGTACGGGCGGCGCAAACTGATGCTGTTCGGTATGGGCCTGTTCACCCTTGCCTCGCTGTTCTGCGGCATGGCGCAGAGCATGGAACAACTGGTGCTGGCGCGGATCCTTCAGGGCATCGGCGCCGGCGGCATGATCTCGGTGAGTCAGGCGATCATCGGCGACATCGTCCCGCCGCGTGAACGCGGCCGCTATCAGGGTTACTTCAGCAGCATGTACGCCGTGGCCAGCGTCGCCGGTCCGGTGCTCGGCGGCTACATGACCGAATACCTGTCGTGGCGCTGGGTGTTTCTGATCAACCTGCCGCTGGGCCTCGGCGCCTGGTGGGTGGCTCGGCGCAATCTGCGCGGCTTGCCGATTCCGCAGCGCAAACCGGTGATCGATTATCTCGGCACGGTGCTGATGATCATCGGCCTGACCGCGTTGCTGCTCGGCATCACCGAAGTCGGCCAGGGTCATTCATGGCGCAGCAGCGAAGTGCTCGGCCTGTTCGCTTGTGCCGTGGTGGTATTGGCGCTGTTCGTCTGGCATGAGCGCCGGGCGCGGGAGCCGTTGCTGCCGATGCACCTGTTCGCCAACCGCAATGCCCTGTTGTGCTGGTGCACGATTTTCTTCACCAGTTTCCAGGCCATTTCGCTGATCGTGCTGATGCCGCTGCGCTTTCAAAGCGTCACCGGCGCTGGCGCCGACAGCGCGGCGTTGCACTTGCTGCCACTGGCGATGGGCTTGCCGATCGGCGCCTATTTCGCCGGCCGCCGCACCTCGATCACCGGACGCTACAAACCGCAGATTCTCACCGGGGCGATCCTCATGCCGATCTCGATTCTCGGCATGGCCTTCAGTCCGCCACAAGCAACGCTGCTCAGCGGTCTGTTCATGTTGCTCAGCGGCATCGCTGGCGGCATGCAGTTCCCGACCTCACTGGTCGGCACGCAAAACTCGGTGGAACAACGCGACATCGGCGTCGCCACCAGCACCACCAACCTGTTCCGCTCACTGGGCGGTGCGGTGGGCGTGGCGCTGATGTCGGCGCTGCTGCTGGCGTTGCTGCACGATTCCAGCTTCGCCCATCTGGCAAACAGTTCGCTGATCAGCGAGGGGCATTCGGGCAACGTTCTGCTCGATGGCCTGAACGCAGCCCCCGGCGAAGCGCAGAACGCTTTGCGCGCGGAGCTGCTGGTGACCTTCCGCCACTTGCTCTGGGTCAGCACGGCAGTGTCGTTGCTGGGGCTGGCAGCGGCGATTGCCATGCCGAACAACCTGCTGCGCGGGCGGGAGCACGGCGCGAAATGAGCCTTTTGCGCTGATCGTTCCCACGCTCTGCGTGGGAATGCCTCAACGGACGCTCTGCGTTCGGCCTTGGATGGGACGCAGAGCGTCCCGGGCTGCATTCCCGCGCGGAGCGTGGGAACGATCATCGCGCGCTCAAGGGCTGTAGTAACCCACCGCGACGAGGAAGTGCCCGACCTTTTTCAGGTACGCATGCTTGTCCTCGATCTTGCCGGTCACCGGGTTTTTCCAGCGGTATTCATATTCGCCTTCATCCTGCTTGCCGATCAGCGCCAGAATCGGCTCACCCACCGGTTTGCCTTCCGGATCCTTGACCTTGCCAAAATCAGTGTTGATCAAGCGTAGATTGGTGCCGTGGGCGACATACCGCTGGTTGTTCAGATCGACCACGAAGACATACAGGTCATCCTGCAAGTAACCGCCCTTGAGTGAGTTGATCGCGGTCAGCGTGCCCTTCTCGTTCCTGGTCAGATCCGTCGCGGCTTTGTCCAGCAAGGCCCTGGCCTGCTCAGCCGAAGCCCGTGGCAAGTAGTAACCCACCGCGAGAATGCGCTGCCCGACGCGCTGATAGAACACATGCTTGCGCTCGACCTTGCCGTCGGCCCAGTTCTGCCAGCGGTATTCGGCCTGCTGGATGCCGTTGCCTTCCGGCACTTTCAGCGCATCCTTGAACGCCTTCTGCAGATCCGGCCCGAGCACTTCGCTGACATCGCGGCCGATCAGCGCCGATGACGGCCCGCCACTGGCAAGCATGACGCCTTTGGTGTCGAGGACGAACACGTAGCGATCCTTGTCGACGAACTCACCCTGGCGGCTGAACGCGGCGAACGCCTTGTCGCCATTGTCGTGGTAGTAGGCCAAGGCTTTTTCCAGCAGGGCGATGGCGGCCTGACTGTCATCCTTGGCGGCAGTGGCGGCGCTGGCCTGGCCGAAGCCGGCCAACAACATCAGGCCGAGCCAGGCCACTTTATGCAAAAACCCCATAGCGCATCCCTCGTTCTTTTTGGTGTTTCAAGAGCGTAGACGGCTTGCGGTCATGTAGAGATATTCAGAGCGTTTCTGAACATTGCGCCGTGAAGCTGGCAAGCAACGCTCGCCAGCCTCGCTCAGCGCTTACGGGCGGGAATTGATCTGCTGCTGGAGATTCTGGATCTGCGCCTGCAAGGTATTCAGGTTGCGGGTCATCTGCGCGCGGAATGCATCGAACTCGGCAGTATTGCCGCCACCCTGTGGCGCTGCCGGGCGGTTGTCCTGCTGACTTTTCAGCACGACGATGTCCTGCTCCAGACGATCGATCGCCGCGCTCGGATTGCCCTGTTTCTTCAGCGCGGCGATATCCGCGCCGAGGCTTTTGAATTGGGCATCGAAAGCTTTCAACTGCGCATCGACCTTGCTGGTATCGGCCGGGGTGCTTTTGATGGTCGCCAGCTCGGCGCTCAAGGCTTTGACCTGAGCCTGCAACTGCGTATTGGCGTTCTGTTGTTCGGTGGTCTGCGCGGTCATCTGCGCCAGACGCTTGTCCAGTTCGCTGGCCTGCCCGGCCACGCCTTGCTGCTGCTTGCTCTGGTCGAGCAGCTTGCCTTCGAGTTGCTTGATTTGCAGCTTCAGCGCTTCGCTGTCGCTGCTGACGTTGCTCTGGCTGGCGACGACCTTGCCGGAAATATCCTGCAGGCGCCCTGCCGCTTCTTCGCTGATGCGGGCGAAGCTTTCCTGGGTGGCGACCAGTTGCTGCTCCATCAGCGAGATCTGCTGGAAGCTCCACCAGGCCAGACCGATGAAGGCAAAAAACAACGCGCCGACCAGCGCCCACAGCGGCCCGGTGCTGGCGGCCTTGACCTTGACCACTGGCGCGCTGCGCGAATGCACGGAAGTGCGGGGGCCGGGTGCGATGTCATCGTCATCGAACGGGTCGGCGCGCAGGCTTGGCACGTTGTCGAAATCGTCGTCGTGGGCATCGTTTCGCATGGACATTGAGGCAACCTTTGGCAAACGCGGTGATGGCTAAATGCTGCGAAGTATAACCGCCGCAGCCGCAGGCATTGACCCTCAACCCGCAAGGCGGTTCATTGCCGCCCGGCCGAATCGTTTCAACGGATGTCCTGGGCTTTCCACCACGCGCAGAACTCATCGAGGGCCGCCCACAGGCTGACTTTCGGATCGTAGTCGAGATAATGCCGGGCGCGGCTGATGTCGAGGGTGAAGTTTTTTTTCATGACCTGCATGCCCAGGCGCGACAGGGTCGGCTCAGGGCGTCCCGGCCAGAGCATGCACGCGCCTTCGTTGAGCGCCGCGACGCTGTACGCGAGACCGTAGGAGCGATATTTGCGCACCTGATCGACGTCCATCCGCCGCATCACGTAATTGACCACATCCCACAGCGGCACCGGCGAACCGTTGCTGATGTTGTAGGCCTTGCCCAGCGCCGAACCTTGCGCCAACAGGCTGCTGAGCATGGCTTCGTTGAGATTTTGCACGCTGGTGAAATCGACCTTGTTCAAGCCGTCGCCGATGATCGCCAGCCGGCCCTTGCGCTGCATCTTCAGCAGGCGCGGGAAGATGCTCATGTCGCCGGCACCGGTGACGAAACGCGGGCGCAGGGCGATGGTTTCCAGACCGAATTCCTGGGCACCGAAGACTTTCTGCTCGGCCAGATATTTGGTCGCGGCGTAGGGATGCTTGAAGCGTTTGGGCACTTGCTCTTCGGTCAGACCGAGATGGTCGCGGCCATCGAAATAGATCGACGGCGACGACAGATGCACCAGCCGCCGCACCCGCTGCTTGAGGCACGCTTCGACGACGTTTTCGGTGACTTCGACGTTGCCCTGATGAAAGTCCTGATAACGCCCCCACACGCCAACCGCACCGGCGCAATGCACCACGGCTTCGACGTCACGGCACAGGTCGTGCACCAGATCGGCGTCGGTCAGATCGCCCGGCACGAACTCGGCACCGCGGCGCACCAGATGCTCGACGCTCTCGGCCCGGCGACCGTTGACCCGCACTTCAAGGCCCTGCTCCAGGGCGAAACGCGCAAAGCGCCCGCCAATAAAGCCGCTGGCGCCGGTAACCAAAATCTTCATCAAAAACTCCAGGGAAGCAGCTGCAAGCTTCGAGCTTTCAGCTGCAAGTTGAAACGGTACGTGTTCTTGCCGCTTGCAGCTTGACGCTTGATGCTGCGTTCAAGCCACTAGCCATTGCTTTGAGGAGCGCAGCAGTTGTTCGGTAAGCAGGTTCAGCAACTGGCCGCCATTGCGCCAATGATGCCAGTACAGCGGCACGTCGATCGGTTTATCTGGCAGCAATTCGCGCAGCACCCCGCGTTGCAACTGTTCGCGCACCTGCAGTTCCGGCACCAGCCCCCAACCCAGACCGGCCTCGGTCAGGCGGATGAAGCCTTCGGAGGACGGACATAAGTGATGTTCAAACGCGCCGTCGACGCCCAACAGCGCCAGATAGCGATGCTGGAGAAAATCGTCCGGGCCGAACACCAGCGCCGGGGTGCGCGGCAGCTGTTCGGCGCGCACGCCATCGGGAAAATGCCGGGCGATGAAGGCTGGACTGGCCAGCGCCCGATAACGCATGGCGCCGAGCAATACGCTGCGTGCGCCGGCCACCGGGCGCTCGCTGGCGCAGAGACACGCAGCCACTTCACCGGCACGCATGCGTTTGAGGCCGACGGTCTGGTCTTCGACGATCAGGTCGAGCAACAAATGCTGCTCGGCGCAGAAATCGCCGACGGCCGCGGCCCACCAAGTGGCGAGGCTGTCGGCGTTGAGGGCGATGCGCAGGCGATCGGGCAGGCCTTCTTCGTCGAGCGCCGGCACCACTGATTGCAGGTCGCGCTCGAGCAGACGCACCTGCTGCACATGGTTGAGCAAGCGTCGGCCGATCTCGGTCGGCGATGGCGGTGTTTCACGCACCAGCACTGGCTGGCCGACCCGCGCTTCAAGCAATTTGATGCGCTGGGAGATCGCCGACTGCGACAGGCCCAGCACCTGTGCGGCGCGATCGAATCCAGCCTGCTCGACCACAGCGGCGAGCGCGGAAAGCAATTTATAGTCGAACATCAGTTTTCCTAATGGGCGATCAGCACTATTGGTTTTTCTTATACAGCGTCACATCGGAGAATAGCCAGCAAGCACTCTCCTTCAAGGATTTCTCTCATGTGGCAAAGCTATGTAAACGGCCTGTTGGTGGCGTTCGGCCTGATCATGGCGATCGGCACGCAGAACGCTTTTGTCCTGGCGCAAAGCCTGCGCCGTGAACACCATTTGCCGGTGGCGGCATTGTGTGTGGTGTGTGACGCAATTCTGGTCGCGGCCGGGGTGTTCGGCCTGGCGACGATCCTCGCGCAGAACCCGACCCTGCTGGCGATCGCCCGTTGGGGCGGTGCGACGTTTCTGATCTGGTACGGCAGCCAGGCGCTGCGCCGGGCCTGCTCGAAACAGAGCCTTGAGCAAGGCGAAAACCAGACCGTGCGTTCGCTGCGCGCAGTGATGCTCAGCGCTCTGGCGGTGACCTTGCTCAACCCCCACGTTTATCTGGATACGGTACTGCTGATCGGCTCGCTGGGCGCGCAGCAATCGGTGCCGGGCGCTTATGTGGTCGGCGCGGCGAGTGCATCGTTGCTGTGGTTTTTCACCCTGGCCCTCGGCGCGGCGTGGCTGGCACCGTGGCTGGCCCGCCCGAGCACGTGGCGCATTCTCGATCTGGTGGTGGCGTTGATGATGTTCGCCGTGGCCGCGCAGTTGATCATCGCCGGATGAATAATTGCCAAAGGCTCTGGAACCTCTATCCCACACAGTTGTTGCGTGGTTAAGGCGCGACCCCGGTGCTATGATCCGAACCCTGCGCCGCAAAGAGTAAAAACTCGCCGGTGCATTTCCGGCCGCCCGTGATCGGCCTTGCGCTCACCGCAACAGACCTGATTAGGAGAATCATCATGGCTTTCGAATTGCCGCCGCTGCCTTACGCACACGATGCCCTGCAGCCGCACATCTCCAAGGAAACCCTGGAGTTCCACCACGACAAGCACCACAACACCTACGTCGTGAACCTGAACAACCTGGTGCCAGGCACCGAGTTTGAAGGCAAGACCCTGGAAGAAATCGTCAAGACTTCTTCGGGCGGCATCTTCAACAACGCCGCTCAGGTCTGGAACCACACCTTCTACTGGAACTGCCTGGCGCCAAACGCCGGCGGTCAACCAACCGGCGCACTGGCAGATGCCATCAACGCAGCGTTCGGTTCGTTCGACAAGTTCAAGGAAGAATTCAGCAAAACCTCGATCGGCACCTTCGGTTCCGGCTGGGGCTGGCTGGTGAAAAAGGCTGACGGTTCCCTGGCCCTGGCCAGCACCATCGGCGCCGGCAACCCGCTGACCAGCGGCGACACCCCGCTGCTGACCTGCGACGTCTGGGAGCACGCTTACTACATCGACTACCGCAACCTGCGTCCGAAGTACGTTGAAGCGTTCTGGAACCTGGTCAACTGGAAGTTCGTGGCCGAGCAGTTCGAAGGCAAGACCTTCACCGCTTAAGCTTCGCGCCAGACGAGAAACCCGGCTTCGGTCGGGTTTTTTTATGCCCGGCGCATGGCGTTTCTCGCACGATAAAAGCAGCTTCGCGCCGTTTGCCGCCAGCCCCCAGCCGACTACCATCACAGGCAAGAAAAAATCTTTGACCCAGTGCTCAAGTTGAAGGCAACTGCAACCGACACAGTTAATTCAGAGCTATTACTCAAATGACGACATTGCGGCCAGGATCACGGCGACTTTTCCCGTGCCCGATTGTCCCTTTGACTGCCAACCCGGGATTGCCAATACTCATGGCAACTTGACGCTACCCGCACGGAACAAGGAATAACCCTTTGAAGCTGGAACTCAAGAACAGCTTGTCGGTGAAGTTGCTCCGGGTCGTGCTCCTGTCGGCATTGATCGTAGGCGTAGTCTTGAGCTGCGCGCAGATTGTCTTCGATGCCTACAAGACCCGTCAGGCGGTTGCCGGCGACGCCGAGCGCATCCTCGACATGTTCCGCGATCCATCGACCCAGGCCGTGTACAGCCTGGATCGGGAAATGGGCATGCAGGTGATCGAAGGGCTGTTCCAGGACGACGCCGTGCGTCAGGCCTCGATCGGCCATCCCAACGAAGCCATGCTGGCGCAGAAATCCCGCGAGCTGCAGCATTCCAACAGCCGTTGGCTGACCGACCTGATTCTTGGCCAGGAACGCACCTTCACCACGCAATTGGTCGGCCGCGGTCCGTACAGCGAATACTACGGCGACCTGAGCATCACCCTCGACACCGCCACTTATGGCGAAGGGTTTATCGTCAGCTCGGTGATCATTTTCATTTCCGGGGTGTTGCGGGCACTGGCGTTGGGCCTGGTGCTGTATCTGGTCTATCACTGGCTGCTGACCAAACCGCTGTCGCGAATCATCGAGCACCTCACCGAGATCAACCCCGATCGTCCCAGCGAGCACAAGATTCCGCAGATCAAGGGCCACGAAAAGAACGAACTGGGCCTGTGGATCAACACCGCCAACCAGTTGCTCGAGTCCATCGAACGCAACACCCACCTGCGCCACGAAGCGGAAAACAGCCTGCTGCGCATGGCCCAGTACGACTTCCTCACCGGTCTGCCAAACCGCCAGCAATTGCAGCAGCAACTGGACAAGATTCTCGTCGATGCCGGCAAGCTGCAGCGCCGCGTCGCGGTGTTGTGCGTCGGCCTGGATGACTTCAAGGGCATCAACGAGCAATTCAGCTACCAGACCGGCGACCAATTGCTGCTGGCCCTGGCCGATCGTTTACGTGCCCACAGTGGTCGTCTTGGCGCGCTCGCTCGCCTCGGCGGCGATCAGTTCGCGCTGGTGCAGGCCGACATTGAACAGCCTTACGAAGCAGCAGAACTGGCGCAAAGCATTCTCGATGACCTCGAGGCGCCCTTCGCCCTCGACGATCATGAAATCCGCCTGCGCGCGACTATCGGCATCACCCTGTTTCCGGAGGACGGCGACAGCACCGAGAAGCTGTTGCAGAAAGCCGAACAGACCATGACCCTGGCCAAGACCCGCTCGCGCAATCGCTATCAGTTCTATATCGCCAGCGTCGACAGCGAGATGCGCCGTCGTCGCGAGCTGGAAAAAGACCTGCGCGATGCGCTGATCCGCGACCAGTTCTACCTCGTCTACCAACCGCAGATCAGCTATCGCGACCACCGCGTGGTCGGCGTCGAAGCGCTGATTCGCTGGCAACATCCGGAACACGGTCTGGTGCCTCCGGACCTGTTCATCCCGCTGGCCGAACAGAACGGCACGATCATCGCCATCGGCGAGTGGGTGCTCGATCAGGCCTGCAAGCAATTGCGCGAGTGGCACGATCAGGGTTTCGTCGATCTGCGCATGGCGGTCAATCTGTCCACCGTGCAACTGCACCACGCCGAGCTGCCGCGGGTGGTCAACAACCTGTTGCAGATGTACCGCTTGCCGCCGCGCAGTCTGGAACTGGAAGTCACCGAAACCGGCCTGATGGAAGACATCACCACCGCCGCCCAGCATCTGCTCAGCCTGCGCCGCTCCGGTGCGCTGATCGCGATCGACGACTTCGGCACCGGCTACTCGTCCCTCAGTTATCTGAAAAGCCTGCCGCTGGACAAGATCAAGATCGACAAGAGCTTCGTTCAGGACCTGCTCGATGACGACGATGACGCGACCATCGTTCGCGCGATCATTCAACTGGGCAAGAGCCTGGGCATGCAGGTGATTGCCGAAGGCGTGGAAACCGCCGAGCAGGAAAGCTACATCATTTCCGAGGGTTGCCACGAAGGTCAGGGCTACCACTACAGCAAACCGCTGCCAGCGCGGGAACTGGGTATTTACCTCAAGCAGGCGCAACGCAGCAACGCGGCGATTCTCTGAAAGCGAGAGATCGCGCCATCACACCTGCCTAAATAAGAAATATTTCCAAGCACGCCTTTACACATAATGCGAAAGATTTGCATTATGTCGCAGTTTTGCGCGCCACCGGCGCCAGTCCACTCAACTACCGAAGCAGGATGTTCGCCATGATTCGTATGCCTCTGGCTACCGCCAGTCTGCTGGCCATCGCTATTTCCCTCGCCGGTTGCGGCGAAGGCAAGGACAAAGAAAAAGCCTCCGAAATGACTCCGGCTTCCAGCAGCGCTGCTCCAGCCCCTGCCGCTGCACCTGCTCCTGCCGCCGGTAAAGTTGACGATGCCGCCGCCAAGGCTGTGGTCGCGCACTACGCCGACATGGTCTTCGCCGTTTACAGCGATGCCGAATCCACCGCGAAAACCCTGCAAACCGCCGTCGACGCGTTCCTCGCCAAGCCGAACGCCGACACCCTCAAAGCCGCCAAGGCTGCCTGGGTTGCCGCGCGCGTGCCGTATCTGCAGAGCGAAGTATTTCGCTTCGGCAACACCATCATCGACGACTGGGAAGGTCAGGTTAACGCCTGGCCACTGGACGAGGGCTTGATCGACTACGTAGACAAATCCTACGAGCACGCACTGGGTAACCCGGGCGCCAGCGCCAACATCATTGCCAACACCGAAGTGCAGGTCGGCGAAGACAAAGTCGACGTGAAAGAAATCACCCCGGAAAAACTCGCCAGCCTCAACGAGCTGGGCGGTTCCGAGGCGAACGTTGCCACCGGCTACCACGCGATCGAATTCCTGCTCTGGGGCCAGGATCTGAACGGCACCGGCCCTGGCGCTGGCAACCGTCCGGCCTCGGACTACCTGGAAGGCGCCGGCGCCACCGGTGGTCATAACGAGCGTCGTCGTGCCTACCTGAAAGCCGTGACCCAACTGCTGGTCAGCGACCTGGAAGAAATGGTCGGCAACTGGAAGCCGAACGTGGCCGACAACTACCGCGCCACCCTGGAAGCCGAGCCAGGCGAAACCGGCCTGCGCAAAATGCTCTTCGGCATGGGCAGCCTGTCGCTGGGTGAACTGGCGGGCGAACGCATGAAGGTTTCCCTGGAAGCCAACTCCCCCGAAGACGAGCAGGATTGCTTCAGCGACAACACCCACTACTCGCACTTCTACGACGCCAAAGGCGTGCGTAACGTTTACCTGGGCGAGTACACCCGTGTTGACGGCACCAAGCTGACCGGCGCCAGCCTGTCGTCGCTGGTGGCCAAGGCCGATCCGGCTGCCGACACCGCGCTGAAAGCCGATCTGGCCGCGACCGAAGCGAAGATCCAGGTCATGGTCGATCACGCCAACAAGGGTGAGCACTACGACCAGTTGATCGCTGCCGGCAACACCGCTGGCAACCAGGTGGTTCGCGACGCCATCGCCGCGCTGGTCAAGCAGACCGGCTCGATCGAAGCCGCTGCCGGCAAACTGGGCATCAGCGACCTGAACCCGGACAGCGCCGATCACGAATTCTGATCGCAGCGTCCGCTCAAAAAGAGGCGACCTTCGGGTCGCCTTTTTCATTATTGGCACACCACTATCCCTGTGGGAGCGAGCCTGCTCGCGAAGGCTTGATCCGGCGCAGCATTTTCAGCGCGTCTGGCGTCGCTTTCGCGAGCAGGCTCGCTCCCACAGTGTTGGTATGCGCTTCAAGGCTTGCGCGATATCAAGCAAACGATAATTCCTCTTATTCAAACTCCCCCGCCCTGTTAGACTTTGCGCCTTTGTTTTCGCCCGTTTGCAGGATGTCTGATGCTGTCGTTGCCGCTTCGCTTGTCCGCACTGTTGCTGGCCCTGGGCCTGAGTGCCTGCGATGACGCCCCGCGTTTCACCAAGGCCGAGCCGGGGGAAGCGCGTTCGGGCGGTGCGGCGACTGTGCGCAAGAGCGATCAGAACGCCTTCTCCCTGCCATCGGCCAACCTGCCGCCGTCGCGGCGCGTGGACTTCAGTGTCGGCAACAGTTTCTTTCGCAGCCCGTGGGTGATCGCGCCGTCGACCACCACGGCGCGCGACGGCCTCGGCCCGCTGTTCAATACCAACGCCTGCCAGAACTGCCACATCAAGGACGGTCGCGGGCATCCGCCGGCACCTGATGCAAGCAATGCAGTGTCGATGCTGGTGCGCCTGTCGATTCCCGACGCGCCGCCCTACGCCAAAGTCATCGAACAGCTCGGCGTGGTGCCGGAGCCGGTGTATGGCGGGCAATTCCAGGACATGGCCGTGCCCGGCGTCGCCCCGGAAGGCAAGGTCCGCGTCGACTACACGCCGGTGCCGGTACGCTTCAAGGACGGCACTGAAGTCGAGCTGCGCAAACCGACCCTGCAGATCACTCAACTCGGTTACGGCCCGATGCACCCGGACACGCGTTTTTCCGCGCGGGTGGCGCCGCCGATGATTGGTCTGGGCCTGCTCGAAGCCATCCCCGAGGAGGCGATCCTCGCCAACGCCGCCGCCCAGGCGAAAGAGAACAACGGCATCAACGGCCGGCCCAACCGTGTCTGGGATGACCAGTTTCAGAAAACCGTCGTCGGCCGGTTCGGCTGGAAAGCCGGGCAGCCGAATCTCAATCAACAGAATGTTCATGCGTTCTCGGGTGACATGGGCCTGACCACCAGCCTGCGGCCGTTCGACGATTGCACCGAGGCGCAGACTGCCTGCAAACAGGCGCCGAACGGTAATGGCCCGGACGGCGAGCCGGAAGTCAGCGACAACATCCTGCGGCTGGTGCTGTTCTACAGCCGCAATCTCGCAGTGCCGGCGCGCCGTGGCGTCAACGATCCACAGGTGCTGGCCGGCAAGAATCTGTTTTTCCAGGCCGGTTGCCAGTCGTGCCACACGCCGAAATACACCACCGCCGCCGATGCCGCCGAACCGGAATTGGCCAATCAGGTGATTCGTCCATACAGCGACTTGCTCCTGCATGACATGGGCGAAGGTCTGGCGGACAACCGCACCGAATTTCAGGCCTCCGGCCGCGACTGGCGCACGCCGCCGTTGTGGGGGATCGGCCTGACGCAAGCGGTCAGCGGTCACACCCAGTTTTTGCATGACGGTCGCGCACGCAACCTGCTCGAAGCGGTGCTCTGGCATGGCGGCGAAGCGACGGCGGCGCAGCAACAGGTTTTGTCTTTCAATGCCGAGCAGCGCGCTGCGTTGCTGGCGTTTCTGAACTCACTTTAAATACTGAAAAAACATCGGGAGCCCGACATGTTCCGTCCCAAGTTACTGTTCACCAGCCTTGCCGCGCTCGCCCTCGGCGCCTGCTCGCCGCAGGACCCGCAAGCGGTCACTTCGGCGGCGATCGCCAAATCGGTGATCCTGCCGACCTACACCCGTTGGGTCGAAGCCGACCGGCAACTGGCGGTCAGCGCCCTCGCCTATTGCCAGGGCAAGGAAAGCCTGGAAACCGCCCGTGCCGATTTCCTCCACGCGCAGAAAGCCTGGGCCGAGTTGCAACCGCTGCTGATCGGTCCGCTGGCCGAGGGCAATCGTTCGTGGCAAGTGCAGTTCTGGCCGGACAAGAAAAACCTCGTCGGCCGTCAGGTCGAGCAACTGGTCGTCGCCCAGCCGCAGATCGATGCCGCCGCACTGGCCAAATCCAGCGTCGTGGTGCAAGGCCTGTCGGCTTACGAATACATCCTCTTCGACGCCAAGCCTGACGTCGCCAACGATGCGCAGAAAGCCAAATACTGCCCGCTGCTGATCGCCATCGGCGAACGCCAGAAGCAACTGGCCGAAGAGATCCTGCAGGGCTGGAACAATACCGACGGCATGCTCGCGCAGATGAGCAAGTTCCCTAACCAGCGCTACGCCGACTCCCACGAAGCGATCGCCGATCTGCTGCGCGTACAAGTGACGGCACTGGATACCCTGAAGAAAAAACTCGGCACGCCGATGGGCCGCCAGAGCAAAGGCGTGCCGCAGCCATTCCAGGCGGATGCGTGGCGCAGCCAGTCGTCGCTGACCGCACTGGAAGCCAGCCTTGCCGCCGCCAAAACCGTCTGGGAAGGCGTCGACAACAAAGGCCTGCGCGGTCTGCTGCCGGCCGAGCAGAAGCCGTTGGCCGACAAGATCGATGCCGCTTACGCCGCTTCGCTGAAACTGTTCGACAGCACCCAGCGTTCGCTCGGCGAAATGCTTGAAGACGACGCCGGTCGCCAGCAACTCAACGACATCTACGACAGCCTCAACGTCGTCCATCGCCTGCACGAAGGCGAACTGGCCAAGGCGCTGGGCATCCAACTGGGCTTCAACGCCAACGACGGTGACTGATGAGGGCGAGTGCCATGCTGCGACGTCAGGTTCTGACTTTAGGTAGTGCACTGCTGGGAGCAGTGACGCTGGGCGGCTGGACGCTGTTCAAACGCAAGGATCAGAGCCCGCTGCTGCTGTCGGCGCGTGACGATACTGACGGCAAGCATTACGCCGTCGGCTATCGGCTCGACGGTACGCGGGTGTTCGCCACCCACGTCGGCCAGCGTTGTCACGACATCATCAATCATCCGACGCAGCCGCTGGCGCTGTTCGTTGCGCGACGTCCGGGAACCGAGAGTTACCTGATCGACCTGCGCGACGGCACGTTGCTGCAGACCGTGACCTCGCAGCCGAACCGGCACTTCTACGGCCACGCCGTGGTGCACAAGGACGGCGAATACCTGTACGCCACCGAGAACGATACGAGCGATCCCGGGCGTGGCCTGCTCGGCGTGTACAAATTCGAGGGCGAACGGCTGGTGCACACAGGCGAGATCTCTACCCACGGCCTCGGCCCGCATCAGGTGTCGTGGATGCCCGACGGCGAGACGCTGGTGGTGGCCAACGGCGGGATTCGCACCGAGGCGGAGAGCCGCGTCGATATGAACCTTAACGCCATGGAGCCAAGCCTGGTGCTGATGCAGCGCGACGGCACATTGCTGAGCAAGGAAACCCTCGCCCAGCAGATGAACAGCGTGCGCCACCTGGGCATCGCCAGTGACGGTACCATCGTCGCCGGCCAGCAATTCATGGGGCCGTCCCACGAGCGCTCGGAGCTGTTGGCGATTAAGCGACCCGGGCAAGCGTTCGTGGCGTTCCCGGTAGCGGAAGATCAGTTGCAGGCGATGGGGCACTACACCGCCAGCGTCGCGGTGCACAGCGACCTGCGTCTGGTCGCGTTGACAGCGCCGCGCGGCAATCGCTTCTTTATCTGGGATCTGGACAGCGGCGAACTGCGCCTCGATGCGCCGCTGCCGGATTGCGCCGGCGTCGGAGCGGTAAAGGATGGCTTTGTCGTGACCTCGGGTCAGGGCCGTTGCCGTTACTACGATTGCCGGCAGGAACAACTGCTGGCCAAGCCGCTGGAATTGCCGGCGGGGCTCTGGGACAACCATCTGCACTTGATGGCCTGATACCCGCTCATTTTTGAGATGGCCCCCCATCCTGTGGCGAGGGGATTTATCCCCGTTGGGTGGCGCAGCCGCCCTTAAAACTGCAATTGCGGTATGACTGAAGGATTCAGGGGGCCGCTTCGCAGCCCAACGGGGATAAATCCCCTCGCCACAGGGTTCATATCCGGCCTTCACGTAATAACTGCCAGTTGGAATCCCCACCTGACTCGGAGTAATGTGCCCGCCTGTCTCATGATTTATCCAAGGAACTGGACATATGCTGCGTCGCCGCATGCTGATCATGTTGGGTGTTGTTTTGCTGCTCGTCCTGGTACTGGGCGGATACAAAGCCTTTTCGATCTACACGATGATCCAGGGCTTTTCCAAGCCCAAGCCGCCGATCAGTGTCGCCGTGGCCGCTGCCGGCGAACAGCCGTGGCAGATGCGTCTGCCCACCGTCGGCACGCTCAAGGCACTGCAAGGTGTCGACTTGAGTCTGGAAGTCTCCGGCACCGTCACTGAACTCAAATTCGAATCCGGGCAGAAGGTCAAGGCCGGGCAACCGTTGCTGCAACTCGACAGCGCCGTTGAGACCGCTCTGCTGGAAACCGCCAAGGCTGATCTGGGCCTGGCGCAACTGGACTTCGGCCGTGGCGCGCAACTGGTCGACAGCCGCGCGATCTCCAAAGGCGAGTACGACCGCCTTTCCGCCGTGCTGCAAAAGAACAAGGCCACGGTCAATCAGCTCAACGCTTCGCTGGCGAAAAAACGCATCCTCGCGCCCTTCAGCGGCACCATCGGCATCCGTCAGGTCGACGTTGGCGACTTCCTCGCCAGCGGCACCAAAATCGCCACGTTGCAGGATTTGAGCAGCCTCTACGCTGACTTCTACGTGCCGGAACAAGCGGTGCCAAAACTCGCTATCGGCCAGCCCGTGCAGTTCACCGTCGCCGCTTATCCGGGGCAGAACTTTGCCGGCAAGATCAGCGCGATCAACCCGATCGTCGAAAGCACCACGCGCAATATCCTCGTCCGCGCCACCCTGGCCAACCCCGACGGCAAGCTGCTGCCGGGCATGTTCGCCAGCCTTGAAGTGCTGCTGCCCGATCCGCAGAAGCACATCGTCGTGCCGGAAAGCGCGATCACCTACACCCTGTACGGCAACTCGGTTTATGTGGTCGGGCAGAAGAAGGCCGAGGACGGCAGCGTCGCCAAGGATGAAAACGGCCAACCGCTGCTGATCGCCGAACGTCGTTTCGTCGAAACCGGTGAACGCCGCGATGGCCTGGTGATGATCAACAAGGGCGTGCAGAGCGGCGAACAAGTGGTGACGGCTGGCCAGATCAAACTGGACAACGGCGCCCACATTGCCATCAGCGACGACAAGACCCTCGGCGAGCAGAACAGTCCGCCTCGCGCCGACTGATCAAGGAATCCCCATGGCTTTTACCGATCCGTTCATCCGCCGCCCGGTGCTCGCCACCGTGGTCAGCCTGCTGATTGTGCTGCTGGGCTTTCAGGCCTGGAGCAAGCTGCCGCTGCGCCAGTACCCACAAATGGAAAACGCCCTGATCACGGTGACCACGGCTTATCCCGGGGCCAACGCCGAAACCATTCAGGGCTACATCACCCAGCCGATGCAACAGAGCCTGGCCAGCGCCGAGGGCATCGATTACATGACCTCGGTCAGCCGGCAGAACTTCTCGGTGATTTCGATCTACGCGCGCATCGGTGCCAACACCGACCGCTTGTTCACCGAACTGCTGGCCAAGGCCAACGAGGTGAAGAACAAGCTGCCGCAGGACGCCGAAGACCCGGTGCTGAGCAAGGAATCCGCCGACGCTTCGGCGCTGATGTACATCAGTTTCTTCAGCAAGGACCTGAGCAACCCGCAGATCACCGACTATCTGTCGCGGGTCATCCAGCCAAAACTGGCGACGCTGCCGGGCATGGCCGAAGCGGAAATTCTCGGCAATCAGGTGTTCGCCATGCGTCTGTGGCTCGACCCGGTGAAACTCGCCGGCTTCGGCCTCAGTGCCGCCGACGTGACCGCTGCGGTGCGCCAGTACAACTTCCTCTCCGCTGCCGGCGAGGTGAAAGGCGAGTACACCGTCACCAGCATCAACGCCAACACCGAACTGAAATCCGCCGAGGCCTTCGCGGCGATTCCGCTAAAGGTCGATGGCGACAGCCGTGTGTTGCTGCGTGATGTCGCGCGGGTGGAAATGGGCGCGGAAAACTACGATTCGATCAGCTCGTTCGGCGGCACGCCGTCGGTGTACATCGGCATCAAGGCCACCCCCGGCGCCAACCCGCTGGACGTGATCAAGGAAGTGCGCAAGCTGATGCCCGAGCTGGAAGCGCAGCTGCCGCCGAACCTGAAAAGCGAAATCGCCTACGACGCCACGCTGTTCATTCAGGCGTCGATCGATGAGGTGGTGAAAACCCTGTTCGAAGCGGTGCTGATCGTCATCGTCGTGGTGTTCCTGTTCCTCGGCGCGCTGCGTTCGGTAGTGATCCCGGTGGTGACCATTCCGCTGTCGATGATCGGCGTGATGTTCTTCATGCAGATGATGGGTTACTCGATGAACCTTCTGACGCTGCTGGCCATGGTGCTGGCCATCGGTCTGGTGGTGGACGATGCGATCGTCGTGGTGGAGAACATCCACCGTCATATCGAGGAAGGCAAGACGCCGTTCGATGCAGCCCTGGAAGGCGCGCGGGAAATTGCCATGCCGGTGGTGTCGATGACCATCACTCTGGCGGCGGTGTATGCGCCGATCGGTTTCCTCACCGGGTTGACCGGGGCGTTGTTCAAGGAGTTCGCCCTGACCCTGGCCGGCGCAGTGGTGATTTCCGGCGTCGTCGCCCTGACGCTGTCGCCGATGATGTGCGCGTTTCTGCTGCGCCACGAAGAGAATCCCAGCGGCCTGGCCCATCGCCTCGACCGCGTCTTTGAAGGCCTCAAGCGCCGTTATCAAAGCATGCTGCATGGCACGCTCAATACCCGGCCGGTGGTGCTGGTGTTTGCGGTGATCGTGCTGTGCCTGATTCCGGTGTTTCTCAAGTTCACCAAATCGGAACTGGCCCCGGACGAGGATCAAGGCATCATTTTCATGATGGCCAGCGCACCGCAGCCGACCAACCTCGACTACCTGAGCACCTACACCGACGAATTCATCACCATCTTCAAAGAGTTTCCCGAGTACTACTCATCGTTCCAGATCAACGGCTACAACGGCGTGCAGGCCGGTATCGGCGGTTTCCTGCTCAAACCTTGGAACGAGCGCAGCCGCACGCAGATGGAAATCCTTCCCGAGGTGCAGAGCAAACTGGAGAGCATTCCCGGCCTGCAGATCTTCGGTTTCAACCTGCCCTCCCTGCCAGGCACCGGTGAGGGTCTGCCCTTCGAATTCGTGGTCAACACGGCCAATGACTACGAGCTGCTGCTGCAAGTCGCCGAGCGCATCGAGAAACGCGCCATGGAGTCCGGCAAGTTCGCCTTCGTCGACCTCGATCTGGCATTCGACAAGCCGGAAGTAGTCGTGGATATCGACCGCGACAAGGCCGCGCAGATGGGCGTGTCGATGCTTGACCTCGGCAGCACGCTGGCGACCTTGCTCGGCGAGGCGGAGATCAACCGCTTCACCATCGACGGGCGCAGCTACAAGGTCATCGCCCAGGTTGAACGGGCCTACCGCGACAACCCGGACTGGCTGAACAATTACTACGTGAAAAACACCCAGGGCGAATTGCTGCCGCTGTCGACGCTGATCAAGGTCAGCGACCGCGCACGGCCGCGCCAGCTCAATCAGTTCCAGCAGCTCAACGCAGCGAAGATTTCCGGTTTCCCGCTGGTGAGCATGGGCGAAGCCATCGACACCGTGCTGCAGATTGCCCGCGAAGAAGCACCGGCCGGGTTTGCCTTCGACTACGGCGGTGCCTCGCGCCAGTACGTGCAGGAAGGCAGCGCATTGTGGGTCACGTTTGCCCTGGCGTTGGCGATCATCTTTCTGGTGCTGGCCGCACAGTTCGAAAGCTTCCGCGATCCGCTGGTGATTCTGGTGACCGTACCGCTGTCGATCTGCGGCGCGCTGATCCCGCTGTTCCTCGGCTGGTCGAGCATGAACATCTACACCCAGGTCGGGCTGGTGACGCTGATCGGCCTGATCAGCAAGCACGGCATCCTGATCGTCGAATTCGCCAACCAGTTGCGCAAGGACAAGGGCCTGAGCGCCCGTGAAGCGGTGGAGGAAGCAGCGGCGATTCGCTTGCGCCCGGTGCTGATGACAACGGCGGCAATGGTGTTCGGCATGGTGCCGCTGATTCTGGCCACCGGCGCGGGCGCCGTGAGCCGCTTTGATATCGGCATGGTGATTGCGACGGGGATGTCGATCGGCACGTTGTTTACGCTGTTCGTGCTGCCGTGTGTTTACACGTTCCTGGCGAAACCGGACCGCAAATAACACGCATCACGCTGTGGGAGCGAGCCTGCTCGCGAATGCGGTATTTTGATCGTTCCCACGCTCTGCGTGGGAATGCAGCTCGGGACGCTCCGCGTCCCATTGGAACGCGGAGCGTCCTTTGAGGCGTTCCCACGCAGAGCGTAGGAACGATCAAGCAAGATCAAAAGATCGCAGCCTTCGCCAGCTCCTACACAATCCGTATTCCAAAAAAAGGCCTCGCAACTGCGAGGCCTTTCATTTGGGCTTGAATCGTTTCAACTGGCTGGCCTCATTCCCTGAGACAGTCCGAACATGAACAACAGCAAATCATGATCGGGCTGGGTCGCCACGGAGGCTTTCGCCACCCGTGGAACCGAACAATGAGCGTCGTTCCCGGACGCTCCTATGACCTGCATGCGCGGCTGCTCCCAGGCAGCCACCGCCAGTGAAGCAACTGCCAAGGCCCCGATCAGGAACAAACCTCGTGCAATTTCGAGTTTCATCGCTATAAACCTTTGATAGCGCTGCCAAACGCCGTCTCATAAAAGTAGACGAGTTTTTTCCAGTCGGCATCGCGGAACGACGAATGGCGACGCAGTTGCTTCATGTCATGCTGCGCGGCGCGATAGGGTGTCAGACGCTGACGGCACTTCTCCAGATCGATCAACGCCACTTCAACCTGCGCCGCTTCACCTTCACCGGTGACGCGCACGAAAACGTGTTTGATGTAGATGCAGCTGTGCTGCCAGCGGCCCTTGTGCATGCGCGCCAGGTTCTCGGCGAGGTCCTTGAGGACTTTCTCGTAGACCACGTCGCCACATTGATCGCGACCACCGGCAGCGGCCAGCCAGTGTTCCAGTTCCTGGAAACCGTCGAGGGATTTGGTGACGAGCAGCGCGCGCCACTTGTGTTGCGGATCCGGTTGCGCGCCGCAAAAAACGATCTGCGGAACACGCACGCCGAGTTTGCTTACGCCGGTCAGCGCATCGAGTTCACGCAATACGGTCGGGCGACCGAAGGGGTGCAACCAACTGCGATAGATGTGCCCGGTCTGGCGCTTGGCGTACAAGAGCTGACCGTCACGGTCGACTATGCGCTGTACACCGCTTTCGCCACCACGGCGCACATTGGGCTCTTCAACCCATTCGCCGCGCTGGTTCCAGTAATAATCGAAACGATCCTGGGGAGCGACATCCGCTTCAACCGCTGCTTGCACTGCCATCCTCTACCTCTTGCGTAATACGTAAACTCGCCACATCGCATAGAGCGGTATGAAGTCCAGTTGTTCCTGAATGCGGAAACCCGCCTGTTCAAATTCTTTCTCGATCGTCGCCGCCGGAATCAGAAATCGATTCTGGTAATCATGACTTGGCCGATCCCGCTCGGCGCGCTTGCGCTTCCAGGCCTTGAAATTGCCGTCAACCCACAACGAAACAATCACGCTGTCACGGGTCACCCGCTCGAACTCGCGCAAGATCACCCGACGGTGCTCGGCCTCGCCGATGTGGTGCAACAGACGCATGCAAAAGATGCTGTCGACCGAGTTATCCGGCAGAGCGATATCGAATGCCGAGGTGTGCAGCGGTTGTACACGCTTGACCACATCGGCCGGTTGCCCTTGCAGCGCGGTCTTGATCATCGACTCGGAATTGTCCGCGCCGATGATCACCCGGTTGGGCTTCTCCGCGAGCATTGGCCAGAAACGCCCGGCACCGCAGGGCAGATCCAGCACCAGCCCGGGATCTCCCGCCAGCGCCAAGGCCTTGCGACCGACTTGCTCATCGCGCCAGTGCGACAGGCGGCGACCGAGGCTTTGCTGGTGCTTGCGCAGATATCGTTGTGCGTGTTGGTCGTCGTATTTTTCGGAAAAATCGAGCTTGATCGGGCCGGCCATCATCTGGACTCCTGTTCTGATGACGCCACCTTAAGCAGCGGCGTGTCAGCGTCAGGTCATCCAATTGTGAAAATTCTGTCAGGTAAATCTGCAAAGTATTACAACGTTATACAGGATTTAGACAGGTGGGCGGGAGTAGCCTCGAGCCACTATTTGCTGGCATTCACGCCAAGATCTACCTCGAATCGGCAGCCATTGGGCTCCATCGTGCTCAAACTGACCGTCCAGCCCTGGTTTTCGCAGATGCGCTGGACCAGCGACAGGCCCAGGCCGAGACCCTCGCCACGTTTCTCGCTACCGCGCACAAATGGTTCGAACATCGCCTCGCGTTTTTCCTCGGGAATACCTACCCCCGAGTCCTCGACGACAAAACCGTTGGCAGTGAGGGTAAGGCGAATAAAACCCTCTTCGGTGTAATGCAGTGCGTTACGCAGCAAGTTGCCCATCACCGCATTGAGCAAGGTCGCGTTGTAACGTCTGTCCGGTGGATCGCCCGGCTCGAACATCAGCTTCAGGCCCTTGCGCTCGATCGGCTCGCGCCACAGGCACAGCAGGCTCTCGGCGACTTGCGTGAGGTTCTGCTGCGGCGCGGCGCCAGCCTCTTCGTTTTGTGCGCGCGCCAGCATCAGGAAGGTCTGCACCAGTTCGCGCATCTCCTCGCTGGCCCGGGCAATGCGCTCGACCTGGGCGCGACCGCGCTGATCGAGACCGGGGTTTTCCAGCAGCAGTTCGCAGGAACTGGCGAGGACCATCAGCGGCGTGCGCAATTCATGGCTGACGTCGCTGGTGAACAAACGCTCGCGGTTCAGCGCCTGACGCAAGCGCCCCAGGGTGGCATCGAACGCCACCGCCAGTTCTCCGACTTCATCCGCCGCGTAGTCCGGCGCCAAGGGTGGCGCCAGCCCGAGCAACTGGTCGCGATGCCGGACCTGCCGCGCCAGGCGCACCACCGGCGCCATCACCTTGCGCGCGAGCACCCAGCCCAGGAACACCGCCAGCGCCAGACTGAGCACGAAGCCCACCAGCACCACGGCAAACAGCACGCGCTCGCGCTCTTCGAAATCGCTTTGGTCCTGCAGCAAGACATAACGCCGACCATCCACCACTTCGACCATGGCGTGATAGGACAGCTGCTCGCGAAATACCTCGTGGAAACCGGCATCGAGGTGACGCAGATCCTTGGGCAGGTCGAAATCACCCGGCCCGCCACTGAAGTAGAACAACTGATCCGGCTCGGGCCGATGGCTCCAGTCGGAGACGTTGTCCATCAGCAGCAAACGTTGCAGGTCGCCGCCCAGCCCTGCGGAAATCAGTTTCTCTTCCACCAGGTGCACCGTCGCAACGATGCCCATGGCGAAAGCGCCGGCGACCAGTGCGCTCATCAGCGCAAAGGCGATGATGATCCGCTGGGAAAGACTCTGCTTAAACTCCATCTCGCCCCTCGGCCAAGCGATAACCGACACCGTGCACGGTGTGCAGCAGTGGCTTGGCGAATGGCTTGTCGATCACCTGGCGCAATTGGTGAACATGGCTGCGCAGGCTGTCGCTGTCGGGGCAGTCATCGCCCCACAGCGCTTCCTCGAGAATCTCCCGACGCAGCACGTGCGGACTCTTCTGCATCAACACCGCGAGCAGCTTGAGACCGACCGGGTTGAGCTTGAGCAGCTTGCCTTCGCGGGTCACTTCCAGGGTGTCGAGGTCGTAACTCAGGTCACCGACCTGCAATGCCCGGCGACCCCCGCCCTGAGCACGGCGCATGACCGCTTCGACGCGGGCGGCCAGTTCGGACAGCGCAAATGGTTTGATCAGGTAATCGTCGGCACCGGACTTGAAGCCCTGCAGACGGTCGTCGAGTTGGTCGCGGGCGGTCAGCATGATCACCGGCGTATCGCGCCGGGCGTCTTCACGCAGGCGCTTGCACAAGGTGTAGCCGTCGATGCCGGGCAGCATGATGTCGAGCACGATCAGGTCGTAATGCTCGGTCGCCGCCAGATGCAGACCGGACAAGCCGTCTTGTGCGCAATCGACGGTATAGCCTTTCATGCCCAGGTAATCGGCCAGATTGGCCAGGATGTCACGGTTGTCTTCGACCAGCAGAATTCGCATGGACATCTCCTCCGAACGGGGTAACGGCCGTCTTGGCCCGCGCAGCTTACGGCCAAGTGTGGCTCAGGGCTAGGGGCGTTTTTCGATAAACCTGCGCTGCGCGCGCTGCGACGTTTTTTTCACTTTCGGTTAACAAATCGCCGACGCCAGCGCGCGCAGACTCCGCGCGATTACGCTCTCTCCTCCGTTCATCGACCAAGGAACCTGCCATGGTGTCGACCTCTGCCCTTCCCGCTTCAAGACCGCTGAACTGGTGGTTGTGTCTGGGCATTCCCGCAGCGGCGGCGATCATTCTGCTGTTGCTCGAACTGACCGATCTGGACATGGCTCTGGCGCAGATGTTCTACGACCCGGTCGCGGGGGATTTCATCGGACGGCACAGCTATGTGCTTGAAGACATCCTGCATGACCGGGCAAAACAGCTGGTGATCGGCTTCTCGGTGTTTGCCATTCTGGGTTTCATCGGCGCGTTTTTCATCGCGAAGCTGAAACCGTTCAAGCGCGAATTGGGCTGTCTGGTGCTGTCGCTGGGGCTGGCGACTTCATTTGTCACTCCGGTCAAAGCCGTCACCGCTGTGCAGTGCCCATGGAGCCTGGAGCAATTCGGCGGCCACGAGACCTACAGCAAACTCATGGAGCATCGCCCCGCCACGGACAAACCGGGACGTTGCTGGCCCGGCGGCCACGCGGCGACCGGGTTCACCCTGTTTGCACTGTTCTTCGTGCTGCGCGACCGCCGCCCGCGACTGGCGCGGCAGGCGTTTGTGTTCGCCTTTGCACTGGGCTCGGTGTTCTCGATCAGTCGCATGATGCAGGGTGCGCACTTCTTTTCGCACAACGTGTGGACGGCGATTTTCTGCTGGCTGATTTGCCTGGGGGCTTATTACTGGGTGCTGTATCGCCCAGCGATGAGGGCGGATGCCAGCATCCTGGCACCACCAATCAACGCCTGAAATACAGATCCAATTGTGGGAGCGAGCTTGCTCGCGAATGCGGTATGTCATCCAACATTTATGTTGGCTGATCCGACGCTTTCGCGAGCAAGCTCGCTCCCACATTGGTTCGGGTGGATGCTGAACTTGGGCAATAAAAAACCCCGCTGACTTTCGCCAGCGGGGTTTAGCGTTACAGGGCCAGGGCTGGCTTACATCATGCCGCCCATGCCACCCATGCCGCCCATGTCTGGCATACCGCCGCCAGCTGCACCTTCTTTCTTCGGTGCGTCGGCAACCGCTGCTTCGGTGGTCAGGATCAGACCGCCGATGGAGGCTGCAGCTTGCAGAGCCGAACGGGTTACCTTGGTTGGGTCCAGGATACCCATTTCGATCATGTCGCCGTATTCGCCGGAAGCAGCGTTGTAACCGAAGTTACCTTTGCCGTTCTTCACTTCGTTGACGACTACGCTTGGCTCGTCACCGGAGTTGGCAGCGATCTGACGCAGCGGCGCTTCAACAGCGCGACGCAGCACAGCGATACCGACGTTCTGGTCAGCGTTGTCGCCGGTCAGCTCGGTCAGTGCTTCCAGAGCACGGATCAGCGCCACGCCGCCGCCAGGTACCACGCCTTCTTCAACGGCTGCGCGGGTTGCGTGCAGGGCGTCTTCAACGCGGGCTTTCTTCTCTTTCATTTCAACTTCGGAACCAGCGCCAACCTTGATCACTGCAACGCCGCCGGACAGCTTGGCCAGACGCTCTTGCAGTTTTTCACGGTCGTAGTCCGAGGAAGTTTCGGCAACCTGGGCGCGGATCTGAGCGATACGGCCTTCGATGTCTGCCTGCACGCCAGCACCGTCAACGATGATGGTGTTTTCCTTGGACAGGGTGACGCGCTTGGCGTTACCCAGGTGCTCCAGGGTGGTGCTTTCCAGGCTCAGACCGATCTCTTCGGAGATAACGGTACCGCCGGTCAGAACAGCGATGTCCTGCAGCATGGCCTTGCGACGGTCGCCGAAGCCCGGTGCCTTGACGGCAGCGACTTTGACGATGCCACGCATGTTGTTCACAACCAGAGTCGCCAGGGCTTCGCCTTCAACGTCTTCGGCCACGATCAGCAGCGGACGGCCGGCTTTGGCAACGGCTTCCAGCACTGGCAGCATTTCGCGGATGTTCGAGATCTTCTTGTCGACCAGCAGGATCAGCGGGCCGTCGAGCTCGGCAACCATGGTGTCCGGCTTGTTGACGAAGTATGGCGACAGGTAGCCACGGTCGAACTGCATGCCTTCTACAACCGACAGTTCGTTTTCCAGGCCCGAGCCTTCTTCAACGGTGATCACGCCTTCTTTACCGACTTTTTCCATGGCTTCGGCAATGATGTCGCCGATGGAGTTGTCGGAGTTGGCCGAGATGGTGCCGACCTGAGCGATGGCTTTGAAGTCAGCGCATGGCTTGGACAGGGCTTTGAGCTCTTTGACAATGGCGATGGTCGCCTTGTCGATACCGCGTTTCAGGTCCATCGGGTTCATGCCGGCAGCGACGGCTTTCAGGCCTTCGTTGACGATCGACTGAGCCAGAACGGTAGCGGTGGTAGTACCGTCACCAGCGTCATCGTTGGCACGGGAGGCAACGTCTTTGACCAGCTGCGCGCCCATGTTTTCGAAGCGGTCATCCAGTTCGATTTCTTTGGCGACGGAAACGCCGTCCTTGGTGATGGTCGGAGCGCCGAAGCTCTTCTCGATAACCACGTTACGGCCTTTCGGGCCCAGGGTCGCTTTTACCGCGTCAGCCAGAACGTTGACGCCTTTGAGCATCTTGGTACGGGCGGCATCGCCGAACTTAACTTCTTTAGCAGCCATGATCGATATTCCTTAAATACTTTGTAGTAGCGGGAAAATGAACGGGGATATCAGCCTTCGATAACCGCGAGGATTTCGTTCTCGCTCATTACCAGCAGGTCTTCGCCATCGACTTTCACAGTGTTGCTGCCGGAGTAAGGACCGAACACAACCTTGTCGCCTTCCTTCACGGACAGTGCACGCACTTCACCGTTTTCCAGAGCTTTGCCCGGGCCTACAGCGAGAATCACACCGTGGTTGGCTTTTTCAGCAGCCGAACCTGGCAGGACGATACCGCCAGCGGTTTTCTTTTCTTCTTCGCTGCGACGGATGACGACGCGGTCATGCAGAGGACGAAGCTTCATTGTCGATCTCTCCTAATTGTGGTTTTCATCGGCCGGTGTAGTCCCGGCGGGTTTAACGAATCCGGCCTGCGCCGGTTGCGGTCCGTCGAGCGAACCGCGCAAGTCTGTCCGGTTTGAATACCGGAAACCTTTCGGTGACCGATACATAGGGGCGTACAAGCCGATTACAAGGGCTGGCGGAAAAAAATTTTCATCCAGACACGGTAAATAACAGCCATAAACGAGCACGGCACCCGCAGGTGCCGTGTCGATGCTGATATCACTTGTTGTCGCGGTGTTCGAACTCGCCTTCGATCACATTCGGCTCTCGACCGAGCGGCTCGCGCGGGGCCGGGCCGCCACGGGGTTGCAGGTCGTCGGCGAAGGCACGCTGGCGCATCGCCTGGTCTTCAGCACGCTGGCGCATCTTGTTCGCCAGCAGACGACGGGTGACCGGCAACAGCATCACCAGACCGAGCACGTCACTGATGAAGCCGGGAATGATCAACAGGCCACCGGCCAGTGCCAGCATCAGGCCTTCGAGCATGGTCTGCGCGGGCAATTCGCCGCGATTCAGGCTTTCCCGGGCACGCAATGCGGTGGCCAGACCGGCGACGCGCAGCACGAACACACCGAACATCGAGCCGAGAATGATCAGCAGCAGGGCCGGGAAGAACCCGATTGAGCCTGCCACTTTGACGAATACGAACAGCTCCAGCACTGGAAACAGCAGAAAGAGCAACAGAAAAGGGCGCATCAAAGTTTCCTCAACGCAAGAAATGCCTTGCAGTAAGCCTTAGATGACGTCGCCCTTGCGTGAATTCAAGCTTAACTTTGCGCTTTTTTCGGCCAGGACTGGGCGTGAGCCAGAGAAACCAAGGCCTCGCGCACTTGTGTCGGCGTATTACATGGCGCCGCGAAGGGCAACCAGTAGACGGCCTGACCAATGCGCAGGTGCATGCCTTCGCTGTCGATCCCGGCCAGTTGCGCCGGCGTGCTGTTGGGCAGCCCGGCGAGCTCGACGTAATGGGCGATGGCCTTGGCGTGATCGCTGTTCATGTGCTCGACCATGCTGATTTCCGCCTTGCCGGCGAACGGGTTGGCCAAGGTCAGATCGTCGATCCAGTGGATCGCACCAAAGCCGCCGATGTAGCGATGGCGCACCGGATCGAGCACCCAGAAATCGAAATCGTGGGCCTGGTGATAATTCTGCGAGTCGGGGAAATAGCGGTAATAGCGTTCGGCGGCAGCCTCGATGGCTGCCGGGTCTTCGAGCTTCTGCGCTTGGGCCAGATAGGTCAGCCGCCCGACCGCCTGCACATCGTCGGCCTCGCGCTCGCCCACCAGCATCGAGCACTTCGGATCTTTCTGCAGGTTATGCGTGTGCTGGGCGATGCGGCTGATCAGGATCAGCGGCCGGCCCTGCTCATCCAGGCAATACGGCACGACGGAGCCAAAGGGAAAACCCGGCATCGATTTGGAGTGGGTCGACAGCACTCCACGGTATTCCTTGAGAAGCAATTCTCGGGCATTCTTCGCCACTTCAGCGCTCAATTTGTGACTCCTTAAATGGGTTCCGTCTAGAAAACGGACAGGCGCGCAGCGAAAAGTAACCGGCGCGCATCGGGCAAATGTTCGTGTGCAACCAGGCCTGACCGGTGCCGATCGAGCGTTGCCGACAACAAAAACAACTCAGACCTGCCAGCGGGACATGCGAATGCAACTCAACGACAAAGTAATCATTATCACCGGCGGTTGCCAGGGTTTGGGCCGTTCCATGGCCGAGTATTTCGCCGGCAAGGGCGCGAAGCTGGCCTTGGTCGATCTGAATCAGGAAAAACTCGACGACGCCGTGGCCGCCTGCAAAGCCAAAGGTGTCGAAGCGCGCAGCTACCTGTGCAACGTCGCCAATGAAGAACAGGTCGAGCACATGGTCGCGCAAGTGGCCGAAGACTTCGGCGCCATCCACGGCCTGATCAACAACGCCGGGATCCTGCGCGATGGTCTGCTGCTGAAGGTCAAGGACGGTGAGATGACCAAGATGAGCCTGGCCCAGTGGCAGGCGGTGATCGACGTCAACCTGACCGGCGTGTTCCTCTGCACCCGTGAAGTCGCGGCGAAGATGGTCGAGCTGAAGAACAGCGGTGCGATCATCAACATTTCGTCGATCTCCCGTGCGGGCAACGTCGGCCAGACCAACTATTCCGCAGCCAAGGCCGGCGTCGCAGCGGCGACCGTGACCTGGGCGAAGGAGCTGGCGCGTTACGGCATTCGTGTCGCGGGCATCGCACCGGGCTTCATCGAAACCGAGATGACCCTGGGCATGAAGCCGGAAGCGCTGGAAAAGATGACGTCGGGCATTCCGCTCAAGCGCATGGGCAAGCCTGAGGAGATCGCTCATTCGGCGGCGTATATCTTCGAAAACGACTACTACACCGGGCGGATTCTGGAGATGGATGGCGGGTTGCGGATCTGACTGCCAACACAAAACAACTGTGGGAGCGAGCCTGCTCGCGAAAGCGGTGGGTCAGCCAACATCTTCGTTGACTGACACTCCCTCTTCGCGAGCAGGCTCGCTCCCACATTTCATCCAGCGTTTATTCAATCGTCACTGATGGTGATATTCGGCATCGCCGGCGTGGCCGCTTCCTGCAAGACGATCCGCGCGCCGACGTGGCGGGCCAGCTCCTGATAGACCATGGCGATCTGGCTGTCCGGCTCGGCGATTACGGTTGGCTTGCCGCCATCGGCCTGTTCGCGGATCAGCATCGACAGCGGCAGCGAAGCCAGCAACTCTACGCCGTACTGGGTGGCCAGTTTCTCGCCACCGCCTTCACCGAACAGATGCTCGGCATGCCCGCAGTTCGAGCAGATGTGCACGGCCATGTTTTCCACCACGCCCAGCACCGGAATGTTGACCTTGCGGAACATTTCCACGCCTTTGCGTGCGTCGAGCAGCGCCAGATCCTGCGGCGTAGTGACGATCACCGCACCCGCCACCGGGACTTTCTGCGCCAGGGTCAGTTGAATGTCGCCGGTGCCTGGTGGCATGTCGATGACCAGATAATCCAGATCGCCCCACGCGGTTTGCGTGACCAGTTGCAGCAGCGCCCCGGAAACCATCGGCCCGCGCCAGACCATCGGCGTGTTGTCGTCGGTCAGGAACGCCATCGACATGACTTCCACGCCGTGGGCCTTGAGCGGCACGAACCACTTCTGATCCTTGACCTCGGGCCGGGTGCGCTCGGGGATGCCGAACATGATGCCCTGGCTCGGGCCGTAGATATCGGCGTCGAGGATGCCGACCTTGGCACCTTCGCGGGCCAGCGCCAGCGCGAGGTTGGCAGCCGTAGTGGATTTGCCCACGCCGCCCTTGCCGGAAGCGACGGCGACGACGTTCTTGACGTTGGCCAGCCCGGGAATCTGCGCCTGGGCCTTGTGCGCGGCGATCACGCTGGTGACCTCGACGCGGGCGATGACCACGCCGTCGAGGTTTTCGATGGCCAGTTGCAGCAATTGCGCCCAACCGCTCTTGAACAGACCGGCGGCGTAGCCGATTTCCAGCTGCACATTGACGCGGTCACCGATGATCTCGATGTTCTTCACGCAACCGGCGCTGACCGGGTCCTGGTTCAGGTAGGGGTCGGTGTATTGGCTGAGGACGGCTTCCACCGCTGCGCGAGTGACGGCGCTCATGGGCAACTCCGATAACAAGACTGGAAAGAATGGCGGCTATCGTACGCTGGACACCGATTTGAGGCGAACAGATTACTTGCGCTGAAAAGCCACTGTGGTGAGGGGATTTATCCCCGTTGGGCTGCGCAGCCGCCCCAAAACTTCCGCCCCCGGTACGTCAGGAGCTGCGTGTGTAACGATATCCACGACTGCTGCGCAGCCGAACGGGGATAAATCCCCTCACCACACGAGCTCTCAAAGTACCCAGTGGCGCAGGGGTGAAAAATATGCGCCGGCGCTTTATAGTGGCCGACCTCCGTTTCATCAAGTAGCGAAGCCCCATGTCCGAGCCACGCAAGATCCTCGTCACCAGCGCCCTGCCCTACGCCAATGGTTCGATTCACCTTGGCCACATGCTGGAATACATCCAGACCGATATGTGGGTGCGCTTCCAGAAGCATCGCGGCAACCAATGCATCTATGTCTGCGCCGACGACGCCCACGGTTCGGCGATCATGCTGCGCGCGGAAAAGGAAGGCATCACCCCGGAACAACTGATCGCCAACGTGCAGGCTGAACACAGCGCCGACTTTGCCGACTTCCTCGTCGATTTCGACAATTTCCACTCCACTCACGCCGAAGAAAACCGTGAGCTGTCGAGCCAGATCTACCTCAAGCTGCGTGACGCCGGGCACATCGCCCAGCGCTCGATCACGCAGTATTTCGACCCGGAAAAGAAAATGTTCCTGGCCGACCGCTTCATCAAGGGCACCTGCCCGAAATGCGGCACCGAAGACCAGTACGGCGACAACTGCGAAAAATGCGGCGCGACCTACGCACCGACCGACCTGAAGGATCCGAAGTCGGCGATCTCCGGCGCCACCCCGGTGCTCAAGGATTCCCAGCACTTCTTCTTCAAGCTGCCGGATTTCCAGGACATGCTCCAGGCCTGGACCCGCAGCGGCACCCTGCAGGACGCCGTGGCCAACAAGATCGCCGAATGGCTGGATGCCGGCCTGCAGCAGTGGGACATTTCCCGCGATGCGCCGTATTTCGGTTTCGAGATTCCGGGCGAACCGGGCAAGTATTTCTACGTGTGGCTGGATGCGCCGATCGGTTACATGGCCAGCTTCAAGAACCTCTGCAACCGCACGCCGGAGCTGGATTTCGACGCGTTCTGGGGCAAGGATTCGACTGCCGAGCTGTACCACTTCATCGGCAAGGACATCGTCAATTTCCATGCGCTGTTCTGGCCAGCCATGCTCGAAGGCGCCGGCTACCGCAAGCCGACCGGCATCAACGTGCACGGCTACCTGACCGTCAATGGTCAGAAAATGTCCAAGTCGCGCGGCACCTTCATCAAGGCCCGCACTTATCTGGATCATCTGTCGCCGGAATACCTGCGCTACTACTACGCGGCCAAGCTTGGCCGTGGCGTCGACGACCTCGACCTGAACCTCGAAGACTTCGTGCAGAAGGTCAACTCCGACCTGGTCGGCAAAGTGGTCAACATCGCCAGCCGTTGCGCCGGATTCATCCACAAGGGTAACGGTGGTCTGCTGGTCGACAACAATGCCGCGCCGGAGCTGACCGAGGCTTTCCTCGCCGCCGCGCCGAGCATTGCCGACGCCTACGAGGCCCGCGACTTCGCCCGCGCGATGCGTGAAATCATGGCCCTGGCTGACCGCGCCAACGCGTGGATCGCCGACAAGGCTCCGTGGTCGTTGAACAAGCAGGAAGGCAAGCAGGATGAAGTCCAGGCGATCTGCGCCACCGGCATCAACCTGTTCCGCCAGTTGGTGATCTTCCTCAAACCGGTACTGCCGCTGCTGGCCGCTGATGCCGAGGCGTTCCTCAACGTCGCGCCGCTGACCTGGAATGACCACACCACCCTGCTGACCAATCACCAGCTCAACGAATTCAAACCGTTGATGACCCGCATCGACCCGGTAAAAGTGCAAGCCATGACCGACGCCTCGAAAGAAGACCTGACCGCCAGCCAGACCGACACCGGCGAAGCCAAGCCTGCGGGCAACGGCGAACTGGCCAAGGATCCGCTGTCGCCGGAAATCGATTTCGACGCCTTTGCCGCCATCGATTTGCGCGTCGCTTTGATCGTCAAGGCCGAACACGTCGAAGGCGCGGACAAGCTGCTGCGCCTGACCCTCGACATCGGTGACGAGCAACGCAACGTGTTCTCCGGGATCAAGAGCGCCTACCCGGACCCGTCCAAGCTCGACGGTCGCCTGACCATGATGATCGCCAACCTCAAGCCACGGAAAATGAAGTTCGGTATTTCCGAAGGCATGGTGATGGCAGCCGGTCCCGGCGGTGAAGAGATCTATCTGCTGAGCCCTGACAGCGGCGCCAAACCGGGTCAGCGCATCAAGTAAGACGTTGCGATAAAACGATCCCACCGACGTGCTCTGCATGCCGGTGGGATTTTTCATATCTGGCCCGATAGTGCCTACCCTTAAGAGACACCCGCCCGTTTCGCTGGCAGAACCATGACCGAACTCGTGTTAACGCTGATCAGTGCTGCGCTGCTCAACAACTTGGTGTTGCACTGGCCGCTGGGCGTCGCTCCGCTGCTGGCGGGCAGCCGACGCCAGGTACATGCGCTGGGATTGGCGACGTTGTGCCTGATGGTGGTGGTCGGCGTTATCGGTCAGGCGATCTGGCAGTGGATACTGCTGCCGTTGCAGCTTGAAGCGCTGCGCCTGTTCGTGTTTCTGCCGTTGAGTGTGTTGTTGATCGCGCCGCTGCTGAAACTGCTGGCGGGCGGGCTGCCGGATTGGCCGTTCGACGGATTGTGGCCGCTGCTGCTGGGCAATGCCGGGGTACTCGGGCTGGCGTTGATCAATGCGCAAAACGATCAAGGCCTGCTGCACGCGACAGCATTGAGTATCGGCGCCGGGCTGGGTTTCTGGCTGGTGTTGAGTGTGTTCTGCGACCTGCGCGAGCGCACGGCCGACAACGATATTCCCCTGCCCTTTCGCGGCCTGCCGATCGACCTGATCAGCGCCGGACTGATCGCAGTGATTTTTCTCGGATTCAGTGGATTGATCAAAACATGAGTCTGCTTCAACGCATCGATGCCCTGCTGCCGCAGACCCAATGCGGCAAGTGCGGCCATCCCGGATGCAAACCCTATGCGCAAGGCATTGTTGACGGCGAGCCGATCAACAAGTGCCCGCCGGGCGGCGAAGAAACTATCGCTGCGCTGGCCGAGCTGTTGAAAATACCGGTCCTGGAACTGGATATCAGCCGTGGCCCGGCACCGCCGCAAGTCGCCTTCATCCGCGAGGCCGAATGCATCGGCTGCACCAAGTGCATTCAGGCCTGCCCGGTCGACGCCATCGTCGGCGCGGCAAAACTCATGCACACGGTGCTGATCGACGAGTGCACCGGTTGTGATCTGTGCGTTGCGCCGTGCCCGGTCGACTGCATAGAAATGCACCCTTTGCCTGCGAACACGATCCCAGTAGTTGGCGGTCTCGCATTTGATCTTGAAGAACAGCGCGCCCGCGCGATCAAACGTGACCATGCGCGCCAGCGTTTCGAGCGCCGCAACCAGCGCCTGCTGCGTGAAGAACAGCAAAAGCAGGCCGAACGTGAAGCGCGAGCCGCGCGTGCGGCACAACCGCAAGTCTCGACCGGCGACCCGGTGCAGGCTGCGCTGGAGCGGGTGCGCGCACAAAAAGCCGCTAACGCCGATGCGGCGCTGAAGAAGGCCAAGGTCGATGTGGCGATGAGTCGGGCTCAGTTGCAAAAATCGCTGAAAGCTTTCGGCCATCCGCCGACGTTCGAACAGCAGTCGCAACTGATCGTCCTGCAGCAACAATTCGAAGCCGCCGAGCAAGCACTGGCGAAGCTGGAAAGCAGCCAACCGGTGATTCCCGCCGTCTCTGCTCCGAGCAACGACGCGGAGTTGAAACGGGCGAAGATTCAACTGGCCATGCGCCGCGCCGAGTTGAAAAAGGCTCAGGCAGCGGAAGCTGCGCCGGAGCAGATCGCAGCACTGGAGCAAGCCGTGACTGACGCCGAGCGCCAGGTGCAAGACCATGCCGCCCCTTGAGGCAGCGGACGATCGCCTGCAACAGGCGATGAATACCGTGCTGCTCGCAGCGCTACCGGGGCTGCTCGCTTTGTTCTGGCTGTATGGCTGGGGCGTGTTGATCAATCTGCTGTTGGCGGTTGCCAGTGCTTTGCTCGTCGAAGCCGGGGTCGCCCATCTGCGTCGGCAAGCGGTGCAAGCGGCACTGCGTGATGGCAGCGCGCTGGTCAGTGCGATGTTGCTGGCCGTTGCGCTGCCGGCTTATTGCCCTTGGTGGCTGACCGTCACGGCGACCGTTTCAGGCTTGTTGTTCGGCAAGCACCTGTATGGCGGCGTCTGCAGAAATCCGTTCAACCCGGCGATGCTTGGTTTTGCCCTGAGCATGGTGCTGTTTCCGCAGGCGATGACGCATTGGCCCGGTCATGGCCTCGATTTCCTCTCGGCGTTGCAACAGGTTTTCAACCCGGCTCCAGCACCTGACGCCTGGGCGCAGGCCACGGCACTGGACAGTCTGCGCATCAATAAAAGCCTGACCATCGATGAGCTGTTCGCCAGCAACCCGGCCTTCGGCCGTTTCGGCGGGCGCGGTGTGGAATGGGTGAATCTGGCGTTTCTGCTCGGCGGTCTGTGGCTGTTGCAGCGGCGGATCTTTTCCTGGCACGCACCGGTGGGGATGCTCGCCAGTCTGTTCGTCATCAGCCTGTTGTGCTGGAACGGCTCGGGGTCCGATTCCCAAGGTTCGCCGCTGTTTCATCTGCTCAGTGGCGCGACCATGCTCGGTGCATTTTTTATCGTGACCGAACCTGTGTCCGGCGCGAAAAGCGCCCTTGCCCGCCTGCTGTTCGGTGTTGGCGTCGGCCTGCTGACTTATCTGATTCGCACGTGGGGTGGTTACCCGGACGGGGTCGCGTTTGCAGTGTTGCTGATGAATCTGCTGGTGCCGACGCTGGAGCGCTTCGCCGCCAGCCGCCAGTCGAAGGTGAACGCGTGAACCGCTCAGCGAGTGTCGCGACGGTGGTGCTGCTGGCACTCGTTGGCCTGAGTGCGACATACGTGCTGCAACGCAGCAATGCACCGCAGATTGCCAGCGAGCAGCGCTTGCTCGACAGCCGCAAATTGCTTGATGTCATGCCTGCCGCGCTCTACGACAATCAGCCGCTGGAGCAACCGCTGACGCTCGCCGAGCCTGCTTTGCGCCATAGCACGCTGTCGGGCGGCTATCGAGCGACCCGCTCCGGTCAGACAGTCGCGGTGCTGTTGCGCAGCCGCAGCGAAGGTTACGCAGGTACTCTGGAACTGCTGATAGCCATCGATGCAAACGGCAGAGTTCTAGGCGTGAAAACCCTTGAGCAGCGCGAAACGCCAGGATTGGGTGGTTACATCGGTGAATGGCCGAATGCCTGGCTTCAGGCCTTCCTCGGCAAATCCCGTACTGAGCCGACAGACGCCGGTTGGGCGCTGAAAAAGGATCAGGGGCAGTTCGATCAAATCGCTGGTGCGACCATAACCTCCCGTGCCGCCATCAACGCGATTCACGACGCACTGCGTTATTTCGATGAGCATCGGGCGTTGCTGTTAGGAACTCGCTTATGAAACGCACGGTAAGTTTATTGATGCTGGTGCCGCTATTGGGCGCCACACAAACATTTAGCGCTGCACTGGGGATAACCTTGATGCTCGGCGCGGTGCTCGGCGTTTTTGCCGTTTGCATGTCGCCGCTGCGCGAACGCCTGATGGGCACCCGTGCGTTGCTAGCCAGCCTGATACTTGCCGCGACGCTGACCAGTTGCGCAAACATCATGGCGCAACGCTGGTTTTTGTCATGGCAGCAGACGTCTGAGCTCTACATAGGGCTGATCGCCTTGCACTGCGTCGTGCTTGAATACCACGGTGCCTTCCGCGAGCCCGTCGCTGTCAGCTTCAAACGCTGCGCCTTGTTCGGCGCGCTCATGCTGGTGGTGGGCGGGCTGCGCGAGATCGTCGGTTATGGCAGCCTTGGCCGAGGTCTTTCGGAGCATTGGCAAGGTCTGGTTTTGTTCCCCGAGGGGCTGCATCTGTTTACGCTGGTCCCCGGCGCTTTCGTTTTACTGGGCCTGCTTCTCGCCGTACGTCAGGCGTGGACACGCCGCAACTCTGTCATCAAGGAAACGCATCGCCCATGAATGCTGCAAAACGTCTTGAGATATTTCGCCGACTGCACGAAGACAATCCCGAGCCGAAAACCGAACTGGCCTACTCTTCGCCGTTCGAGCTGCTGATTGCGGTGATTCTTTCGGCGCAGTCCACCGATGTCGGCGTCAACAAGGCGACCGCCAAACTCTTTCCCGTCGCCAATACACCCGCTGCTATTCATGCACTGGGTGTCGAGGGGCTGTCGGAGTACATCAAGACCATTGGCCTGTACAACAGCAAGGCGAAAAACGTCATCGAAACCTGCCGTTTGCTGGTTGAACGCCACGGCGGTGAAGTCCCGCAAACCCGGGAAGAACTGGAAGCCTTGCCGGGCGTCGGACGCAAGACCGCCAACGTGGTGCTCAACACCGCTTTCCGTCAATTGACCATGGCGGTCGACACGCACATTTTCCGCGTCAGCAATCGCACCGGCATCGCGCCCGGGAAAAATGTGGTGGAAGTTGAAATGAAGCTGATGAAGTTTGTACCGAAAGAATTCCTGCTCGACTCCCATCACTGGCTGATTTTGCATGGCCGCTATGTTTGCCTGGCGCGTAAACCGCGCTGTGGCAGCTGCCGCATCGAAGATTTGTGCGAATACAAACACAAAACTTCTGACGATTGAGCCGTCATCGGTTTTTCGTATCCATCGATTGAAAAAATCTTTTTTACCCGCCGCAGTAATGTCGATATAAGGAGCGCCAAAGGCAGTCTTAGCCGGGAGTTGACTTCATGAGTACCGACAAAGAGCAACTGGATGTAGAAGAAGATTTTATTGCCGTCGAGGCCGATGAGGTCGAACCGGTGGTAGAGGTGGCGAAGACCAACCTCAGCAAGCGTCGCACAATCGACAACCTGCTTGAGGAGCGCCGACTGCAAAGGCAATTGGCCGATTACGATTTTGATCTGTGATACCTGAAGGCCTCCCGAAGCGGAGGCTTTTCATTTTCTGCGACAACCGAGCTTGATCGGCCCATGACGGTCTCAGCTGTCGAATCGTTCAAACCAGGCCGTTGCGCTGCGCCAACTCGATCAGATCAACCAGAGACCGCGCATTGAGTTTCAGCAACAGGCGAGTCTTGTAAGTGCTAACAGTCTTGTTGCTCAAAAACATGCCGTCGGCGATTTCCTTGTTGGTCTTGCCGCGCGCCAATTGCTGCAGCACCATCATTTCCCGCCCGGACAGACGATCAACCATGTCCGCCTCACTCGCATTGCCCAGACTGGTACGCACGGTGTGCAGGGCCTGATTGGGGAAATAGCTATAGCCGGACAGAACTGCCTTGATAGCACTCAGCAGTTCGGTCAGATCCTGCTGCTTGCACACATAACCCGCTGCACCCGATTGCATGCAACGCATTGAAAAATGTCCGGGAGCCTGGGAAGTCAGCACCAGCACTTTCACCGGCATGGCGGTGGAAGTCAGGCGAGCAATAACTTCCAGCCCATCGAGTTTGGGTATTCCAATATCCAGAATGACAAGATCCGGTATTTGTTCACGAGCAATTTGTAGTGCATCAACGCCATTATCCGTTTCTGCAATGACTTCGTAGCCATGCCGTTCCATCAGCATACGTACCGCAAGTCGAATGACGGGGTGGTCATCCACGATCAGCACTTTATTCATGGGCAAGTCCAGTTTTCGCTGTTCGAATTTTTAGAACACGCACGATATCCCAGTCACTTGCTTCAAGGCATGGCAACTTTTACACGCATTTGCATCGAGAGACATTCCCTACAGGCATTGAGGATAATTCCCACAAATAGGTCCCGTCGCATCCATTGCAACTGCTTCCCGTCCTTCAAGACCACAGCGAATTTCCGTTTACTGCGCACACGTCCTACGCAGGTCCGAATTCCAGTCGAGCCATTTGAAGTTTCCTGGACCACTCTTGCCGGCTGCCGATTCGACATATGACGTAACGAACCGCCGCTACTGCATATTCGACGCACCGGCAGCCCTTCTATAAAACTTGAAACAACAGCCTGAAACTTCAATGAAGGCTTTTGCTATATATAGAAATATTCAACCTCAAACAAACAGCATAGAACTTGAATCATGCTCAAGATAACGAAAAAGATCACTAACCCAATGACCGTCATAGCGATATTCGCCATTATCTCGGAAACTTCAGCGGCGGTATCGCTGCCGTTTCTCGACAACAAGGACCGGGAGATTTATGTCTGGTTTCTGATCAGCTTTCCGTTTTACTTGTTATTTCTTTTTTTTATCACGCTCAACTTCAACCACCGCTCGCTCTACTCGCCCTCGGATTTCGGCAAGGACAAAAATTTCCTGAAGGCGGCTGAGCATTCGGAACGCGACAGCGAACGAAAAGTACCGTTGCGAAAAACCGATGGATCGTGCGCTTTCGAGATAACCAGCTGCGTGGTGTCCAGCAACACTGGGAGCGGCGGATTTCAGCGTCCATGCAGGATTCACAACGCGCCTGACCCACCAACCGATATCGATGGCCAAGCGAACCCCGTGGTGCAGACGATCAAACTGTCACCGCTGATAAGCGAACTGAACATCATCGACGCCCGGGACGTTGATGCGTCCAGGGAGTTCGATGCGATTCTCGACACTCTTCGGAGCGCCGGTAAAAAAAATCCGCGAGTGCTGGTTTTTCTGTCGAATCATGTTTCGGACTCTCTGGCGCATACTTCGCTGCAACAGATCAAACAGGCGAAGAAAAGCTCAGGTGCAACACTGTGTGTCGTTTACAACCTGTGCACACAGACAGTTACCCTGCTGGGGCGAACCAGCTGACAGGCGTGGCACATCCCGCAAGCGGGCAGACAAGAGAAACGGCTTGATGAACACGATGAAAATTCCGAAAAAAAAGGCGGCCCTGAACTGGCCGCCTTTTTTATTGCGCGTGGGTCTGAGCCACTCAGAACAACTTGCGGCCCTTGTTGGCAGCAATGCGCATGCGCAGCGCGTTGAGCTTGATGAAGCCCGCCGCATCGGCCTGGTTGTAAGCGCCGCCGTCTTCTTCGAAGGTGGCGATGTTGGCGTCGAACAGCGAATCGTCGGACTTGCGACCGGTGACGATGACGTTGCCCTTGTACAGCTTCAGGCGCACTACGCCGTTCACGTTGACCTGCGAAGCATCGATCATCTGTTGCAGCATCAGACGCTCAGGGCTCCACCAGTAGCCGGTATAGATCAGGCTGGCGTACTTGGGCATCAGCTCGTCTTTGAGGTGAGCGACTTCGCGGTCCAGAGTGATCGATTCGATGGCGCGGTGAGCGCGCAGCATGATGGTGCCGCCCGGGGTTTCGTAGCAGCCACGGGACTTCATGCCGACATAACGGTTTTCGACGATGTCGAGACGACCGATGCCGTGCTCGCCGCCGATCCTGTTCAGCGTCGCCAGTACGGTGGCCGGGGTCATTTCGACGCCGTCCAGCGCGACGATGTCGCCGTTGCGGTAGGTCAGTTCCAGGTACTGCGGGGTGTCGGGAGCCTTCTCCGGGGAGACGGTCCAGCGCCACATGTCTTCTTCGTGCTCGGTCCAGGTGTCTTCCAGCACGCCGCCTTCATAAGAGATGTGCAGCAGGTTGGCGTCCATCGAGTACGGGGATTTCTTCTTGCCGTGGCGTTCGATCGGGATCGCGTGCTTCTCGGCGTAGTCCATCAGCTTCTCGCGGGACAGCAGGTCCCACTCGCGCCAAGGGGCGATGACTTTCACGCCTGGCTTGAGCGCGTAGGCGCCCAGTTCGAAGCGCACCTGGTCGTTGCCCTTGCCGGTGGCGCCGTGGGAAATGGCGTCGGCGCCGGTTTCGTTGGCGATTTCGATCAGGCGCTTGGCGATCAGCGGACGGGCGATGGAAGTACCCAGCAGGTACTCGCCTTCGTAAACGGTGTTGGCGCGGAACATCGGGAACACGAAATCACGCACGAATTCTTCGCGCAGGTCGTCGATGTAGATTTCTTTGACGCCCATGGCCTGAGCCTTGGCGCGGGCCGGCTCGACCTCTTCGCCTTGACCGAGATCAGCGGTGAAGGTCACCACTTCACAGTTATAAGTATCCTGCAGCCACTTGAGGATCACCGAAGTGTCCAGGCCGCCGGAATACGCCAGAACGACCTTGTTTACGTCCGCCATGCCATCACTCCACGGGGTTCTACGGAAAGCCGGGGAGTCTACCGCTCAAACGCGATAATTTACAGAGGCGCGACAGCTTAAGACGACAAAGCGACAGAATCTGTCGAGAGCGCGACGATGACCGGCGGGTCAGGAAGTCGCTGCGGCCGTGGCCGGCGTACTCGCTTGCGGCGCCGGAGTCGGGGCGGTAGTCGGAGCGACGCGCGACAATTTCACGTTTACCCGACGGTTCTTCGCACGATTGGCTTTGCTGGTGTTCGGCACGATCGGATACTGCTCGCCGTGGAAACGCACGGTGATCTGCGATTCCTGAATGCCGTTGGCCTTGAAGAAATCCACCACCGCCAGCGCGCGGCGGCGCGACAATTCGCGGTTGGTCAGGCGATTGCCGCTGTTGTCGGAATGGCCGTCAAGGTCAATGTGGTTCACCGTCGGGTCGGCCTTCATGTATTCGAGCATCACTCGCAGCTTGGCCTTGGCAGCCGGGTCCAGCTCAACGCCTTCGCCGGGGAAGCCGATCTGCGACTGCTTGATCTGGTCGAAATTCTGCGGCAGCAATTTCGCCACGCAGCCTTGATAGTCGTTGAACGCCTTGCTGAATTTCACCGGCAACAAACGCACTTCGGAGACGCGGCCATCGCCAGACGCACGGCGTACCACCGGGCTGCGACCGTCCAGCAGACCGCTGATCAATCCCCCGGCCTGAGATTGCGAGCTGTTGAACAACACATTGCCGCTGCCCAGACGCACAGAGCCCAGATTGATGTCGCCACGCCCTGGCTGCCATGGTGCAGCGGCAGCGAGCAAAGTCGCCGAACCGCCGCCGAGCATGGCGTTGTAGGCGTTCAGGCGAAAGATCGCCTGCTCACCGGCCTTGCGCACGAACTCGCCCGAGCCGAAATCGGTGATCGGCTGGGTCAGGCGGCATTCGAACTGGTCGCCGGCGACCGTCCACTCAATGTTCTCCAGACGGGTCTGGTAAGTCAGCGCCATCGCGGGAAGGCTGGCAAACACACTGAGCAGGGCTAAATAACGCTGGCGCACGGGAGGCTCCATTGGCTTGTGAAACACAAACACCGATTCACACAATGTTTACGGCATACCTCCGGGATATCGGACGCTTGCGGCAAAACTTGATAGCGGGTGCCTGCAAGAGTCTTTTCCGGTAGCATTCGCCTCAGTTTGACCCGCCTGGAATCCCCTCATGTCCGACCGCCTGACCCTGCTGCGTCCCGACGACTGGCACATTCATCTTCGCGATGGTGCCGTGTTGACCAATACCGTTGCCGATGTGGCCCGCACCTTCGGGCGCGCGATCATCATGCCGAACCTGGTACCGCCGGTGCGCAACGCCGCTGAAGCCGACGGCTATCGTCAGCGCATTCTCGCTGCCCGCCCGGCCGGCAGTCAGTTCGAGCCGTTGATGGTGCTGTACCTCACCGACCGCACCCAACCGGAAGAAATTCGTCAGGCCAAGGCCAGCGGTTTCGTCTACGCCGCCAAGCTGTACCCGGCCGGCGCGACCACCAACTCCGATTCCGGCGTGACCAGCATCGACAAGATCTTCCCGGCGCTGGAAGCCATGGCCGAAGTCGGCATGCCGCTGTTGATCCACGGTGAAGTCACCCGTGGCGACGTCGATGTATTCGACCGCGAAAAGATTTTCATCGACGAGCACATGCGCCGCGTGGTCGAGCGTTTCCCGACACTGAAAGTGGTGTTCGAACACATCACCACTGGCGACGCCGTGCAGTTCGTCAACGAGGCTTCGGCCAACGTCGGCGCGACCATCACCGCGCATCACCTGCTGTACAACCGCAACCACATGCTGGTCGGTGGGATTCGGCCGCACTTCTACTGCCTGCCGATCCTCAAGCGCAACACCCATCAGGAAGCCTTGCTCGACGCCGCCACCAGTGGCAGCGCCAAGTTCTTCCTCGGCACCGACTCGGCGCCCCACGCCCAGCACGCCAAGGAGGCCGCCTGCGGTTGCGCCGGTTGCTATACCGCTTACGCCGCCATCGAGATGTATGCCGAAGCGTTCGAACAGCGTAACGCGCTGGACAAGCTCGAAGCCTTCGCCAGCCTCAACGGCCCGCGTTTCTACGGCCTGCCGGCAAACACCGATCGCATCACCCTGGTCCGTGAAGAATGGACCGCCCCGACCAGCCTGCCATTTGGCGAGCTGACCGTTATCCCGCTGCGCGCCGGTGAAAAACTGCGCTGGCGCCTGCTGGAGGAACACGCGTGAGTGAAGACAATTTCGACGATGAGCTGGACGGTCAAGGTGGCGGCGGCGGTTCCCGTCACCCGATGGCAGCACGTTTTCGCGGCTACCTGCCGGTTGTCGTCGACGTAGAAACCGGTGGCTTCAACGCAGCCACCGACGCCCTGCTGGAGATTGCCGCGACCACCATCGCCATGGATGAAAAGGGTTTCGTGTACCCGGATCACACCTACTTCTTCCGCGTCGAGCCATTCGAAGGTGCGAACGTTGAAGCGGCAGCGCTGGAGTTCACCGGGATCAAGCTCGATCATCCGCTGCGCATGGCCGTCAGCGAAGAAACCGCGCTGACCGACATCTTCCGTGGCATCCGCAAGGCGCTGAAAGCCAACGGCTGCAAGCGGGCAATTCTGGTCGGACACAACAGCAGTTTCGACCTGGGCTTCCTCAACGCCGCAGTTGCGCGTCTGGATATGAAGCGCAACCCGTTCCACCCGTTCTCCAGTTTCGACACCGCGACCCTGGCGGGTCTGGCGTATGGTCAGACCGTGCTGGCGAAAGCCTGTCAGGCCGCCGGCATCGATTTCGACGGGCGTGAAGCGCACTCGGCGCGTTACGACACCGAAAAGACCGCTGAGCTGTTCTGCGGCATCGTCAATCGCTGGAAGCAGATGGGCGGCTGGGAAGACTTCGACGACTGATCCTCGTCGAGCAAATCCCGCGCATGAAAAAACCGGCCACGTGGGCCGGTTTTTTTGTACCTCGACGTTGCGCCTTACAGGGCCGCAGCGTTCTCGGTCAGGTAAGCCGCAACGCCTTCCGGCGAAGCGTTCATGCCTTTGTCGCCTTTCTTCCAGTTGGCCGGGCAGACTTCGCCGTGCTCTTCGTGGAATTGCAGCGCGTCGACCAGACGGATCAGCTCTTCCATGTTACGGCCCAGCGGCAGGTCGTTGATGATCTGCGAGCGAACCACGCCTTTGTCGTCGATCAGGAACGCGCCACGGAAAGCCACGCCGCCTTCGGATTCAACGTCGTATGCCTTGGCGATGTCGTGCTTCATGTCGGCAGCCATGGTGTATTTCACCTGGCCGATGCCGCCATTGTTCACTGGAGTGTTGCGCCAGGCGTTGTGGGTAAAGTGCGAGTCGATCGACACAGCGATCACTTCAACGTTGCGCGCCTTGAAGTCAGCCATGCGGTTGTCCAGAGCGATCAGCTCGGACGGGCAGACGAAGGTGAAGTCCAGCGGGTAGAAGAACACCAGGCCGTATTTGCCTTTGATGGCCGAGGACAGGGTGAAGCTGTCAACGATCTCGCCATTGCCGAGTACGGCCGGGACGGTGAAGTCTGGGGCTTGTTTGCCTACGAGTACGCTCATTGATATCTCCTGGTGTAGAAACTTGAAGTTCAGGGTCCGGGCCAGCCTGTCACCCTCAGGCGACAGCCCTGTGACACGAACCCTCTTCGCAAGGGACGACCATCATACACTGCGTGTTTGGCCTGTCCGTAACGGATTTTCCCTGTTCGGTTATCCACTGCGTATTCATGGGGTCAGACGCGCATTGGGAAAATACCGTTCGTCAGTCGCCGGGAAATTGGCTGCGAAGCGTTCCGAAAGCACTTTGACAATCATTCTCGTTAACATTAAGATCCATCGCAATTGAGTCACAACCAGCGACGGTTCTTACTTATGTATGTTTGCCTCTGCACTGGCGTCACCGACGGACAGATCCGCGAAGCGATCTATGAAGGTTGCTGCAGCTACAAAGAAGTTCGCCAGGCCACCGGCGTCGCCAGCCAGTGCGGCAAATGCGCCTGCCTTGCCAAGGAAGTGGTGCGCGAAACCCTGACCAAGCTGCAAACCGCCCAGGCCGCGATCCCTTACCCGGTAGAATTTACTGCTGCGTAAATGCCCCCATTTCAAAGAACCGGACTAGATGTCCGGTTTTTTTATGCCTGAAAATCAATTGCTTAGCGTCCAGACGCGGAACACAAACATTCTTATTCCGATTAATTTTCATTTATTATTCAATAACTTAGGTTTGACACTTATAACTGCCAAGCTCAAACTCCGCCTTATATACGGTTAATACAGGGCAGGACTCCGATCATGAAAGGCGACATTACAGTCATCCAGCATCTCAACAAGATCCTCGCCAATGAGCTGGTCGCGATCAATCAGTACTTCCTGCATGCGCGCATGTATGAAGATTGGGGTCTGAACAAGCTCGGCAAGCACGAATACCACGAATCCATCGACGAGATGAAACACGCGGACAAGCTGATCAAGCGCATCCTGTTCCTTGAAGGCCTGCCGAACGTTCAGGACTTGGGCAAGCTGCACATCGGCGAGCACACCCGCGAAATGCTCGAATGCGACCTGCGCATCGAAAAGACCGGTCACGCCGACCTGAAAGCCGCCATCGCCCATTGCGAAACCGTTGGTGACTTCGGCAGCCGTGAACTGCTCGAAGACATTCTCGAGTCGGAAGAAGAACACATCGACTGGCTGGAAACCCAGCTCGGCCTGATCGACAAGATCGGCCTGGAAAACTATCTGCAGTCGCAGATGGGCGAAGAGTGATCTGACCCTCGCAAGATACTAAAAAGCCCCGCCCTCTTTCGAGGTGCGGGGCTTTTTTATCGCCGGGATTTCAGAGGTTGCGAAATCCCTGCAAGAGCGAATCAGGCTTCGGACTTGTTCGCCGCTGCCGCTTCGACAGCCGCCTTGATGGTGCTTTGCAGCGAACCGTCTGCAGCCATCTCGGTCATGATGTCGCTGCCGCCGACCAGCTCACCGCCGACCCATAGTTGCGGGAAAGTCGGCCAGTTGGCGTACTTCGGCAGGTTGGCGCGGATTTCCGGGTTCTGCAGGATGTCCACGTACGCGAACTTTTCACCACAGGCCATCACGGCTTGCGCAGCTTTTGCGGAGAAGCCGCACTGCGGGGCATTCGGCGAGCCTTTCATGTAAAGCAGAATGGTGTTGTTGGCAATCTGCTCTTTAATCGTTTCGATGATATCCATGGAGCACCTCGGCTGAACTTTCCGACTCAGAGGTCGGCACGGTGGCGCATTGTAACGGAATCCCGAGCGCCATGCTCGGTCTCCCCGACAGACCCGCTCAGGCCGCCGCCACGGTCACCGGCACACCGTTCAACGCCGCGTTGCCCGACAGTTCGTCGAGCTGGCACTCGTCGGTCAGGTCGTTGGCGCTCGATCCCGGCTGGCCGCTGGCGATCGCCATCTGCACGCCCGGGCGCGCGTGGCCCCAACCGTGGGGCAGGCTGACCACGCCTTTCATCATGTCGAGACTGGCGAGCACTTCCACCTCGATCTGCCCGACTCGCGAACTCACCCGAACCCGTTGCCCGTCGGCCAGGCCACGGCTGGCCAGGTCATCCGGGTGCATCAGCAACTGATGCCGTGGCTTGCCCTTCACCAGTCGATGGAAGTTGTGCATCCACGAATTGTTGCTGCGCACATGGCGGCGGCCGATCATCAACAACTCATCGGCAGCCGGCGCCTGCAACGCGGCAAAGCGTGCGAGGTCAGCGAGAATTTCCGGCGGTGCGGCCTGGATACGCTGATTCGGCGTTTTCAGACGTGATGCCAGATCCGGCTTCAGCGCCCCCAGATCAATGCCGTGCGGATGATCGAACAGCGTCGCCAACGACAACTTGTGCTCGGACGCATCGCCGTAGCGGCCCATGCGCAGGCCCATGTCGATCATCTTCGCCGGCGGCATCGTCGGTTTCAGCTCCTTGCCGGTTTTCTCGGCGAAGGCCTTGGCCAGCCCGACGAAGATCTCCCAATCATGCAAAGCCCCCTCGGGCTTGCCGAGGATGGCGCGATTGAAGCGGGTCACGTTACGCACCGCGAACAGGTTGAAAGTGGTGTCGTAGTGGTCGTTTTCCAGCGCCGAGGTCGACGGCAGGATCAGATCGGCATAGCGCGTGGTTTCGTTGATGTACAGGTCGATGCTGAGCATGAAGTCGAGGCCGTCCAGCGCCTGCTCCAACTGCCGGCCGTTGGGTGTCGACAACACCGGGTTGCCGGCCACGGTGATCAGCGCGCGGATCTGCCCCTCGCCCTCCGTGAGCATCTCTTCGGCCAGTGCCGAGACCGGCAACTCGCCGCCGTATTCCGGACGACCGGAAACCCGGCTCTGCCATTTGTTGAAATGCCCGCCCGAGGTCGACGCCACCAGATCCACAGCGGGTTGGGTGCACAGTGCACCGCCAACGCGGTCGAGATTGCCGGTGACCAGATTGATCAACTGCACCACCCAGTGACAGAGAGTGCCGAAGGCCTGGGTCGAAACGCCCATGCGCCCATAGCAGACGGCACTCGGTGCGGCAGCGAAGTCGCGCGCCAGTTGGCGGATCTGTTCGGCAGGCACCGCGCAGAGCGGGCTCATCGCTTCGGCGCTGAATTCAGCCACGGCGTTTCGCACTTCGTCGAGGCCATCGACCGGCAAATGGCTGTCGCGGGTCAGGCCTTCGCTGAACAGCGTATTGAGCATGCCGAACAGCAACGCCGCATCGCCGCCCGGGCGGACGAACACGTGCTGATCGGCCATCGCTGCGGTTTCGCTGCGGCGCGGATCGACTACCACCACTTTGCCGCCGCGCGCCTGAATCGCCTTCAGGCGCTTCTCGACGTCCGGCACGGTCATGATGCTGCCGTTGGACGCCAGCGGATTGCCGCCGAGGATCAGCATGAAGTCGGTGTGATCGATATCGGGAATCGGTAACAGCAAGCCGTGGCCGTACATCAGATAGCTGCTGAGGTGGTGCGGCAGTTGATCGACCGACGTTGCCGAATAGCGATTGCGGGTTTTCAGCAACCCCAGGAAGTAATTGCTGTGGGTCATCAGGCCGTAGTTGTGCACGCTCGGATTGCCCTGATACACCGCAACGGCGTTCTGCCCGTGATGTTCCTGAATCGCCGCGAGTTTCTCGGCCACCAGCGCAAACGCCTCGTCCCATTCGATCGGCAGCCATTTGCTGCCGACGCGGCGCATCGGCTGACGCAGGCGATCGGGATCGTTCTGAATATCTTGCAGGGCCACGGCTTTCGGGCAGATATGGCCGCGGCTGAAGGTGTCGAGGGCATCACCCTTGATGGAGGTGATCGCGACGTTGCCATCGGTTTCCGTGGTTTCGATGGTCAGGCCGCAAATGGCTTCGCACAGGTGGCATGCACGGTGGTGAAGAGTCTTGGTCATGGCCAGCCTCTGTCTTGTTCGGGAGCAGGCAATCACGCCCGCGGGAACAAAACTATGGCCCGTGCGCAGAGACGGCGCCAGCGACGTTCGTCTTGTGAATCGACGGTTATCAGGACAGCCGATAAATCGCCGCGATCAGTTCGGCGGCAACTGCGGCGGTGCCGCCAGCTGGATCTCCTGGATGGTTTCTATCTGCTCATGGGCGACGTGGACGCCGGTGAGCTCGCCGATCAACCGCCAGTGCTCATCGAGCCCGGCGCTGATGGTGGCCATGCGATCGATCATGTGCCGACCGGCGGATTTGACCACTTCGTCGTCACTGCGCAGCAACTCGAAAGACATCGAGGTGACGGACGCGGTGAGATGGGTCAGGGAGCGAGCCGTGTGGCCCAGCAGTTCCATTAACAGTTGTTCTTTCGATTCCATGCGGAGGCTTCCTGCGTCGCTCGAAACTTATTTATAACCCAGCACTTTGCTTTAGCAAATGTTTCAGTCTGAACATCCGACCAAGCGAATCGGTGGCGCCGCGTTCGTAAACCGACCAGGACTGCTGCGTTGCCGTCGCGGCGCATTGCCAAGCCCGGCGGCGCCAGTGTACAAAGAGGCTCACCGCTGTACTGAATCCGGCTTCAACATGCGTGATCGAAATGCTCGGTCCGCGCTCCGAATCCCGCTGACAAAAGTACCCTATTGGAAAAACGCGACATTTAGTGTCAATATCGCGCCTCCCCCTATTTCGTCGCCCCGTGCGGCTTACGCCGCAGGTCTCGCCCGTTGTTCCGTTAAACAAGGCTTTGAGCATCTGCGGTCTGTAGCAAAAAGGTAGTCAATGATGAGCGCAAGGCACTTTCTCTCCCTGATGGATTGCACGCCCGAAGAGCTGGTCAGCGTGATCCGTCGAGGCGTTGAGCTCAAGGACCTGCGTAACCGCGGCGTACTGTTCGAGCCTCTGAAAAACCGCGTGCTGGGGATGATCTTCGAAAAATCCTCGACCCGCACCCGGATCTCCTTCGAGGCCGGCATGATCCAGCTCGGCGGCCAGGCAATCTTCCTGTCCCCGCGCGATACCCAACTGGGCCGTGGCGAGCCGATCAGCGATTGCGCCATTGTCATGTCGAGCATGCTCGATGCGGTGATGATCCGCACCTTCGCCCACAGCACCCTCACCGAATTCGCCGCCAACTCGCGGGTGCCGGTGATCAACGGCCTGTCCGATGATCTGCACCCTTGCCAGTTGCTCGCCGACATGCAGACCTTCCTCGAACACCGTGGCTCGATCCAGGGCAAGACCGTGGCCTGGATCGGTGACGGCAACAACATGTGCAACAGCTATATAGAAGCGGCGATCCAGTTCGACTTCCAGTTGCGCGTTGCCTGCCCGGAAGGCTACGAGCCGAACCCGGAATTCGTCGCCCAGGCTGGTGATCGCGTGACCATCGTCCGCGATCCGCAAGACGCCGTGCGTGGCGCGCATCTGGTCAGCACCGACGTCTGGACTTCGATGGGCCAGGAAGAGGAAACTGCCAAGCGCCTCAAGCTGTTCGCGCCGTTCCAGGTCAACCGTGCCCTGCTCGACCTCGCTGCCGAGGACGTGCTGTTCATGCACTGCCTGCCGGCGCACCGTGGCGAAGAAATCAGTCTCGACCTGCTCGATGACCCGCGCTCCGTCGCCTGGGATCAGGCAGAAAACCGTCTCCACGCACAGAAGGCCCTGCTCGAGTTCCTCGTCGAACCGGCATATCACCACGCATGAGCCATGAATTACTGCTGAACCTGCGCAACCTCGCTTGCGGCTACCAAGATCAACGCGTGGTGCAGAACCTCAATCTGCACCTCAACGCCGGCGACATCGGCTGCCTGCTCGGCTCGTCCGGCTGCGGCAAGACCACCACCCTGCGCGCCATCGCCGGTTTCGAACCGGTGCATGAAGGCGAAATCACCCTCGGTGGCGAAACCCTCTCCAGCGCCGGTTTCACCCTGGCGCCGGAGAAACGCCGGATCGGCATGGTGTTTCAGGATTACGCGCTGTTCCCGCACCTGAGCGTGGCCGACAACATCGCTTTCGGCATTCGCAAGCACCCTAACAAGGCGCGCGTGGTCGAAGAGCTGCTGGAACTGGTCAACCTGAAAAACCTCGGCAAGCGCTTCCCCCACGAGCTGTCCGGCGGCCAGCAACAGCGGGTCGCCCTCGCCCGCGCCCTGGCGCCGGAACCGCAGTTGCTGCTGCTCGACGAGCCGTTCTCCAACCTCGATGGCGAACTGCGCCGCAAGCTCAGCCATGAGGTGCGCGACATCCTCAAGGCCCGTGGTACCAGTGCGATTCTGGTCACCCACGATCAGGAAGAAGCCTTCGCCGTCAGCGATCACGTTGGTGTGTTCAAGGAAGGTCGGCTGGAACAGTGGGACACGCCCTACAACCTCTATCACGAACCGGCGACGCCATATGTCGCCAGTTTCATCGGTCAGGGCTATTTCATTCGCGGCCAGCTCGTCACCCCGGAATCGGTGCAGACCGAGCTGGGTGAGCTGCGCGGCAATCGCGCCTACACCTGGCCGATCGGCGGTGCGGTGGATGTGCTGTTGCGTCCGGATGACATTGTTTATGCACCGGACAGCCCATTGCAGGCGCAGATTGTCGGCAAGACATTCCTCGGCGCGGCGACCTTGTATCGCTTGCAACTGCCGACCGGTGCACAACTGGAATCGATCTTCCCCAGCCATGCCGATCATCTGGTTGGCGCGCAGGTCGGGATTCGCGTAGCGGCGGATCACCTGGTGCTGTTCCAGGCATCCGGCAGCACCGCGGCGCAGATTCCGGCGGTGGAAAACGGCGTCCGTCGGTTCAGCACCAGCTTCTGATCCGCACTGGATAAAAATTGTGGGAGCGAGCCTGCTCGCGAATGCGGTGTTTCAGTCGCCGAAGATGTTGACTGAAAGAGCGCTTTCGCGAGCAGGCTCGCTCCCACAGTTGGTATTGCCTCAGCCTAAAAACAGGGTACCGCTGGCCACCAGCGTCGCATTGCCGCCAATCTTCACCCGCTCACCTTCCAGCCGACAGAACAACTCCCCGCCCCGCGCCGAGCGCTGGCACGCGGTCAGGTTCGATTTGCCCAGACGTTTGGCCCAGTACGGAATCAGGCTGCAATGGGTCGAGCCGGTCACCGGGTCTTCATTGATACCGATGGCCGGGGCGAAATAGCGCGAGACGAAGTCGTGCTGGTTGCCACGCGCGGTGACGATTGCGCCCAGCCATGGCAGTTTCGCCAGCGCCGCCATGTCCGGTTGGCAGTCGAGCACGGCCTGCTCCGATTCCAGCACCACGAACAGTTCGTTGGAGCCGAGCACATCAACCGCCTCGACACCCAGCGCCCGCTCGACATCCAGCGTCACGCCGATTTCCGAAGGCACGATCGTCGGGAAATCCAGCCACAGCCGATCGCCTTCGCGGCTGACACTCAGCGGCCCGGACTTGCAGATGAAGTCGATGCGCTCGGCACTTTCCTTATAGATTTCGAACAGTACAAACGCGCTGGCCAGGGTCGCATGCCCGCACAGCGGCACTTCGGTGGTCGGGGTGAACCAGCGGATATGCCAGGCCTGGCCTTCGCGCACCAGAAACGCAGTCTCCGCCAGGTTGTGTTCGGCGGCGATCTTCTGCATCAAGTCATCGGCCAGCCAGCTGTCGAGCCGATAGACCATCGCCGGGTTGCCACTGAACGGCCGATCACTGAACGCGTCGACCTGATGAAACGCAAGCTGCATGATTTTCTCCCTGAATTGGTCGACCGAGCATGCAACGGCGGCCCGGATCAGTGCCAGTGACAGAAGCGCAATTTTTTCTTCATACAGCGGGCGCGCATTTTAAGCCCGGCCGATATCGGCGAACTGCGCCTGGGTGTGCTCGGCCAGCACCGCCGGCGCCAATTCCACTTCCAGTCCTCGCCGCCCGGCACTCACATAGATAGTCGCGAACCCCTGAGCGGAATTGTCGATGAAGGTGCGCAGGCGTTTCTTCTGCCCGAGCGGGCTGATGCCGCCCAACAGGTAGCCGGTGGAGCGTTGCGCGGCAGCGGGATCAGCCATTTCGGCTTTCTTCACTCCAGCGGCATGGGCCAGGCCCTTGAGGTCGAGCGTTCCGACGACCGGCACCACAGCCACCAGCAGTTCGCCTTTTTCACTGGCGGCCAGCAGGGTTTTGAACACTTGCGCCGGTGCGAGCCTGAGCTTCTCCGCCGCCTCCAGCCCATAGGACGCGGCCTTCGGATCATGTTCGTAACTGTGCACGCGATGTTCGGCACGAACTTTTTTCAACAAGTCCAACGCAGGGGTCATGGCAGCTCCGGGTTCGGCAATCTTTGAAAAACCTGCGGCGGATTCTAGGTCATCGTTGGGCAAAAGGCTCTATTCCAAGCCGCGAATCCCGTGGCCTCGCGCTGCATTCAAGCCGTTCGCGCCGCTGATCATTCACACGGCGAATAGTTTAATTGTGACCGACGGTTCACTTTCGACCTTTGACAGGTTTGTTTCTTGTCTATATTTTTTCGAATCTGAATAATGTAAGAATCATGCTCCGCGCTGTACCCAGCAGTAACCCGGGAACCGAATGGGGATTCCGACCCGGTGAAGATCGCGCCCTGCTCCGTTGGCAAGGCGCTACACAAGAAAAAGAACCGAGGTTTTCAATGACAGCTGCTTTACCGCAACCATCGCTTTCCGGCCAATGCATGGCCGAATTCCTGGGCACCGCCCTTCTGATTTTCTTCGGCACCGGTTGTGTCGCCGCGCTCAAAGTCGCGGGCGCCAGCTTCGGCCTGTGGGAAATCAGCATCATCTGGGGCGTCGGCGTGAGCATGGCGATCTACCTCACCGCCGGGGTTTCCGGCGCGCACCTGAACCCGGCCGTGAGCATCGCTCTGGCAATCTTCGCTGACTTCGAAAAGCGCAAACTGCCGTTCTACATCCTTTCGCAAATTGCCGGCGCCTTCTGCGGCGCGTTGCTGGTCTACACGCTCTACAGCAATCTGTTCTTCGATTACGAACAAACCCACCAGATGGTTCGTGGCTCGGCCGCCAGCCTGGAATTGGCGTCGGTGTTCTCGACCTACCCGAACCCGGTGCTGTCGACGGCCCAGGCATTTCTGGTCGAGATGATCATCACCGCGATCCTGATGGGCGTGATCATGGCCCTGACCGATGACAACAACGGCCTGCCACGCGGCCCGATGGCGCCGCTGCTGATCGGTTTGCTGATTGCCGTGATCGGCAGTGCGATGGGCCCGCTGACCGGTTTCGCGATGAACCCTGCGCGTGACTTCGGTCCGAAACTGATGACTTTCTTTACCGGTTGGGGTGAAATTTCCTTCACCGGTGGTCGTGATATTCCGTACTTCCTGATTCCGATTTTTGCACCGATTGTCGGTGCCTGCCTCGGTGCTGCCGGGTATCGCGGGCTGATTGCCCGTCACCTGACCGGCGCCACACCTGCTACAAAGGATGCAGAACCGGCCATTGACGGCAAACCAAGAACTTCTTGAAACAGTCGGCGCCGGCTCCTGCCCATCCGAGCCGGCGCCACGGCCCACTCTCGTTTTTTTCGTCCAAGGCAATCGACATGACCGACATTCAGAACAAGAACTACATCATTGCCCTTGATCAGGGTACGACCAGCTCGCGCGCGATCATCTTCGACCGCGACGCGAACGTAGTCTGCACCGCGCAGCGCGAATTCGTTCAGCATTACCCGCAAGCCGGTTGGGTCGAGCACGACCCGATGGAAATTTTCGCCACCCAGAGCGCGGTGATGGTTGAAGCGCTGGCACAGGCCGGTCTGCATCACGACCAGGTCGCCGCCATCGGTATCACCAACCAGCGTGAAACCACTGTGGTCTGGGACAAGACCACTGGCCGTCCGATCTACAACGCGATCGTCTGGCAGTGCCGCCGCAGCACCGAGATCTGCCAGCAGCTCAAGCGCGATGGTCACGAAGACTACATCCGCGACACCACCGGCCTGGTCACCGACCCGTACTTCTCCGGCACCAAACTGAAGTGGATCCTCGACAACGTCGAAGGCAGCCGCGAGCGGGCGCGCAACGGCGAACTGCTGTTCGGAACCGTCGATAGCTGGCTGATCTGGAAATTCACCGGCGGCAAGGTGCACGTCACCGATTACACCAACGCCTCGCGCACCATGCTCTTCAACATTCACTCGCTGGAGTGGGATTCGAAGATGCTGGAGATCCTCGACATCCCCCGCGAGATGCTCCCGGAAGTCAAAGCCTCCTCGGAAATCTACGGTCGTACCAAGAGCGGCATCGCCATCGGCGGTATCGCTGGCGACCAGCAGGCAGCACTGTTCGGCCAGATGTGCGTGGAGCCGGGCCAAGCGAAAAACACTTACGGCACCGGTTGCTTCCTGCTGATGAACACCGGCGACAAAGCAGTGAAATCCCAGCATGGCATGCTCACCACTATCGCCTGCGGCCCGCGCGGCGAAGTTGCCTACGCACTCGAAGGTGCCGTGTTCAACGGCGGCTCGACCGTGCAATGGCTGCGTGATGAACTGAAAATCGTCAACGACGCCCACGACACCGAATACTTTGCCAACAAGGTCAAGGACAGCAATGGCGTGTATCTGGTGCCGGCGTTTACCGGCCTTGGCGCACCGTACTGGGACCCGTATGCCCGTGGCGCACTGTTTGGCCTGACGCGCGGCGTACGCGTGGATCACATCATCCGCGCCGCGCTGGAATCGATCGCCTACCAGACCCGCGACGTACTCGACGCCATGCAACAGGATTCCGGCGAACGCCTCAAAGCCCTGCGCGTGGACGGCGGCGCGGTGGCGAACAACTTCCTCATGCAGTTCCAGGCCGACATCCTCGGCACCCAGGTCGAACGCCCGCAAATGCGCGAAACCACCGCACTCGGCGCGGCTTATCTGGCCGGTCTGGCCTGCGGTTTCTGGGGCAGCCTGGAAGAACTGCGCGGCAAGGCAGTGATCGAGCGCGAGTTCGAACCGAGCCTGGACGAAACCGAGAAAGAGAAACTCTACAAAGGCTGGAAAAAAGCCGTCAGCCGCACCCGTGACTGGGCGCGTGAGGACGCTGAATAAGCCAGCCTTGAGTTACACATAGGTATCTAACTGGTCGGGAGCGGATTCCTGCGGCATCATGGGCAAATTTTGCACGGCAGCCCAAAGGAAGCCCCATGAATCTGCCTCCCCGTCAGCAGCAAATCCTCGAGCTGGTCCGCGAACGCGGCTATGTGAGCATCGAGGAGATGGCGACGCTGTTCGTTGTCACCCCGCAAACCATCCGCCGCGACATCAATCAGCTCGCGGAAGCCAATCTGCTGCGTCGCTACCACGGTGGCGCCGCGTACGATTCCAGTGTCGAAAACACCGCGTATGCGATGCGAGCCGATCAGATGCGCGACGAAAAACAACGCATCGGCGAAGCCATCGCCGCACAGATTCCCGATCACGCCTCGCTGTTCATCAATATCGGTACGACCACCGAATCGATTGCTCGCGCCCTGCTCAATCACAATCACCTGAAGATCATCACCAACAACCTGCACGTCGCCTCGATGCTCAGCGCCAAGGATGATTTCGATGTGCTGCTGACCGGCGGCAACGTGCGGCGGGACGGCGGTGTGGTCGGTCAGGCGAGCGTGGACTTCATCAATCAGTTCAAGGTCGATTTCGCCTTGGTCGGCATCAGCGGGATCGATGAGGACGGCAGCCTGCTCGACTTCGATTATCAGGAAGTACGGGTCAGCCAGGCGATCATTGCCAATGCGCGGCAGGTGATTCTGGCGGCGGACTCAAGCAAGTTCGGGCGTAACGCGATGATTCGACTGGGGCCGATCAGCCTGATCGATTGCCTGGTCACCGATCAGCAGCCGGTACCGGCGCTGGCGCAGTTGTTGAGTCAGCACAAGATTCGGCTGGAAGTCGTTTAACGCTTCCAGGCATCAAAAGATCGCAGCCTTCGGCAGCTCCTACATCTGGAATGCATTCCTCCTGTAGGAGCTGCCGAAGGCTGCGATCTTTTGCTTTTAATGTTCGGATATTTTCCTTTCTCGGCCCTTCGATGAGTTTTTTCAATCGAACGCGACTGGCTGCGCGCGTGTTTATGGGCTACCATTTTCGCAAATGAACATTAATGTTCGATTTCCAAGACATAAAACCAAAAGAACCGAGGCCAGCCGATGTCCACCTCTACCTTGCGTACGCCCCCTCTCTCCGAGATCTATGACGTTGCCGTGATTGGCGGCGGGATCAATGGCGTGGGGATCGCAGCGGATGCCGCCGGTCGCGGTCTTTCGGTGTTCCTTTGCGAAAAAGACGACTTGGCCAGCCATACCTCGTCGGCCAGCAGCAAGCTGATCCACGGTGGCCTGCGCTACCTGGAACATTACGAATTCCGTCTGGTGCGTGAAGCGCTCGCCGAGCGTGAAGTGTTGCTGGCCAAGGCGCCGCACATCGTCAAACCGATGCGTTTCGTCCTGCCGCACCGCCCGCACCTGCGTCCAGCGTGGATGATTCGTGCCGGCCTGTTCCTTTACGACAACCTCGGCAAGCGCGAAAAATTGCCGGGTTCGAAAAGCCTGAAGTTCGGCTCCGACAGCGCGCTGAAAAGCGAAATCAAGAAAGGCTTCGAATACTCCGACTGCTGGGTCGATGACGCCCGCCTCGTGGTCTTGAACGCCATGGCCGCCCGCGAAAAAGGCGCCCACGTGCACACCCAGACTCGCTGTGTCAGTGCCCGCCGCACCAAAGGTTTGTGGCATCTGCATCTGGAGCGCGCCGACGGCAGTTTGTTTTCGATCACCGCCAAGGCTCTGGTCAACGCCGCCGGCCCATGGGTGGCCAAGTTCATCCGTGACGACCTGAAGATGGAATCGCCTTACGGCATCCGTTTGATCCAGGGCAGCCACATCATCGTGCCGAAACTGTACGAAGGCGAGCATGCGCACATTCTGCAAAACGAAGATCAGCGCATCGTTTTCACCATTCCGTACCTGAACCACTTCACTCTGATCGGCACCACCGACCGCGAGTACACCGGCGACCCGGCGAAAGTAGCGATCACCGAAGGCGAAACCGATTACGTGCTGAAAGTGGTCAACGCCCATTTCAAGAAGCAGCTGAGCCGCGAAGACATCCTGCACAGTTACTCGGGCGTTCGCCCGCTGTGCAACGACGAATCCGACAATCCGTCGGCAGTGACCCGCGATTACACCCTGGCGCTGTCTGGCAACGCCGAAGAAGCGCCACTGCTGTCGGTGTTCGGCGGCAAGCTGACTACCTATCGCAAACTTGCCGAGTCGGCGATGGCGCAATTGATGCCGTTCTTCACCCAGATGCGCCCGAGCTGGACCGCGACCGCCACCCTGCCCGGCGGCGAAGACATGACCACGCCAGAGGCGCTGAGCGCGCGAATTCGCGACAAATTCGATTTCGTGCCGACTGAAATCGCCCGGCGCTGGGCCGTCACCTACGGCAGCCGCACCTGGCGCATGCTCGAAGGCGTGGAAAGCCTGGCCGACATGGGCGAACACATCGGCGGCGGGCTCTACACCCGCGAAGTCGATTACCTGTGCAGCGAAGAATGGGCCACTACGGCGCACGACATTCTGTGGCGCCGTACCAAGCTAGGCTTGTTCACCACAGCGGAGGAGCAGCAGAAGCTCGCGACGTATCTGGGCAAGGTTGAGCAGAATCGGAAGATCGAGGCGGCTTGATCTCACCGTTCAAACGAAAGCCCCTGCATCGAGAGATTCAGGGGCTTTTTGTTATGTGGACTTTGTTGAACCTGATTGGGGCAGTTAGATCTTTTCCCCCTCACCCCAGCCCTCTCCCCCAAGGGGTAGAGGGGGAAAGGGAGCCGATCTCCGTGGGTTCCAAAGTCCGAGGTCGACTCGGTATCTCACGTCGCCGTAACTCGACCATCCACCGCAGTCAGTCCCCTCTCCCTCCGGGAGAGGGTTAGGGTGAGGGGCTTTTGATCGTTCGGTTTTCCGAACGCGACTCCACAGTCGATTCGGTTAACCGGATCTCACCCTCAAAAAAGTACCGCCATAAAACTTTAATAACGTTATAAAACAACTGGTTAACCGACTGCGACTGGTCTGGCACGAGTCATGCTCTACACTCTCTCGACGAATGCCTGCTGTGCCGACACTTCAGGAGCCGTCAGGCATTCGAAGCACAAAAAGGGCCGACAAACTGGCTCCATAAAAAAAACAATGTCGAGGAAAATTTGATGCGCATCGTTCCCCATATCCTGGGCGCAGCCATTGCTGCCGCTCTGATCAGCACGCCAGTTTTCGCCGCCGAGCTCACCGGCACCCTGAAGAAGATCAAAGAGTCCGGTGTCATCACCCTGGGCCACCGTGACGCCTCCATTCCGTTCTCCTACATCGCTGATGCATCCGGCAAACCGGTCGGCTACTCGCACGACATCCAGCTGGCAATCGTCGAAGCGATCAAGAAAGACCTCGACCTGCCGAACCTGCAAGTCAAATACAACCTCGTTACCTCGCAGACCCGTATCCCGCTGGTGCAGAACGGCACCGTGGACGTCGAGTGCGGTTCGACCACCAACAACGTCGAGCGTCAACAGCAGGTCGACTTCTCCGTCGGCATCTTCGAAATCGGTACCCGTCTGCTGTCCAAGAAAGACTCCAAGTACAAGGATTTCGACGATCTGAAAGGCAAGAACGTCGTAACCACCGCCGGTACTACTTCCGAGCGCATTCTCAAGGCGATGAACGCCGACAAGCAGATGGGCATGAACGTCATCTCCGCCAAAGACCACGGCGAGTCCTTCCAGATGCTGGAATCGGGCCGTGCCGTTGCGTTCATGATGGATGACGCGCTGCTGGCCGGCGAAGCCGCCAAGGCCAAGAAAGCCGCCGATTGGGAAGTGACCGGCACGCCACAGTCGTACGAAATCTACGGCTGCATGATGCGCAAAGGCGACGAGCCGTTCAAAAAGGCTGTGGATGACGCGATCAAGGCCACCTACGCTTCGGGCGACATCAACAAGATCTACGAGAAGTGGTTCATGCAGCCGATTCCGCCAAAAGGCCTGAACCTGAACTTCCCGATGAGCGACGAGCTCAAGACCCTGATCGCCAATCCGACCGACAAAGCGGCTGACGACAAGAAGTCCTGATTTTCTGACTAACCTTATCCCCTGAGGAGGCGCCTGCCTTTTCAGGGGATGGTCACTCCCTGCTGGCATTTTTCTGGAAACACTCGAACCGGTGGCTGTCGAGCCGATCGCGTGTGCCCGGTCTTTGAAAAAAGACTGGGGAGGGAACGGAGTTCCCCAGGCGGGCACTTGTACATCGATCGAATCGAGGGGAGACCCTAATGAATTACAACTGGGACTGGGGCGTGTTCTTCAAGTCCACCGGCGTGGGCAGCGAGACCTATCTCGACTGGTTCATCTCCGGTCTGGGCTGGACCATCGCCATCGCCGTCGTGGCGTGGATCATCGCCCTGCTGCTCGGCTCGCTGCTGGGCATCATGCGCACCGTGCCGAACCGCATCGTATCGGGCATCGCGACCTGCTACGTCGAGCTGTTCCGTAACGTGCCGCTGCTGGTGCAGCTGTTCATCTGGTACTTCCTGGTGCCCGATCTGCTGCCGCCGGATCTGCAGGAGTGGTACAAGCAGGACCTCAACCCGACTACTTCGGCCTACCTGAGCGTTGTCGTCTGCCTCGGTCTGTTCACCGCCGCCCGTGTCTGCGAGCAAGTGCGCACCGGGATCCAGGCGCTGCCTCGTGGCCAGGAATCCGCCGCCCGCGCGATGGGTTTCAAACTGCCACAGATCTACTGGAACGTGCTGCTGCCCCAGGCCTACCGGATCATCATTCCGCCGCTCACCTCGGAATTCCTCAACGTGTTCAAGAACTCCTCCGTGGCGTCCCTGATCGGTTTGATGGAATTGCTGGCGCAGACCAAACAGACCGCCGAGTTCTCGGCCAACCTGTTCGAAGCGTTCACCCTGGCAACCCTGATCTATTTCACCCTCAACATGAGCCTGATGCTGCTGATGCGCCTGGTCGAGAAAAAAGTCGCGGTGCCCGGCCTGATCTCCGTGGGGGGTAAATAATGGAATTCGATTTCAGTGGCATCGTCCCGGCCATTCCTGGTTTGTGGAACGGTATGGTGATGACCCTCAAGCTGATGGCCATGGGCGTGATCGGCGGGATGATTCTCGGCACGATCCTCGCGCTGTGCCGTTTGTCGCACAACAAGCTGCTGTCGAGCATCGCTGGCGCCTACGTCAACTATTTCCGCTCGATTCCGCTGCTGCTGGTGATCACCTGGTTCTACCTGGCGGTGCCGTTCGTGCTGCGCTGGATCACCGGCGAAGACACGCCGATCGGTGCGTTCACCTCTTGCGTCGTGGCGTTCATGATGTTCGAAGCGGCGTACTTCTGCGAAATCGTCCGTGCTGGTGTGCAGTCGATTTCCAAAGGCCAGATGGGTGCCGCGCAAGCGCTGGGCATGAACTACGGGCAGATGATGCGCCTGATCATCCTGCCGCAGGCGTTCCGCAAGATGACCCCGCTGCTGCTGCAGCAGAGCATCATCCTGTTCCAGGACACCTCGCTGGTCTACACCGTGGGCCTGGTGGATTTCCTCAACGCCTCGCGTGCCAGCGGCGACATCATCGGCCGCTCCAATGAGTTCCTGATTTTCGCCGGTCTCGTGTACTTCATCATCAGCTTCGCCGCCTCGCGGTTGGTCAAGCGTCTGCAAAAAAGGTTCGCCGTATGATCTCTATCAAAAACATCAACAAGTGGTATGGGGACTTCCAGGTGCTGACTGATTGCAGCACCGAGGTCAAGAAAGGCGAAGTGATCGTGGTCTGCGGCCCGTCGGGTTCCGGCAAGTCGACGCTGATCAAATGCGTCAACGCCCTGGAGCCGTTCCAGAAAGGTGACGTGGTGGTTGACGGTACGTCGATCGCTGACCCGAAAACCAACCTGCCGAAACTGCGTTCGCGCGTGGGCATGGTGTTCCAGCATTTCGAACTGTTCCCGCACCTGACCATCACCGAAAACCTGACCATCGCGCAGATCAAGGTGCTCGGTCGCAGCAAGGAAGAGGCGACCAAAAAAGGTCTGCAACTGCTCGAGCGCGTAGGTTTGTCGGCGCACGCCCACAAGCATCCGGGGCAACTGTCCGGTGGTCAGCAACAGCGTGTGGCGATTGCCCGTGCGCTGGCGATGGACCCGATCGTCATGCTGTTCGACGAACCGACCTCGGCGCTCGACCCGGAAATGGTCAATGAAGTGCTCGACGTCATGGTGCAGCTGGCCCACGAAGGCATGACCATGATGTGCGTGACCCACGAAATGGGCTTCGCCCGTAAAGTGGCCGACCGGGTGATCTTCATGGACCAGGGCAAGATCATCGAAGACTGCCCGAAAGAGGAATTCTTCGGCGACATCAGCGCCCGCTCCGAACGCGCGCAGCACTTCCTTGAGAAAATCCTGCAGCACTAAAAGCAACACACCCGCACCCTGTCTGTGGGGTGCGGGCAGCCTGACAATGAGATCCCCTGTGGCGAGGGGATTTATCCCCGTCCGGCTGCGCAGCAGTCGTAAAAACCTGTGCATGCGGTCTTTCAGTTAAACCGCAGTGATGGTTTTGGGGCCGCTTCGCGGCCCAACGGGGATAAATCCCCTCGCCACAGGCACAAACAAGTGTTGTGGTTGACCCAAGGCATCTGTGATGAAATGCGACCCCACTCTTTATCGCGCTGCAGAGCCATCACTTGCCGTGAAGCCCCGTCTGATCCGTCATCTGTTCCTGCCGCCGCTGATCATCGCCCTGATGGTCGGACTGGGTTTCATCGGCTTCTGGACCAGTGAACACTTCGGCATCCGCAGCCTCGGCGAGAACGGTCAGCGTCAGCTGGAACTGCACGCCCGCGCGGTCGAAAGCGAGATCAGCAAATACACCTACCTGCCCAGTCTGCTGGAACTCGAAACCAGTGTGCCGCAGTTGCTGGCCGACCCGACCCCGGAGCACCGGCAGACGGTCAACGATTACCTCGAAGGCCTGAACCGCCGCAGCCGCAGCCGGGCCATCTACGTCATGGACACCACCGGCCGGGTCATGGCCACCAGCAACTGGCGCGATGTCGACAGTTACCTGGGTGAAGACCTGTCCTTCCGCGCCTATTTCAAAGACGCCGTGCGCGGCCAGCCCGGGCGCTTCTATGGCATCGGCAGCACCAATGGTGAACCCGGTTACTACCTCGCCCACGGCCTCGAAGAGCACGGCAAGATCATCGGTGTCGCGGTGGTCAAGGTGCGTCTGGAAGCCATGGAAGAGCGCTGGCAACGGGCGCGTCTGGAAGCGTTCGTCAGCGATGAGAACGGCATCATCATTCTCTCCAGCGATCCGGCGCGACGGCTGAAATCGGTGATCCCGCTCAGCGACGAGGTCAAGGAAAAACTCGCCCGCAGCCTGCAGTATTACTGGTTTCCACTCAACGAACTGCAACCGCTGGCCCGCGAGACACTGGCCGAAGGCGTGGAGAAACTGACCTTCCCGGCCAACAGCGAATTGCAGCCCGACGAAGACGACATCAGCTATCTGGCGCAAACCCGACTGCTGAGTGACACGCCGTGGAATTTCACCCTGCTCACGCCGTTGCAGGACCTGCGCCGTGAAGCGATCAACCAAGGCATTCTGGTGGCCGTTGCGTTTGCCCTGTTCGCCTTCCTGCTGATTGCCTGGAACGAGCGGCGCAAAGTCCTCGCCACCCGCCTCGCCGCCCGCGAAGCGTTGCAGGAAGCCAACAGCCAACTCGAACGTCGGATTACCGAACGCACCGCCGATCTGCGTGCCAGCAACGAACGCCTGAAGAGTCAGATCCGCGAGCGCCGCCAGGCCGAAGAGACGTTGCGCCGCGCTCAGGATGAACTGGTGCAGGCCGGCAAACTCGCCGCCATCGGCCAGATGTCGACCAGCATTGCCCATGAACTGAACCAGCCGCTGGCGGCGATGCGCACGCTGTCGGGCAACACCGTGCGCTTTCTCGAGCGCGGCCAGCTCGACGTCGCCAGCACCAACCTCAAGACCATCAACGACCTGATCGACCGCATGGGCCGGATCACCGCCAGCCTGCGTTCGTTTGCCCGGCGCGGCGACAACAAGGGTCAGGCCAGTCTCGGCAAAGCCGTCGACGCCGCCTTGCAAGTGCTCGGCGCGCGCGTGGAAAACACCGCGCTGCAGATTCACCGGCAGTTTGCCGATGTGCAATTGCTGATCGATCAGACCCGCCTCGAACAGATCCTCGTCAACCTGATCGGCAACGCCCTCGACGCCATGCACGCGCAACCGCAGCCGCAGCTGTGGCTGGAGGGTGAAGAATTCAACGGCAAGTATCGCTTGCGGGTGCGCGACAATGGCCACGGCATCGACGCCGAAGCGCGCAAGCATCTGTTCGAACCGTTCTTCACCACCAAGCCCGGCGAGCAAGGCCTGGGACTGGGCCTGACCCTGTCCGCCAGCCTCGCCGCCGCTACCGGCGGGCACCTGGGTGTCGAACACCCGGCCGGCGGTGGCACCACTTTCGTCCTCAGTTTACCGTTGGTAAGCCCTACTCCTGCCGAGCCAATATGAACCACGAACTCAGTGTGTTGATTGTCGAAGACGACCCCCATGTGCTGCTCGGCTGCCAACAGGCGCTGACCCTCGAAGACATTCCGTGCATCGGCGTCGGCAGTGCCGAAGAAGCGCTAGCGCAGGTCGGCGACAACTTTGCCGGCATCGTCATCAGCGACATCCGCCTGCCGGGCATCGATGGCCTGGAATTGCTCACCCGCCTCAAGCAGCGTGATCGCAGCCTGCCGGTGGTGCTGATCACCGGCCACGGCGACATTTCCATGGCTGTCGGCGCGATGCAGAAAGGCGCTTACGACTTCATGGAAAAACCGTTTTCGCCGGAGCGTCTGGTAGACGTCGCGCGACGGGCGCTGGAGCAACGCAGCCTCGCCCGCGAGGTTTCCTCGTTGCGTCGGCAACTGGCTGAACGCGACTCCCTTGAAGGGCGGATCATCGGCCGTTCACCAGCGATGCAGAACCTGCGCGAACTGATCGCCAACGTCGCCGACACTTCGGCCAACGTCTTGATCGAAGGCGAGACCGGCACCGGCAAGGAACTGGTCGCTCGTTGCCTGCACGATTTCAGTCGGCGCCACAGCAAACAGTTCGTCGCGCTGAACTGCGGCGGCCTGCCGGAAAACCTTTTTGAAAGCGAGATCTTCGGCCACGAAGCCAACGCCTTCACCGGCGCCGGCAAACGCCGCATCGGCAAGATCGAGCACGCCGACGGCGGCACGCTGTTCCTCGATGAAGTGGAAAGCATGCCGCTGCCGTTGCAGATCAAGTTGCTGCGCGTATTGCAGGAACGCACCCTCGAACGTCTCGGCTCGAACCAGAGCGTGGCAGTGGATTGCCGGGTGATTGCGGCGACCAAATCCGACCTTGATGAGTCGAGCAAGGCCGGGGAATTTCGCAGCGACTTGTACTACCGCCTCAACGTCGTGACCTTGGAATTGCCGCCGCTGCGCGAACGCCGTGAAGACATCCTGCAACTGTTCGAACACTTCACCCAGCAGTCGGCGCTGCGCTTTGATCGCGCACTGCCGGAACTGGACAACCAGACCCTGTCGAACCTGATGAGCCATGATTGGCCGGGCAATGTGCGCGAACTGCGCAACGTCGCCGAACGCTTCGCCCTCGGCCTGCCGGCTTTCAAGAAATCCGGGGCCAGCGCCGGCCAGGGCCTGGCGTTTGCCGAAGCGGTGGAAGCGTTCGAGCGCAATCTGCTGGTCGACGCCTTGCAACGCAGCGGCGGCAACCTGACCCAGGCCAGCCAGGAACTGGGCATGGCCAAGACCACGCTGTTCGACAAAGTCAAAAAGTACGGGCTGAGCCACTGATGGATCTGATTCTCAAAGCCGCCATCGGCGCCGCAGTGGTGCTGATCCTCGCGGCACTGTCCAAGACCAGGAACTATTACATCGCCGGCCTGGTGCCGCTGTTCCCGACCTTTGCCCTGATCGCGCATTACATCGTCGGCAAGGGCCGTTCGGTCGACGATCTGAAGACCACAATCGTGTTCGGCATGTGGTCGATCATTCCCTACTTCGTCTATCTGGCGACGTTGTATGTGATGGTCGACCGCATGCGCCTGGAAGCGTCACTGGCGGTGGCGGCGGTGGCCTGGTTGATAGCGGCGACGGTGCTGGTCAGCGTGTGGGTCAGGCTGCATGCCTGAACCCACGCGCATCTGCCTCTAGCGACCGTAGACTCGGGCCAGTTGCGCGGACGACAAGGCATCCTCGAACGGCACCGGCACTGACTTCACCGCACCGTAGAGATTGCGGTAGCGCCAGTAGTTGCCGTTCTGCGCCAGCTGATAACCGCGCTCGACCACGCGCTGGCCGTCGAGCACGTAACGCAGGGTTTCCTGAGCGGCGGGCGGTGGCGTAGGTTGCATCAGGTCGGCGCTCAATACGCGCATGGATTCATCAATGCATTCATCCAGCACCGCGGTGACCTTGGCCAGGTCAAGGGCGCCGTCATCGATGCATTGCTTGCCGCAACGACGGATCGGCTGACTGGCCACTTCGATGCGCATGCGGTACAGCGGCGAGCCGGCGATATCCTGCAATTGCACCTGATTGACCAGCACGAAACTTCCGCGATCGGGCGTCAGCATCAGCTTCGGTTCGATCAGCAACCGTGCCGTGACCGCACCTGCCCCCTGCTTGAATCCGGAGACTTGCGACGCCGCCTGAAAACGCTGTTGCAAGCGCTCCTGCAACGGCACGCCAGCAAGCAGGTCGGCCAGCGGCCGCGATTCGTTCAGCGCGGCTTTTTCGGCATCGCGCTGCAACGTACCGGAACCCATTTGCGTGTTGATCAGGCTGGCTACCAGAATCCCCGCCAGCCCGGCGCCCGCGCCGGAGCTCGATACCAGCGTGTAACTGGAATTGGCCGCGTTCACTGCCGCCTTGCTGTCGATCACCGTGCTGGCGCCGACGAATTCCGCCGGCAGTTGCACGTCGACCTTGAGCCCGTGAGCCTGCACATAGCTCATGGCGGCCTGATCCTTGAAACCGGCCTCGGGTGCCGGTTTCTGCGCACAGCCAGGCAACGCCAGCAGCGAGATCGCCGCGAGGGTCAGCGCCAGACGTTTCATTGCGCGAACGGGGCGATCATTTGCTGCCGGCTGTTATCCATCGCCTGATAAAACGCGTTGGACAGGTTGGTGTAGGACGGCTCGTCCCACTCGCCTTGCGCGGCTTGCACAGCGGCGAATGGCTGGTACCACAAGAGTTTGTTGTCCGACAGATCGATCACCATGCCCTGGCCGCCGACCTGGGCCATCGGCACGCTGGTGGGCACGATGCTGTAGTAGCTGCGGGTGGCACCGGTGGCATAAATCGACACCAGCAGCAGACGGTCGATGCCGTGGGCAGCTTTCATCGGCGACAGGTCCTTGGTCATGTAGCCCTCGCGGAAATCGACTTCCTTGAAGGTCTTCAGATCGACCTTTTCATCAATGCGCTTGGCCTTGTAGCCCTTGGCTTGCAGCTTGGCGACGATGGCGTCGGGCAGGGTTTCCAGGTCGCGCACCTGCCAGGTCTCGACATTGGCGCTGAGCTTGCTGTTGACGCCGGCATTGATGGCGTAATCGAGGATGCCCTGATTGCCGGTCAGCGCCAGCACCGGCGACGGTACGACGGTAATGGCCACACCGATGGTCGGCTCTTTGGCATCCCAGAACTGTTTGTCCAGGGCCACGGGCGGTTGCACATGGGCGCAGCCGGTGAGAGTCAGTACGGCGAGCAGAGCCAGCGCGGCCCATTGACGTGTAGCGCGAAAAATCATGGATCAAGTCCCTATGTCTGAAAACGTTCCTGCGCCTTATCGGCAACAACGCGGCAAACAATAGTGGCACATTGATATTTTTTTGGCGACAGGATGCTGGCACTGTTACAGCAGATTGTTCGGCGCCGCCGGATCGACCTGCGCCCAATGCGAAGTATCCTCGCGATGCGCCTGCAGATACGGCAGCACCGCCGCCAGCAACGGTTCCTTGAACGCCTCCTGAAAGCGATGCGCCAGCCCCGGAATCAGTTTCAACTGACTGCCCTGAATGTGCGCCGCCAGATGTACGCCGTGCATCACCGGGAGTAGCGGATCGGCAGTGCCATGCACCACCAGGGTCGGCACGCGCAGTTGATTGAGCAAAGCCACGCGACTGGGTTCGGCAAGTATCGCCATGATCTGCCGTTTGACGCCTTCGGGGTTGAACGCGCGGTCGTAGGACGCCGCCGCCTGTTGCAACAGCGCTTGGCGATCATCGGTTACCGCCGGGCTACCGAGTGCCGCGAGCAGATCGGCCTGTTGCTCCAGCGCCACTTCGCGGTTCGGCGCGCCCCGCCGCGAGAGCAACTGCACCAGCGCCGCACTCGGCGCCGGCAGGCCTTCAGCGCCGGAAGTGGTCATGATCAGCGTCAGGCTTTCCACCCGCTGCGGCGCCATCGCCGCCATGTGCTGGGCGATCATCCCGCCCATGCTCGCGCCGAGCACGTGGAATTGCTCAACCTTCAGCGCCGTCATCAAGCCCAGCGCATCCTCGGCCATGTCGGTCAGGCTGTACGGGGCCGAGACCGGCAGACCGAGCTTGTAACGCAGCACTTCGAAGGTCAGATTGGCCTCGATCGGTGCCTGCCGCCAGGTCGACAATCCGACGTCGCGGTTGTCATAGCGGATCACGCGGAAACCCTGCTGGCACAAAGCGACCACGACTTCGTCCGGCCAGTGGATCAACTGCCCACCCAGGCCCATGACCAGCAACAGCGCCGGGTCCGATGCACGACCGATACTTTGATAGGCAAGACTGACCTGCGCCAGCTCGGCGTGCTCGGTCGGCACGTTGACATCACAGCGCGCGGCTGCCAACGAGCCGGCCCCGAACAAAAGCGCGGCCAACGCGGCCGCGACTGAAAGAAATCTCTTGAACATGAAAAACACCAAAACGCAGCACCCCAGTAGAGCGCGAGTCTGATGAAGTTCGTGCGAGCGCGCTGCCACAGTTGCATGACAGTTTGATGAAGACTGCCGAGCGGTCCGCTGTCGATTGCATCGCCGGATCCTGGCCGGCAGATCGACAAAGATTGCTTCATGAGACAAACTCACCTTCCACGCATTCGTCACAAGTTTTCTTCATGGAGCCCGCCGGTGCTTGAAATCCGACATCTGAAAACCCTGCACGCCCTGCGCGAAGCCGACAGTCTTGTCGATGCCGCTGACCGCCTGCATCTGACGCAGTCAGCCTTGTCGCACCAGTTCAAAGAGCTGGAAGAGCGCATGGGCATGCAGTTGTTCGTGCGCAAGACCAAACCGGTGCGCTTCACCAGCGCCGGTCTGCGCCTGCTGCAACTGGCCGACGCCACTCTGCCGCTGTTGCGTGCTGCGGAACGGGACATTGGTCGGCTGGCCGGTGGCACCGCCGGGCGTCTGCACATGGCGATCGAATGCCACAGCTGCTTCCAGTGGCTGATGCCGACCATCGACCAGTTCCGCGATGCCTGGCCGGAAGTCGAGCTGGACCTGGCTTCGGGTTTCGCTTTCGCGCCGCTGCCGGCACTGGCCCGTGGCGATCTGGATCTGGTGGTGACCTCCGATCCGCTGGAAATTGCCGGCATCACTTACGTGCCGCTGTTCACCTACGAAGCCATGCTCGCGGTGGCCAACCAGCATGCGCTGGCGAGCAAGCCGTACATCGTTCCTGAAGACTTGTTGACGGAAACGCTGATCACCTACCCGGTCGAGCGCGATCGCCTGGACATCTTCACCCGCTTCCTCGAACCGGCCGACATCGAACCGGCGCAGGTGCGCACTTCCGAGCTGACGGTGATGATGATGCAACTGGTCGCCAGCGGCCGTGGCGTCTGCGGCATGCCGCACTGGGCGCTGCATGAATACAGCTCGCGCGGCTATGTGAAGGGCAAACGGTTGGGTGAAAAGGGCTTGTTCGCGACGCTGTACGCGGCGATTCGCACCGACATGCTCGACGCGCCGTATATGCGCGACTTCCTGCTGACCGCCAAGGACACTTCGTTTTCGACCCTCGATGGGGTCAGTGCCGTACGCTGATCTGCTGTGCAGGAGATGATCGTTCCCACGCTCTGCGTGGGAATGCCTCAACGGACGCTCTGCGTTCGGCTTTGGATGGGACGCAGAGCGTCCCGGGCTGCATTCCCACGCAGAGCGTGGGAACGATCAGTACAAGGATTGTCGTGGTGGGTCAGAGCTGGCGCCACATATGGATCTTGTCGAAGTAGTCTTCGCCCACCCGCACGGCGAGTGGTTCGAGGCCGTACTGAATGAAGCCGCAACGCTGGTACAACTGAAAAGCCGCGTCATTGCCGGCGGTGACAGTGAGCTGCAGCAGTTTCAGCGCCGGATGCTTTTGCGCTTCGGCCAATGCCGCCTGCACCAGATCAAAGCCCAGACCCCGGCGACGAAAATCCGCCGAGACATACATGCCGAACAGCGTGGCCTTGTGGCGCGCCTTCTCGCGCGGTTCGAACGCCAGGCCGACAATCCCGGCCAACGTCCCGGCATCGAATGCCCCCAGCACCACATCGAGCTTGCTGGTCAGGCGCCCTTCCCACCAACTCAACGGCATCACTGCGCGTTCGCGCACGCTGGAAGTGAAGGCCTGCGGATGCCGGTCATAGGCTTCAAGCATCAGTTCGCGGTAAGCCAGGGCGTGGCTGGCGTCCAGCCGTTCGATCCACATGTCAGGCGGTCCGGCGTTGTTCGAGCATCAGTTTTACGGCGAGGCCGCCGAGCACCAAGCACATGAAATAACGCTGCATCGCCAGCCACGTCGGGTTGCGCACAAACCACGAGGCGATGCCTGCGGCGAACAGTGCGATCAACAGATTGACGCTGAAGCTGACGCTGATCTGCGTGAGGCCGAGGACGATGCTTTGGGTGAACACCGAGCCGTGCTCAGGGCTGATGAATTGCGGAAACACCGACAGATAGAACACGGCGATTTTCGGGTTCAGTGCGCTGGTGAGAAAGCCCATGGTGATCAGCTTGCGCGTCGAGTCCGGCGGCAATTGCTGCGCTTCGAACGGCGAACGCGCGCCGGGTTTCACCGCTTGCCAGGCCAGCCACAGCAGGTACAGCGCACCGGCCCATTTCAACACTTCATAAGCCATCGGCACGGCGAGAAACACCGCCGTCAAACCCGCCGCCGCGGCGAACATATGCACGAAGAACCCGCCGACCACGCCAAGTAACGAAGTCACTCCGGCGCGGCGCCCTTGACAGATCGACCGCGAGATCAGATAGATCATGTTCGGCCCCGGCGTCAGCACCATCAGCAATGCGGCGGCGGCGAAGATCAGCAGGTCTTGCAACGGGATCATGGCAACGTCCTTTGCGGGAATGATCAGGCGAGTGCAATCAGTGAACGGCGATAAAACGGCAGGATGTGCTCGCGTGTCAATGGCGCCAGCTCGAGCGCCGGATCAGTGGCCGGATCGACCCAGATGACTTCCTCGATTTCCGCCGCCGGGCAGACGTCGCTATCGATGGTCAGTTGAAAGATTTCCGCATGGACAATGAAGCCCGGCTCGTTGGCGGCGGGGGCGGAAAAACTGTTGAGGAAAATCGCCTGCGCCGGGTCGATCTGCAGCCCGAGTTCTTCTTCCAGCTCACGGGCCAATGCGTGCACTGGCAACTCGTTGGCTTCGATCTTGCCGCCCGGTTGCATGAAAGCCGTGGTGCCGCGCTTGCGCACCAGCAGGGTCTGGCCTTGCGCGTTGAGCAACAGGGCTGCGGCGATATGAATGGTCGACATAAAGTAATCCCTTGGCGCAAAAGCGCCAAGGATCCCATGCCCGTCAGAGGGAAGCCAAGCCACGAAGCTCAGGTCGCTTCCTGAAAATCCAGTTCCGGCGGCTGACGGCGGAAACCACCCGTCAGCACGGCGAGATACACCACACCAATCGCCAGCCAGCTCAGCCCCAGCCACACCGCCAGATGATCAAGGCTGACCATCAGCCACAGGTCGGCGACCAGACCGATCAGCGGGCAGAGCAGAAACAGCAGCAACTCGCGCGGGCCTTTTTTCTCGCCGCCGATCCAGTAGTGGAAGATCACCGACAGGTTGACCAGGCTGAACGCCAGGAACGCGCCGAAGTTGATGAACGAGGTCGAGGTGGTGACGTCGAGTTTCAGCGCCAGCAACGCCACCGCCGCGCACAACAGAATGCTGTTGACCGGTGTGCCGAAGCGCGCATGCAAGGTGCCGAAAAATGACTTCGGCAAGACGCCGTCGCGGCCCATGGCGAACAGCAGTCGCGAACCACTGGCCTGGGCCGACAGCCCCGAGGCGAACTGGCCGACGATCAGGCCGATCAGGAAGATCGACACGAACAGGTCGCCACCGATGTTGCGCGCAATTTCATAGGCTGCCGAGTCGATGCTGTCGAACTGGAACGATGGATGAGCGATCTGCACGAAGTACGAAACGCCAACGAAGATCAGGCCGCCAATCAACGTGATCAGCATGATCGCCCGGGGTATGGTGCGGCGTGGATCGCGGGTCTCTTCGGTCAGGGTGCTGACTGCGTCAAAGCCAAGGAATGAATAGCAGGCAATCGCGGCGCCGCTCATGATCAGCGGCATCTGCATGTCGCCGTTGAAGAACGGTTTGATCGACCACAGCGGCGTGCTCGCGTCGCCGCCGATGTAGTGCACGCACAGCGCAACGAAGGCGATCAACACGAGGAACTGCACCAGCATCAGCAAGGCATTGATGCCGTTGGCCAGTTTCAGCCCGACGATGTTGATCGCACTGGTGATGCCGATGAACGCCAGCACCCAGATCCATTGCGGGATCGACGGAAATGCCGAAGCCAGATAAGCGGCGCCGATCAGCCAGATCGCCATCGGTAGAAACAGGTAATCGAGCAACACCGCCCAGCCGGCAATGAAACCGAGTTTCGGACTGATCGCCTTGCGCACGTAGCTGTAAGCCGAGCCGGCGACCGGGAAAGCGGCGGCCATGCGTCCGTAACTCATGGCGGTGAAGAACATTGCCACCAGCGCGGCCAGGTAGGCGGCCGGCACCATGCCGGCGGTGGACTGGGCGAGGATGCCGAAAGTGCCGAGGACAATGATCGGCGTCATGTAGGCGATGCCGAACAGCACCACCGACCCTAGCGAAAGGGTGCGTTGCAAACGAGCCATGGGCGACTTACTCCGAATGTTATTGGATTTATGGCAGAGCCGGGTTCGGCAAAAATTTCGGGTGTGGCTGATTATTTTTGTTCGACTGAAGATCGTTACCCCCTCACCCCAGCCCTCTCCCCCAAAGGGGGCGAGGGGGAAAGGGAGCCGATCTATGTGGACTTCAATATCTGAGTTCGACTCGGTATCTCAGGTCGATGTATCTCGAAACTACACCTCGGTCAGTCCCCTCTCCCTCCGGGAGAGGGCTAGGGTGAGGGCAGCGGTTATGGGTGTGGAATCAATAGCTCGCGAACACCGCAAGCCTGCTCCACCACCTCCCCCGGCAACTTCAAACGCTGATCATCCAGATAGCGGTAATCCTTGCGCGCGATCTCCAGTTGCGTGAAATCCAGCTCGACCCTGAACTGCCCTTCTTCGCGTCCGGCCTCGAACAGCAGCGCCCCCAGCGGATCGACCAGCGCACTGCCGCCGGCAAACACCAGGCCGTCATCCCCTGCATCAACGCGATTGACCATCAGCGCAAACGCCTGGTTTTCCTGGGCGCGGGCCATGATCGCGGTGCGGTGGGTCGGGCCGTACGGGTCCATGTTGCCGTTGGTGACGATGAGCAATTCCGCACCCAGTTGCGCCAGGGCGCGGGCGGTTTCCGGGAACTCGATGTCGTAGCAGATCAACAGGCCCACGCGCACGCCGTTCCACACGCAGGTGGCATAACGATCGCCGGCTTCGAACACGCCGCGATCCGAAGCCCACAGATGGGTCTTGCGGTATTTCAGGGCGATGCCTTCGGGGGTGATCAGCAGCGTGGTGTTGTAGTAGCGGCCGTTGTCGTTCTCGGCCATGCCGACCACCACGGCGATGTTGCGCTCACGCGCCGCCGCAAGCACGGCGCTGACGGTCGGGCCGTCGAGCGGTTCGGCGATCTGCGCCACGGTTTCGGCGTTGGGGAAGCCCATCAGGTGGGTTTCCGGGAACACGATCATCTGCGTGTCGGCCGCGCAGGCAGCAATCGCCGCCAGTGCGCGTTGCAGGTTGTAAGCCGTGTCGTTGTCACGGCCCGCCAGTTGGGCGAGTTCGACTTTCATGGTTATCCCTTGTTATGTGGCCCGGCCCGGAAAGATTGCCCGGTGCCTGTCTGTGGGCCAGTATGCGCAGCAAGCAACCGGCCAGGGAATCACGCGGCCGGGGTAACCCGATAGGGGTAGATCGATGACACTTTCGTTGAATGACATCACTTGGCACCGCGCCGTCGGGCAACTGATCGACGCGCTCGACAAGCCGAATTTCTGGGCGCAACTGGTGCGTCTGCTTGAGCAGTACGTGGCGTTCGATAGCTGGGTGGTGCTGCTGTTCAGCGCCGATCAGCATCCGCAAGTCTTCGCCGAATGCCCCGGCGAGGACGGCAGCCCGGACCCGTTGTTCCAGGATTACCTGCGCGGTTTGTATTTGCTCGATCCGTTCTACATCGCCTGCCGCGAGCAGTCGCGCACCGGCCTGTATCGCCTCTCGGAAGTCGCGCCGGAGCATTTCGAGCTGACCGAGTACTACCAGCGATACTTTCGTCTGAATGTGGTGGCCGACGAAATCCAGTTCAATTGCCAGCTCGAAGGCGAGCGCACGCTGTGCCTGTCGCTGGGCAGTGAAAAACGTTTCACTGGCGAACAGATCGCTTTGCTGTCTTTGATTCAACCATGGGTGCTGGGCCTGTTGCGCCAGCGCCTGCCGTACGAAATCAACGAAACCGTGGCCCTCGCCGCCGCACCTGCGCAGGCAGACTGGCGGGTGCAACTGGAAGCGTCGGTGCAACAGCTCAAGGGCGCCCAACTGACCGCGCGGGAACTGGACGTCGGGCGTTTGATGCTCAGCGGTTGTTCCAGTAAGGAAATCGCCCGCAAGCTGGAAATCTCCGTGGAAACCGTGAAAGTCCATAAGAAACACATGTACAGCAAGCTGGGGATCAAATCCCAGTCCGAGCTGTTTTCGATTTTTCTGCAGGCGCAGAACGCCTGAAACAATGTGACTAACGCTTTTTGTGGGAGCGAGCCTGCTCGCTCCCACAGAAATGCGTGCCGTTGCACAAAATTGAGTCCGAACCAAGGAAACCGTATGAGCCTGTCGCTGCTGAGCCGCTACGCCTTCTTTGCCGTCTGCGTGATTTTCACCCTCGCCAGCCTGCCCTTTCTCGAACATGACTGGCTGTGGCCGATCACCGCCATCACCGCGGTGCTGAGCCTGCTCGGCGTGTTCGACCTGTTGCAGACGCGCCATGCAGTGCGCCGCAATTATCCGATTCTGGGCAACATCCGTTATCTGGTCGAAGGTATCCGCCCGGAGATTCGCCAGTATCTGCTCGAATCCGACAGCGACGCCCTGCCCTTCTCCCGCGCCCAGCGTTCGCTGGTGTACTCGCGAGCGAAAAACGAAACCGCCGACAAACCGTTCGGCACACTGATCGACGTCTACCAGTCCGGCTTCGAATTCATCGGCCACTCGATGCGCCCGGCGCCGTTGAGCGACCCGAATGGTTTCCGCGTCACTGTCGGCGGGCCGCAGTGCACGCAGCCATATTCAGCGTCGATCTTCAATATCTCGGCGATGAGCTTCGGCTCGCTCAGCGCCAACGCCATTCGCGCGCTGAACCAGGGCGCGAAACTCGGCAACTTTGCCCACGACACCGGTGAAGGCAGCATCAGCCCGTATCACCGCGAACACGGCGGCGATCTGACCTGGGAGCTGGGCAGCGGCTACTTCGGCTGCCGCACCAGCGACGGCCGTTTCGACCCTGAGCGCTTCGCCGTGCAGGCGCAGAATCCGCAAGTGCGCATGATCGAAATCAAGATGAGCCAGGGCGCCAAACCCGGCCATGGCGGGATCTTGCCCAAGCACAAGGTCACCAGGGAGATTGCGGAAACACGCGGCATCCTGATGGGCGAGGACTGCGTCTCGCCGTCGCGCCACAGTGCGTTTTCCACGCCGATCGAGATGATGCAGTTCATCCAGCAACTGCGCGAACTGTCCGGTGGCAAACCAGTCGGCTTCAAATTTTGCCTCGGCCATCCGTGGGAGTTCATGGGCATTGCCAAGGCCATGCTGGAAACCGGCATCCTTCCGGACTTCATCGTCGTCGATGGCAAGGAAGGCGGCACTGGCGCAGCGCCTGTCGAGTTCACCGACCACATCGGCGTGCCGATGCGCGAAGGCCTGCTGTTCGTGCACAACACGCTGGTCGGCCTCAACCTGCGCGACAAGATCAAACTCGGCGCCAGCGGCAAGATCGTCAGCGCCTTCGACATCGCCAGCGTGCTGGCCATCGGCGCTGACTGGGCCAACTCGGCGCGCGGCTTCATGTTCGCCATCGGCTGCATCCAGTCACAGTCGTGCCACACCAACAAATGCCCGACCGGCGTCGCCACCCAGGACGCCCTGCGCCAACGCGCTCTGGTGGTGCCGGACAAGGCCCAGCGCGTCTACAACTTCCATCGCAGCACGCTCAAAGCACTGGCGGAAATGCTCGCGGCGGCCGGGCTTGAGCATCCGTCGCAACTATCGGCCAAGCATCTGGTACGACGCATGTCGGCGACCGAGATCAAACTGTTCTCGCAGTTGCACGTGTTTTTGAAACCGGGGGAATTGCTCACCGGTGAAGTGAATGGCGAGTTCTATTCGCGGATGTGGCAGATGGCGCGGGCGGACAGTTTTGAGCCGAGCGAGGTCGTCGCAGCTTAGAGAACAGACGGAACATCGTACCTATTCGGAACTCCGATTCTTGAATTCAGAAAAGCAATATCATGGTGGCTCAACTGAATGTCCCATGACACAGTACTTGAGAACGGCCGAATTCTTGAATTCGGCCGTATCTTTTAATTCGACCGAATACTTATTCGGATAGTTATTGATGTGTTCCCTATCCCATTGATCGGCGATCATAAAAAAACAGACCGGCGCCTTACCTGCAGCCATACCATCCTCAATAACATCAAGACCTGCCACGTCAATTGAAGCACCTAATAATTTAAAGTAGGTCGCATGGAGAGTATCCCAACGTCCATACACGGGAATATTTCCCCCTTCATTAATTATTTTGATAGCCGGAGACCTCAAGTCGTGTTCAATCCTTACACTTTCAGGCAAATCTGCTCCTTTTAAAAAATAGGAAACAGACACCAACGCAAGGAATGCGAGCAACACTACTCTTGCCCCACCCCCTCTTACTTGCTCGACACCACAAGCAATAAAAACCAGCAACACCGGAACAAAAACAATAATATTCTTCTCCGATAATACAGGGGTAAAAAAAATCGATTTCACGTATGCGACTGCGTAACTTATCAACCACCAACTCAAGAGTAGTGACAAGGGCAAGCGCTCCGCATCTTTTTTAATCAACGAGTTCAACCCGAATAATAGAAGCACAAGACTCAACAACGCCGCAGATAGATCACCGAAGGGCAACACCAATGATTCAACTGCAAATGTTCCAACAGGAACCTGAATCCAGGTATCTTTTCTTTCCATATTGATCAAAATATAGGGAATTATTGGAACAATTGACGCTAGGATAACAACGCCAGCTCCCGCACCGAGAAAAAAAACACGCTTTTTAAAACGCGGGCAAAATGAAAACCACATTAAAAACAAGGCCTGATTCATGACCAGCAGAAAACCAAAATAATGCGTATTGACCAAAGCCGCGCACGCCAGCGCGTAATATATTGCGCTTGAATAATTTTGCTTCCTGATCAAATCAAGCAGTAAAACAAAAGACACAACAGTTAAAAACACCAGCAACTCGTAAGATCGAGAATTTTGAGAGAACACAATCAAGTAAAAATTAATTGCCGACAAGAACGCAACAAACAACCCCACTGTCACATTGAACAATTTATACCCAAGAACGTACATGACTGGGATAACCGCAACACCCAAAACCATTGAAAAAACCCGCCCCACCCTTTCGTCATAACCGAAAATCTTATACGCAACCCAAAGCAATATTTGAAATAGTGGCGGATGTACGTCTTCGACCGTCCTATGAAAAACCGTTTCGAGACTATTTTCCGGATCGCTAGCCCACGCACTAAAAAGCTCATCCATCCACAGACTTTTATCAAAAATATTATAACTTCTAAGTATTGCACCAAGCGCAATACAAGATCCTAATAAAACATAAACTATTAAAGTATTCTTATTTGTCAGGATACGCATAGTCCCCTCTCGACATTCCGAACAACAGCCTTGTCCGGAATCAGACTTTTATTTGAATTAGTACAACCGTTCCCAACCCAACTGCTAACCACAACGTCACCAACCGCAACAAAACCGTCGCCGCAATCGCATCTGCCAATTCCACGCCACTCGACACCAGCAACCCCACCATTACTGCTTCGGTGCTACCGAGCCCACCCGGCATGAAACTCAACGCCCCCGCCAACATGGCCACCGCATAAATAAAGATCGCTAACGTCAGGCTCACGTCCGCGCCCATCGCCTGCAAAATCCAGTAAAACGCCAATGCTTCAAGCCCCCAGGCCAGCAGGCTCAATAGCGTTGCGCCCATGAGGCGACGAGGGGAATGACAGCGGCGCGACTGACGCAATACCTGAACGGCATGCCCCAGCAACCGCGAGAATCTGTCGTGCCGTTGCTCAGTGCGACGATCAATCGCGCTGGCAAGGCTTGGCGAAAACATCATCGATGCACCGCATGCCAGGAGGACGAGACTGGCAACGACCATCGACAACCATTCCGGATGCGCGCTCAAACCGAACAATGCCAGGCCCACCATCGCCAGCAGGTCCGCAAGCCGCTCACTGAACAGCGCGGCAAAGCTCTGTGCGTAAGGCACCTCCAAACGTTTGAGCAAAACACCGCGCAACGCCTCCCCGGCCTTGCCGGGAGTAGTCGTCAGGGCGAATCCGGCCAGGTAGATGTTCAAGCTCGGCCGCCAGGGCAACCGGTGACCCAGGGCAGACAGATAACCCTGCCAACGCAAAAAACGCAGACCGTATCCAAGCAAAATCACGCCGACGATTTGCCCGCACTGCCACCAACCTACTCGACTGACCGCCGCGCTCACCGCCGACCACCCACCCCACAGGGAAACAGCGAGATAAGCGAGGGCGGAGCAGATCACCGAGCCAATCAAAACGCGGTAACGCCACCCGGATAACATCAGCGTCTGATTCACAGGTTCAGCCTCTTGAACAGCGGCTGCGGCATCACCCGAATCAGCCACATGATCACCGCCCAAAAGCCGGGCACATACAGCACCGCCACCTGTCGATTGATCCCTCTGACTATTCGCCGGGCAACCGTATCCGGTTGCGCTACAAGCACGGAGGGCAGCGCCAACCCTCGCGTCATGGGCGTGTCGACTAACCCAGGCTTTATCGTGATCACATGCACACCCGCTTTGAACAAGCGTACCCGCAAGCCTTCGCAGAACGTGGAAACCGCCGCCTTTGCCGCGCCGTACAGGTAATTGGAAGGTCGTCCTCGATCCCCGGCAACCGATGAAATGACCGCCAGCGTGCCGTGCTGCTGGACAACCATGCGATTTGCCAACAGCGTCAACAGCGCGATCATTGAACTGCCGTTATTGGCGAACTGCTCCATGGCCTGTTCAACGTGTTGTTCGCACGCGTACTGATCTGGCAGCGAGCCATAGGCAATCAGACAGATATCCACCGTCTGCAACGTCGCCAGGCATTTCTCGTACATGACCGGATGTGCGGCGATATCACTGGCGTCCATGACGTACGTGGTCACGGCTCTGGCACCTCGAGCCTGCAGATCGATGCTGGTTTGCTGAAGCTTTTGCGCATCCCTGCCAACCAGGAACAATTCGCTGCGATCAGCCGCCCACAATCGTGCGCAAGCACAGGCAATCGCCGAGGTGGCGCCCACAATCAGTATTTTTTTCATCGAGTGACTCGCTGCCAGAAACGGGACATCAGGGTCGGATCGCGCATCGCTTCCAGTTGCTCCCAGGCGGGATAGGCCTGGCGAAAATCGCTACCGCTCATGTGAGCGTCCTTGGCTGGGTACAAACGACCGCCTGCTTCCCGCACGATGGCGTCGAGACGCGGCAGAAGTTTTTTCGGCAGATCTATGTCGTGTGGAAAGTCCAGCGCCAATGAAGTACCGGGCATAGGAAAGGAAAGCCATCCCGGCGAAGGAATGTCGCCACAACGCTTGAGCACCGCGAGGAAAGAGCCACTGCCGCTGCGCGCAATCGACTTGAGTAATTCGGCCAGTGCCACGGCTGCACCCGAGGCCGGCAATACGCACTGAAATTGCTGGAAACCTCTGCGTCCGTAGATACGATTCCAGTTTTCGATACGGTCCAGCGGATAGAAGAACGAGCTGTAGCCAACCTTTTGATGTTGTCCGTTCGTTGGCTGCCGTTTCCAGTAGTGATCGTTGAACAGTTTCAAGGTGAGCGAATTGATCAGCGATACCGGAGGGCGGATCGGGACAGACAGAGAACGTGGTGCAGCGATCTCAAGGGGCCCCGCCACGCAATGATCACCAGCCGTGAAGCATCCGCGCCCTAGCGCATTGCCCTTGGCCAGGCAATCAATCCACGCGACGCTGTATTCATGCTGCGCATCCATGTCGGCCGACAGGGCAAAAAAATCATCCAGACAGTCAAAACGCACCCGTGTGCTGTCGATCAGGCTCGACTGGATCTTGCGCAGACGAATGCGCACCCAGGTAATCACGCCCGTCAGGCCGAGCCCGCCGATGGTCGCAGCAAACCACTGAGGATTTTCCCGCCGCGAACAGACCATCGGCGATTGCACGGATCGGTGCAGTTCGAAACACACCAGCGAATGAGCAAACGTGCCGCAGCGATGGTGATTTTTCCCGTGGACGTCGTTGGCTACCGCCCCACCCAGCGTTACATGCCGCGTACCGGGCGTGACGGGCAAAAACCAGCCACGGGGAATGGCGAGTTGTAAAATCTCGCCCAGTGTCACGCCGGCTTCAGCGCAGATCTCACCCTTTTCCCAGTCGGCTTCGATGAAGCGGTTCAGAGGACGCAATTGCAGCACATGATCGCTTGCAGCCATGCAGCTATCGCCATAGCTGCGGCCATTGCCAAACGGCAAAGTTGTCCCGTGTGATTCGATCAACTGCTGCCACTGCGGTCTGATATCGGCTCGCCATTGGCAAGGATGACCAGTTTGTGCTGCAAAGGGGTAGTTGCCCCATGACGAAAGTAACAATGGTGTCACCTCCTATCCTTGGTAAAAAATCCAACGAATAATTTTTAGGTTACTGAACATAGATGAGCTCAAATTGACGACTCGGATATGCTTTGCGAAACACAGCCAATACAACCTTCAACTTGTCAGCGGATGCCGAGTCCACTGCATACAAAGAGACAGAACTCTCGGCTGAAGTTATATTCGGAACTGCCAATTTCAAAATAGCAACTTTCAGGAAGTTGGCAGGACGCCCGGCGAACCACTCTTCATAAATAAAAGCGTATTTGACATTATGCCGCTTCATCAGCCCCCCGATCCACAACGAGTCTTTTTGCTTACGTCTCAACAGTAAGGCCTCATAACTAGCCAGACCCGCGAGATCCAATATGTAATTGTCTGTCGCCAACGAAACAAGTCCCAGATCGTTAACCGCCACGGCTTCATTCAAACGACCGACAATCATTGACATCATATATTGCTGATTATAGATATTTGCGGATGCCCAAGGAGTGCTTAATGTTACGTAGACAAGCCCAGTGAACGCCACGGGCAAGCAGCTGAATACAAGCACCATCCCCCTCCCGACGAGTTGCGTGCTACAGATTGCGAGGATCAACATGGCGACGAATACCAGCCAGTAAATTTCATATCGCCCGTACCAACCCGACTTGCCGAATACCATATGAAGTAACGTAACGCTGAGCAGCAGCCATATCACCGATTTATTCCCAGCGAAAAACGCGCAAACCATCAATACCGTGTAGACCACCCACCCCCATTGGCCGTATTGCGTTAAAACATGCAGCCCCAATGACGCCATATCATTGATATCGCTTTTGGCAAGCACTGAAGAGGGTAACCAGCCCAGCCCCAGGCTGTTCAGGAAAAAACTGAAAGAGACCAGGGCGAGCAGTATTGCAATAGCGCAAAACAAAGGCTTTTTACGTTCAACATTGATCAATAGATAAATTAACGTCGGCAGCGAAACGGCCAGTCCCTCATAACGCACCAGTGGCAACAAAAAAATGGCGAAATACGTAAAGTTCGTTATTTTCTCTTCCTGCAAATACTCCCGCCGAACAATACTTGCAGCAATAAAAGCCGTCAGAGCGACCTGCAGGCTATGCTCCATGCCATTATAAACAAGACCATATAAATTAAATGAGCAAAATATGGCAAACGTGATCAACGCTGCGTATTTGCAACCGAGACTCTTTAGAAGATTGAATACCAACAAAAACGTCAAAAACGCAAACACTGCATTCAGCGCTAACGGCACATAAAAAAATACGCTGCCTAGATATGAAAAAGGCGCCAGTAGAAAGGGCCATATGATACTTGACGACGGCGCAGAGTATTCATGAAGATTTATTCCGTAATGGCCATTCCAGATATTTCTGGCCATCTTCATATGTATGTAGGGGTCATCCAGCGTATAAATCATAACCCCAGAGTTCATCACCAACGTCGACAACAACAACAAACCCGTCGGCACAAAAAAAACCAGTATCGCAATCCTCATATCCGAGGTATTGATGCGAGAGTTGCGGTAGAAATTTTCGACGTTCAGCTGACTCATATTCGAACTCCATTCGAAGCAAAAATCTGTCAAAAGACGCAGGTCCCGCCATAGCGCCTGCGATGGCAAGTCGAGTGGCTCATGCCGCCACCCAGAAAATCAGGCAGAACGCCGTTCCCATCACCAGACTCAAGCGATCACGCAGTGCGAAAACCACCGGATCCTCATTCATGCGGCCTCGATGCGTCAGGAGCCAGATACGGGTGATCCAGAGCAGCATCAGTGGGCAGGCAAACCAGAGCCATCGGGGAGATGCGTACAGCTGGGTAGTCACGCTGTCATGGATGTAAAGCGCCAACACCAGGACGGCGAGATAACCGGATGCGGCCCCCAAAGAGGAGAGCATTGCCAGGTCCGCAGGGAAGTAGTCGCGGCCGCCGGTCTTACCGGTGATGCCGCTGTGCAGCGCCAGCAACAGTTCGGCATAACGCTTGACCAGCGCGAGGCTCAAAAACATGAACATGGAAAAAGCCAGCATCCACCCCGTCAGGTCGAGGCCAAACGCGGCGCCACCGGCAATGATGCGCAAGGTATAAAGCAGCGCCAAGGCGATCACATCCAGTGCCATCAACCGCTTCAGCGCCAGCGAATACACCAGCGTCAAAATGTAATAACAGGCGAGCACGGCAACGAATGGATGAGGCAGCCACAACCAGGCACCGATGAACGAAGCTGACAACAGCAGGGGAAAAACCACCAGACCGGACTGGATAGATAACGATCCACTGGCGAAGGGTCGATTGCGTTTGGTCGGGTGCTTGCGGTCATCGTTCAGGTCGAGCAAGTCATTCAGGAGATAGACGCTCGATGCACACAAGCCGAAAAGTATGAAGGCCAGCATGCCGCGCCCCAACAGCAGCGGATTGGCCATTAGATGCGCCGCAAGAAGGGGAACGAAAATCAGCACATTCTTCATCCATTGATGAATGCGCAAGGCCTTGTACAAACTTCTGAAATACGTAACCCGAGATTGAACCACCTGAACTACATTATCCATGTGCCGGGTGGCGCGTTCGACGCCTGCTAAAGGGTTGACGATATAAGCACGTCTGGCCGAGCGCCAAATCGGCAAGTCGTCCAGCGAGTTACCGATGTAATCGAACCCTTTTTCCCCATATAACGTCACCAGCACATCACGCTTGTTCGTTCCGGAAAGGTTCTGCTCAAGGGTCGTACCCAGAACGTCATCAAAGAGCTTCAGGTGCTCGGCGATACGTACCGCCAATGTGTGATGACTGGCCGTGGCCAGAACAACTTTCCGACCGGCATTGCGCTGTTCCTCAATCATCCGGAGCGCGTCGGGATCATAGGGCAAAGTCGCGACATCGATGTCCGTCGCCATTGCCAGTCGATCTTTCAGATACGCCTTGCCATGCCAGAGCCAGGGTAAGAGTTTCAGGCAGTGCAATGGTTTGCTGCGGACAAAGGACATCACACATTCGAACAGCAGATCAGATTTGACGAGGGTCCCGTCCAGATCAACCACGAAGGGCATTGAAGTAGCGCAGGACGCTGACATCGGCAGTACGTCAGGCGGAGAGACGTTCATGCCCGTCGCCCTGGAAAAAGGACAAAGCGGAAAACGCAGTACCCTGAAACAATATTCACCAGCGAAAACGAAGCGACCGTCACAAGCCCGGACAAGCGCCAGACGTCCCCGATGACACCCACGCCATAACTGACGCCGCCCATCAGGCCGATGAACATCAGATAGGGAAATACCGGCGTTTCCCTTTCAAAGATATAAAGCATGTTCAGATAGAAAGAGAGCGCAGCAGCTACGCAGAACGCCGCAAAGTTGCTGGCCGCCTGACTCAGGGCGGCCGCCTGACAAAGCACGAAAAATATTTGCCAATGGATGAGCGCATCGGCCAGTCCGATAACGGTAGTTGCAGAGAATCCTTTCATGGTGGTTGCCAGCCGCTTCCAGAGGACGGACCTCCAAGCTAGGTCAGAGCTTGAAAACGGTCTACTGTCAGAAATTACAGGTCGAGGGCTGTATCCGACCAGCGGTCATCTTGTCGTACTCACGTGTCAATTGCTCATCGCGTGCGATTTCAATGCGTTCACCGTTAATCGCCGTGCCCATAAAACCAAAAGCCCCAATCTCTCGATCAGGGCTTCGTTGTTTACACACTTACGGTTCAAGAAACCGAACGCACCGAACCTTGCGACACTTGCGTCGGCTGCAACTTGAACACGTAAAACAACACCGTCAGCAACACCAGAAACGCCGGCCCGACATACAGTGCCACGCGGGTGTCGGGGAAGTACGCCATCAGCCCGACCACCAACACCAGAAACGCCAGTGCGAAGTACGAGCTGACCGGGTACAGCCACATCTTGTACTTGAGCCCGGCACGTTCGCTGGCGCTCAGGCCTTGGCGGAATTTCAGCTGGGCGAGGAGGATCATCACCCAGGTCCAGATCGCACCGAAGGTGGCAATCGAGGTGACCCAGACGAAGACTTTTTCCGGCACCAGATAGTTGAGCACTACACCCAACAGCAACACCGCAATCGACAGCAACAACGCGCGGCGTGGCACGCCGTTGTTCGAGGTCTTGGCGAAACCGGCCGGGGCCTGGCCGTTCTGCGCCAGGCTGTAGAGCATGCGCCCGGTGCTGAAGATGCCGCCGTTGCACGACGACAGCGCCGCCGTAATCACCACGAAGTTGATGATACCGGCGGCGGTCTTGATGCCCAGCCGCTCGAAGGTCATCACAAACGGGCTGCCCTGGGTGCCGATTTCGTTCCACGGGTAGATCGACAGAATCACGAACAGCGCACCGACGTAGAACAGCAGAATCCGCCAGAACACCGAGCCGATCGCGTCAGGAATGGTCTTTTGCGGGTTCTTAGCTTCACCGGCGGTCAGGCCGATCATCTCGACACCGAGGTAGGCGAACATGACCATCTGCAGCGACATCAGCACACCGGTCACGCCGTTGGGCATGAAACCGCCGTGGGCCCACAAGTTGGAAATGCCCAGCGCCACGCCGTCATTGCCGAAACCGAAGGCGATGATGCCGACGCCGCCGATGACCATGGCAATGATGGTGACAATCTTGATCAGAGCGAACCAGAATTCGAACTCGCCGAAGGCTTTCACCGCGATCAGGTTGATCGAGCCCATGCTGATCAACGCCGCCAGGGCCCAGATCCAACGCGGCACATCCGGGAACCAGATACCCATGTACACCGCCACCGCAGTGATTTCCGCGACGCAGGTCACCAGCCACAGAAACCAGTAATTCCAACCGGTGAGAAAGCCTGCCAGCGGACCGAGATAGTCCTGCGCGTAGCGGCTGAACGAACCGGCCACCGGGTTATGCACGGCCATTTCGCCAAGGGCGCGCATGATCACCAGGATCGCCAGACCGCCAAGGATGTAGGAAAGCATGATCGCCGGACCGGCCATCTGGATGGCTTTGGCCGAGCCGAGAAACAGGCCGACGCCGATACAGGCACCGAGCGCCATCAGGCGGATATGCCGTTCGCCGAGTTCTCGTTTGAGCGGACCGCCCGAAGCGGTGTCGCCGTGCGGCAGAGGATTGCCAACTGGCATAGGGGTACAACCTCGTCTTGTTATTGGATATGACCACCGGGTTTCGAAGCGTCGGCCGATAGGCCTTGGCTGGGCAGGAAACCGCGTCGGCTTCGTGGGCAGACGCGTCTTGCAGGGCGGGCCTGAAAGATCAGCGGGGCGTGCAGTATAAAAAGCTCAGGGCAGGATTTTTCACTCTAAAAGTCACAACATTCAGCGACAACTCTCGGCAATAGTGGGTTCTGCGGAGAGGCATTACCTGCATTACGTAGGAAAAGTCGCCACTGAAAAAGCCGCGAAGTATTGCACAGCGATGGTGCAGCGTCATGTTTCAGCCCTGGGGCATTTGATCCGCTGTGTGATGTCTTGCCTCGCTTGATCACGGATAAATCGCCCGACGGATTCAGAAATTTCGCTCAACAGTTGCAGCGCCGAGCGGGGCGGCCAACCACTAACCTTTGAAAAAGCCAGGAGCACATGCAAGGAAGCTCACATGCCAGTCCGTCCCAACTCCCACCGTCTGCGCCAAGGTCGTTTCTCGGAAAACGGTCGTGCCTACTTCATCACCTCAGTCATCCACGAACGCCAGCCCGTATTTGCAGATTGGCAGACCGGCCGATTACTGGTTGCAGAACTGCGCCGGGCTCATGAGCAAGGAGTCGCGCAGTCCATCGCCTGGGTTGTCATGCCTGACCACTTTCATTGGCTGATGCAATTGCAACGCGGCTCACTTGGCGAAGTCATCGGCGGTGTAAAGGCTCGCTGTACGCATGCGGTTAACAGAAAAACCGGACGTCACGGACCGCTGTGGCAAACCGGCTACCATGACCGAGCGATCCGTGACGGCGAGGACCTGGAGCCCATCGCCCGCTATATCATCAATAATCCCTTGCGAGCCGGGCTGGTCGATAACCTCGGTGACTACCCGCTTTGGGATGCCTGGTGGCTCTGAGCACAATAGTTCTATGGAATAGGTGGATTTCTTCCTCACACAGACAACATCCTGGGATATGAACAGCCTCGCCACAGGGAGTCCATTGCTCACACAGACACATCATGGGGATGTGAACAGCATCCTTGTGGCGAGGGGATTTATCCCCGCTCGGCTGCGAAGCAGGCGCACCTTGCTGACACGCGGTGGGCTTGTAGAAACTGTGGTGGCAGGTTTTGGGGCTGCTTTGCGGCCCAGCGGGGATGAATCCCCTCGCCACAGGGAGTTCCTGCATGACTGAATAAATCTGCTAGCCACAAGGAGTCCATTGCTCGCACAGACACATCATGGGGATGTGAACAGCCTCTTTGTGATGAGGGGATTTATCCCCGCTCGGCTGCGAAGCAGGCGCAATTTCCTCACATGCGGTGGGCCTGTAGAAACTGTGGTGGCAGGTTTTGGGGCTGCTTCGCAGCCCCGCGGGGATGAATCCCCTCACCACAGGGAATCCCTGCATGACTGATAAATCTGCTAGCCACAGGAATCTTTTCCTTACACAGACATATCCCGGGATGTGAACAGCCTCTTTGTGATGAGGGGATTTATCCCCGCTCGGCTGCGAAGCAGGCGCAATTTGCTGACACGCGGTGGGCCTGTAGAAACTGTGGTGGCAGGTTTGGGGCTGCTTTGCAGCCCAGCGGGGATGAATCCCCTCGCCACAGGGAGTTCCTGCATGACTGATAAATCTGCTAGCCACAAGGAGTCCATTGCTCGCACAGACACATCATGGGGATGTGAACAGTATCTTTGTGGCGAGGGGATTTATCCCCGCTCGGCTGCGAAGCAGGCGCAATTTCCTCACATGCGGTGGGCCTGTAGAAACCGTGTTGGCAGGTTTTGGGGCTGCTTCGCAGCCCAACGGGGATGAATCCCCTCGCCACTGTGTTTGTTCCAGTTTTATTCAGATAAAGCGCCGGCTCCGCTCTTCACATTTTTTTCACCGGCTTCAACCACCGTCTAAGCTTCAGACAAGTCCGATCAATCTGCGTGAATGGATCAGTCGACTATGGGCGCTTTGTGGCAAACCGATTCGAGTAAAACCGTGGTTCAGACTGAAAGTGTGAATGAAGCGCCTGTCCCTGAAAAACCCCGTCGCAACCGGCACGGGTGGAAGGCTTTCTGGTTGCTGTTTTTGATCATTGCGGTGGTGGTGGGACTCGCCGCGTCCAAGGAAATGCGCACCTCGCGCTTTCAAGCACGGGAGCTGAGCCAGTACGCCGCTTCGCTGACCTACAAACTTGAACCCGGCCCCAGCGAAGCGATTCGTTATCCGGGCAACGGGCCGTTCGATCTGCGCCTGGGTTACAGCTCTCTGGACGAATTCCTGCCGCGTCTGCTCAAGCGCAATTACGTGATCACCGAGCAGACGCGCTTCTCCCCTGCCCTGCTCGGTTACACCGACAAAGGCCTGTTCGTGCCGTATTCGGAAAAGATTCAGGCCGGGCTGTCGATCACCGATTGCCGAGGCGCGCCGCTGTATCGATACAACTATCCGCAGCAACTGTATGCCGACTTCGCGGCGATTCCGCCGGTGGTGGTCAGCAGCCTGCTGTTCATCGAAAACCGCTTTCTTCTCGACCCGAAACAACCGCTGGCCAACCCGGCCGTGGACTGGCCGCGCTTCGGCATGGCGGCGTGGTCGCAAGTGGCGAAGTTGCTGCATCTGCCCGGGCAGTCGGCCGGCGGCAGCACCCTGGCGACGCAACTGGAAAAGTATCGCCACTCGCCCGATGGCCTGACCGTATCGGGCGCGGAGAAGATCCGCCAGATGATTTCCGCCAGCGTGCGCGCCTATCAGGATGGCCCGCAGACCCTCGGTTCGCGGCAGAACATCGTGCGCGACTACCTCAACAGCGTGCCGCTCTCGGCAGTACCCGGCCACGGTGAAGTGCACGGCATGGCCGAAGGTTTGCGGGTCTGGTACGGCAGTGATTTCAACAAGGCCAACGAGCAACTGAACAGCCCGAAGACCGACCCGCAGACCATGGCCGCCAAAGGCCTGGCCTTGCGTGAAATGCTTTCGCTGATGATTGCCCAGCGCCGTCCTTCGCATTACCTGACCAAGGGCCGCGACGAATTGGCCAGCCTCACCGACAGCCACCTGCGCCTGCTCAAGCAGAACGGCGTGATCGACAGCGCTCTGGCCGACGCCGCGCTGGCAAGCACCGTGTCATACCGCGACTGGCAGACCCAGCCAACGATGCAGCCGATTGAAACCAACAAGGGCATCAGCGTTGCCCGCAGCCGCCTGGCGAGCATGCTCAACCGGCCGCTTTACGACCTCGATCGTCTCGACCTGTCAGCCACCAGCACCCTGCAGGGCGACCTGCAAACGCAGGCCACGGCTTATCTGAAAAAACTCGCCGATCCGGTCTACGCTGCCGAAATCGGCCTGCTCGGCGAACGCCTGCTGACGCCGACCAGCACCACGCAAGTGCGCTACAGCTTCACCCTCTTCGAACTGACCCCGGACGGCTCGCGCGTACGCGTGCAGACCGACAGCACCGACCAGCCGTTCGACATCAACGAAGGCAGCAAGCTCGAACTCGGCTCCACGGCGAAAATGCGTGTGCTGACCACGTACCTGCAAATCGTCGCCGAGCTGCACGACAAATACGGCGCGATGAGCGGGCCGGAATTGAAAAAAGTCGAAGTGCCGGATCAGGACCGCCTCAGCCGCTGGGTCATCGACTACCTGATCCAGAACAAGGATCACGATCTGTCGAAGCTGCTCGGCGCCGCGCTGGATCGCAAATATTCGGCCAGCCCCGGCGAGGCGTTTTTCACCGGCGGCGGCCTGCACAGATTCAACAACTTCCGCAAAGAGGACAACGGTCGCCTGCCGACCCTGCGCGATTCGCTGCGCGAGTCGATCAACCTGCCGTTCATTCGCCTGATGCGCGACATCGTCCGTTACACCACCTACTCAGGCCCCAACGGCGAATTGCTCAAGGATGATCGCGACCCGCGCCGTCAGGAATACCTGGCCAGTTTCGCCGACCGCGAAGGCACCTCGTTCCTGCTCAAGTTCTGGAAGAAGTACAAGAACAAGGACACCCAGGCGCGCCTGGAAACCTTCCTCGACAGCATCCGCCCGACGCCGATTCGCATGGCGGCGGTGCACCGTTATCTGTTGCCGGATGCCAGCCAGGAAGACTTCAACAGCTTTGTTCGCGCCCACCTCAAAGGCGCCAAACTCAAGGAGAAACTCACCGATGACCGCCTGATCCGCCTCTACGATTCCTATGGCCCCGGCAGTTACGATTTGCCTGATCAGGGCTTCATCGCCAAGGTCCATCCGCTGGATCTGTGGATGATGGGTTATCTGCTGCATCACCCGGAAGCGACCTTCAGCGAGATCGTCAAGGCCAGCCACTTCGAACGTCAGGAAGTCTACAGCTGGCTGTTCAAGAGCCGGCACAAAGGCGCGCGCGACAGCCGCATTCGCACCATGCTCGAGATCGAAGCGTTCCTCGACATTCATCAGCGCTGGCAGAAAGTCGGCTACCCGTTCGATCACCTGGTGCCGTCACTGGCCACCGCCATCGGCAGTTCCGGCGACCGTCCCGCCGCGCTCGCCGAGCTGATCGGCACCATCCTCAACGACGGCGTACGCATGCCGACGCTGCGCATCGACAGCCTGCATTTCGCCGCCGATACGCCGTACGAAACCAGACTGGTCAACGATCCGCACGTGGGTAAACGAGTGATGCCGGTGGAGGTGGCCAGAGCCATGCGCGAAGCGTTGTCGCAAGTGGTCGATGCCGGTACCGCCAAACGGTTGTCGGGCAGTTTCAAATTGCCCGACGGCACGCCGCTGGCCATGGGTGGCAAGACCGGCACCGGCGACAACCGCATTGCGGCGATCGGCTCCGGCGGGCGGATCATCAGTTCGAAGTCGATCAACCGCACGGCGACCTTCGTGTTCTACATCGGCGACCACCATTTCGGCACGCTTACCGCGTTCGTCCCGGGGCGCTCGGCAGAGAACTTCAAGTTCACCTCGGCTCTGCCCACGCAAGTGCTCAAGGGCATGGCGCCGATTCTCACGCCGTATCTGCAACCGGGCAGTGACTCGCAATGTCGTCCGGCAAAAAATTCACCCGTGGTTACCACCGGCCCGGCGCAGTTGGCAATCCTGTCCGGATGACATCGCATTGCTGCTCTTGCTTCTGTCGCAGAGACCGCGAGGAGTCGTGCCAGGCTGGCCCCGTGCAGCCGCGCAAGACGCTGGGGCCCGATCGAGCGTCTGAACGCAGCCAGACTGGCATGGGCTGCTTGACCGGAATCGCGCTTAACCTACCTCCGAATCCCAGATCACCGTGACATTACCCGAATAGCTGCGCGCATATCCGTCCTTGAGCATTCCATCCACCGCATCGCGGGCTACTTCGAAATGCAGCGTGCCCACCTTGCGATCCAGATAAAAGCTTGGCTGAAACAACTCGGTGCCCGTGCCATCGCGCAGCAATCGCCGGCGATTGACCGCTTGTCCGGCGCCATCGGTCAGCCCGTTGGGCAGGCTGACGCTGACTTCCAGTGGTGCCATATGGCCGGCGCTCGACTCCCATAACCCGCAGTTGTTGCCGGAGACGTACTGGCACTCGATGTTCATCTTGAAGCGGCTCGAGGCCGAGATATTGAACGTCTGGTCACGCATCAGTCGGGTCGGCTTGCGGCCCTCGTTCAGCCACGACTGCCAACCGCCCACCGGTTGCAGCGCCACGCGGTTGCCGCCGGGAGGAATATCGACCTTCATGGTGTGCGTAACCCTCAGATTGAAATTGAGGGTCAGAATCGAGTCGTTCGGGATCATCACATCGCCCATGTCGAAATCCATGTTCGGGCCGACGGTGTAGGTAATGGCACCGGTGTAGTCGCCAGCATCCATTTTCAGCGGATCCGGCGTGCGCAGTTCGTAGGCGTAGACGAAATACTGATAGTTCATGCCAAGCGGGATATCGAACAGAGCTTTCTTGGCGCAGACTCCCGCCCCTTCCGGAACTCTCCAGAAACTGTTGTAACCATGCTGTCCCGCTGTAAAGACACCGACACCCAGACACGGTGGCGGAGCGTAGACCCAGCCGCCGCCTTCCCATAAGTCATCCCACCTGCCGCCTCCGGTCAACTCGGCGAACGACAACGGGAAGCCCGCCTCGTGACCAATACCGGCAATTCTCACCTCGACAATGTGGCTGTCACCGGCAGCGTTGGTCACCGAAACAGTCCTCCAGTCGGACGGCACTTTGGCCATGCCACCCTGGCGCGGATCGGCGTGGTTGGCCTGAATCGGTGCATTGGCGGCGAACGGGATGCGCGCGATCAGGCTGAACAGGCCCAAATTCGCGCACGTTTCCGCTGCTTGACGGCAGAAACCCTCGGATGGTGTCTGATTCTTGAACTGATTTTTTTGCGGATTGGCAAAGTCCGGCTCGAAGGTGGCATCAATGTTGTGCACTTCGGCCACTGCCGCAGCGCTGAACAACGTCAACAGCAATCCGATCCATGGGCGGATGCCCGGGGCGCTAGAAAAAATCATGGGTGGTCTCCAGAAAATACTTCGATACCAGCATTGCGCGAGCCATCTCACTCGCCAGGCGCTCGGGCACTGAACAGCAACAGCACGTTGCCGGCGTAATCCCCGGGGCGGTAGCCGCCCTCCGGGCTGATCGGGTCGATCTGCAACAGCACCCGTGTCCCCGCAGCGGCCTCGGCCTGCGACACCACCTCGCGCGGTGCCATCTCGGCGCTCAGCTCCACCTTGTTAAAGGTCACGCGCAGACTGATATCGTCTGCCGGCCGACCGTTCGAAAGGTAGGGTGCGGATTCCAGCCGCGCTTCAATCGCACTGGTGTCGTGACGCACATCAAAGTACTTGCGCACACTGCTCAGGCTTGAGGTCGAGTGATTCCAGTCGAGCCGCTGCGGTCGGTGAATCCAGTCCGGCACCGCGGGAATGACGTAGAACGATCGGTTCGGCACTTCCACTGTCACTTCGAACGTGTGTGCTTCGCGAGCCGCCCAGGCCGCATCGCTGGCCAGAGCCGCCGCGGCTATCAGCGCGACGGCGGTGCATTGCTTGATCATGTTGGTTACCCGTTGCGTCAATGAAAAGCAGACCTAGCGGCTGCTGACCGTCAGGTTCTTCTTCTCGCTGCCTTCGATCAGGAAGAAGCGGTACCCACGGCCCTTCTCCTTGTCGAAAGCGAACGTCTTGCCCGCCAGCACATGGTGTTTGGTGGTCACACCGCAGTCGGTTTCGTCGCTCAACGAGCAGTTTCTGAACTCGTCGACAATCACCACGGTGTTGCCGTCATTGCGCAGTTCGTAGCGGCTGTCGGTTTCATTGATCGTCGTGGCGAACCGCGTTTCCCTGGGCCGTACGAAGAACACCGTGCCGAAACCGGTCATCACGTTGACCCCGGCCGTCAGTGCCTTTTTGTAGTCTTCCCGTTCTTCCTGGCTGACAGCGAACTCGTCTTCCTTTTCCGGCACCACCGGCACGAATCGCACGCGGAAGTAACGCTCGCGATCGCGTTCGCCCATGTACAGCAAGCGGGTGCCCTGCATGCCCTCGGCCGGGACGATCAGCCGCGCCGGGCTGGCCATCAGGCCGTTGCGCGAAGCGCCGTCGGCAGCGTTCTCAACCGGGATTTCCTTCGGCGTGCCGTCGGCGTCGTAGACAATCTCCAGAACGTTTACCTTGACGAACGCGGTGGCATCGCCGCTGTTGAACACCCGTTTCAGATAGGTGCTCTTGTCGCCATCCATATAGTCGTACACCGTACCGACATTGATCTGTGGCCCGGCCTGCGCCGTCAGGCAAAACACGCTGAGCACGCCCAGCAAAAAACCACGGTTCATCACTTCAACTCCATGAAAAAAGGAACAAGGCACCGGCGCGCACGTTCATGCGTCGGCTTCCCGGATAACGCTGATATTGCCGCTGCGCGTGTCGCCCGAATGTGGACTCGGTCATCGGTTCAGCCCGCCTTCTGCGCGGTGACACCGACGTCGGCCACGGTGTCTGGCGTGCAGCGCAGATCGCCTATCATCAGGACGTTGTTTTCACTGCGGTACTGGTCGGCATCGAGGCGGAACTGACACAGCAAGCGATTATCGCGACGGATTTCGAGGGTCGGCGAACCGGCGTTCATCTCCATTGAAAAGAACCCGTCGACCTCGGTGACACCACGGCTGGCATGGTTGATCACATGATGGCCCTTGAGCGGCTGCCCTGCTTCATCGATCAGGCGACCGAGCACTGTCAGGGTTTTCATCACACGGATCTTGCGGTACTCCACCCCGCCCTTGTTCAGGTGATAGCGAGTGCGCGCCGGCTCGATGGTCGCTGCGGGCACGTTATTGCCCTCGAAGTCGAAGCTCACGGAGCTGTTCTGATAGGCCGTGATCGGGATGAAATTGCGCCCCGGCTTCAAGGCAGCGCTGCTCCCGCTATAGTCGTCGGCACGCAGGACGATGTCGTCGATGTCCGATTCGACATCGACGATCATCCCGGCGCCGCGCACTTCGCTGTGATTGGTCATGAGCATCTGCGCGCCACCGACGACCAGCGTGCTGTCGAGGTTGAGGCCGCCGGTGAAATTGCCGTTGTAGGACGAGCGTTGAATAAAGCCATCGCCGTTGACCGCATCGGTGCGGAAATTGGCCAGGCTCGACATGCCCAGGCCGTAGGTATCGGTCAGCGCCGTGACCGAGACGCTTTGCAGCACGTGATCCTTGAAATCCTTGCGCCAGCCGAGCGAGGCGTTGTTGTCGCGTTTGCCATCACGGGCGGTGCGTGAGCCGATGCTGCCGGTGAGCTGTTGACCGGGCGCGCCGAGCGCCAGATTGATGCTCAGATCGATCCCGCGGTTGCGCGCATCGCCGCTGCTGAAACTGCCCGGACGATCAAACACCGACAGGCGCCAACTGGCATCACTGCCCAGCAGCACAGTGCGCTGGGTCCAGCCCAGATCCAGGCCTACGCCTTCGACATTGCCTTCGCTGTGCGAAACCCGGGCATTGACCGAACTCTTGCTGCTCACCCGATGATTGAGCGCCAGCGATGAATTGCTGGTCTGGCCGACGAACACGTTACGCGGACGAACGCGAGTGCCGTCGGGCAGCGTTTCGTAGGTGTTGGTGGTGTCGAGCCAGCTGCGGTTGTGGCTGATCACCAGACTGCCCGCGCCATAGTTGTAAAGGCTTTGCAGATCCAGACCGGTGCCGTAGTCCTCGGTCTTGTAGACATTGGCATACAGGCTGAGGTGGTTGGCCAGGGTCCAGTCGATGGATGTGCCGTACTGCAGCTTTTCGCGAATTTGCCGCGCCGAGGCGCCGAGAATTACCCGCGGATGTAACAGATAGTTGAGCGATGCACCGGCGGTCGGGCTGCCACTGCTTTGCTTGTCCCAGTTACTCAACAGTTTGCTTTCTTCGCCGGCAAATACGTTGTAGCGCCAGCGCTCGTCGAGGTTGCGCCAGTTGCTCGGCTTGTAGACCAGTTCCTGCGTGGTGGAGGTGATCTGGCCGTCCTCGATCAGGCGAACCTCCACCTCGTAAATGCCACCCGGCAGCGGCCGCGTATCGAGCGACTGCAGACCGGCGGGCACCGATTGCGTGTTGATCAGCAAACCGTTGCGCCAGATTTCCACCGCCCCCTGACGATTGGCGGTCACGTAGATCGGATACACGCTCGGCATCGGCGTGTTGATCGCCAGGCTGTCGGAGCTGCCATACATGAGGCCTACAGCGGTGTCGGGGCTGGTGCCGAACGTGCGCGGCTGACGCATCAGCCCTTCGGAATTGGGGGTGAAATAGCCCAGGCGAAAGAAACTGCCTTGCAGTTCGCGCTGGGTGTGCAGTTCATGCACGGCGTGATACAGCTTGGTGTCAGGACCGCCGAGCCGGGCCATTTGCAGGTTGAGGGTCTGGCTCCAGTTGCCCAGACTGGAACTGGCTTCCAGGCCGAAGCGCCCACCCAGATCCTGATCCTGGCCGCCATTGAGATTGAGTTGATTGCGCACCATCAGGCCACGACTGCCGCCGTCGGGTTGCTCGTAATAACGCTTGGCCTGAACATCGCGCTCGGCATTTTCAGTGAGGATCGAAACCAGCGAACTTTGCAGGTTGTAGTGCACCGCCAGAAACTGATCGGGACACGAACCGCGGCACGCGCCCAGAGGCACACCGGGTTTGAGGTAGCTCGCCCACTTTTCCCGCTCGGCCGGGCCAAAGCGGTTTTCGCTGGTATCGGTGAATTCGAGAAGCGTGATGCGGTCATCTCGCGACAGCACCACCATGGCTTCGCCCAGCGGCTGCTGATCGACTTCGACCCGCACCGCCAGCGGTACATCAAAGAAATGCTCCTCGAAATCCGCCGGCAAGCCTTTGGCCTGCGCCAGCAAACTGCGTGGCGTGGTACCGGTGGCGTCGGAAGCCATGACTGCGCTGGCACAGAACAACAGCGCAAGCGCAGCCGCGATGGGTGTCATCGGGAACATGAACTCGTACTCTGATTTTCAGACAATGAAAGTCCGTCGGGGCAAACACGGATGTTTGCCCCGCCGGTCAAACCCACGGTGAAGGTGGGCGTCTAGCAGGCGATCACGCGATCAGCGCGAACCGACCGGAGGTACCGCATCGAAAACCATTGCAATCGTTCCGGTGTAATCACCCGGCGCGTATGTGGAGCTGGCACGCGGAGCGATTTTCAGCAATGCGCGGTAGCTACTGTCGGATTCATCTTCACCCACAACCATTTGTGGCACTTGGGTAAGAACCTTGCCGTTGAATTCAACGTCCAGGGCAATCTGATCGACACCCGATTGCAGCATAGGGATGCCATTGAGGCTGGCGTGAACGGAGCCGTCAGTGTTACGTACGTCGAAGTAACCTTTAACCTCGGTCATCTTGCCGGTGGCAGGGTTGTAGCTCATGTCCTGGTCCTTGTTGACCAGATCAGGGTCGACCGGCACCACAAAGAAGCTGGTGGTTGGCACTGTGGCGACAAGACTGATGGTGTGCGACGCCTCGCCCGCAGCGAAGGCAGTGGAGGACATTGCCAGAAGAGCCAGTGGAGCAGCGATTGCGAATTTCTTGAACATCGTTCAGTACCTGTTTGCTTTATATAAGGGGGTGTCATTGAAAGTTCATAAACCTTTTGCTCGTCGACCGCTGAAGCAACTTGAACTTTCAATGCCGGGCATCATCGACTGTTGCCTCTGGAATGTAAGCAGGCAACTTCCGACAAACTCGTAGTTAAACAACCCCACACCCCGCCAGAAAAAAGAACAAAAAACAGATACTTGCAACATTCGCTGTAAGTTGCGCCCTACACACAGTTACAGGGAAAAAACCATACAGCAACTTAGCCGCTTTAACGCGGCAACTTGCGAGAAATTAGAATATATACTCGAGCTCAACTAGAGCGATAACTTTAACTTTAAGGTCACGCCTTTTTATTTTTGATCGGAAAGAGTTTTGTGGCTTTTTTCACGCTGACCACTCGTCCGTCGAGCGCCGCCAGAGGCTAAAAACGTCTTGCACAGCGCTTAAGATATATCTTAAGTTGTATCTAAATACGACGAGAGAGAAGCGAAATGAGAGACCATCATTCCCCCCTCCGCGAGCATGGCGATGGCCGCGACGGCTTCGAGAAGCGCCCCGGTCGCGAACGCGGCGGCCGCGGCCCGCGAGTCTTTGCCCCCGGCGACTTGAAATTGCTGTTGCTGGCGCTGATCGCCGAGCAGCCCTGCCACGGTTACGACCTGATCCGCCAGATTGAAGGCATGTTCGACGGCGCCTACAGCCCCAGCCCCGGGGTGATCTACCCGACCCTGACCTTTCTGGAAGAGAGCGACCTGATCGCCGGTGATGCCGAGGCCGGCAAAAAGCGTTACAGCGTCACCGACGCCGGTCGTTTGTCTTTAAGTGAACAAGCGGTGGCGCTCGACGGCGTCCGCATGCGCATCGACGTCAGCAAGCGTTCGCTGCGCGGCCATGATCGTCCGGCGGAAATCCACGAAGCGGTGCACAACCTGCGCCATGCCTTGCAGCTGCACCATGGGCGCTGGAGCGCCGAAGAAATCCTGCGCGTGCGTGACCTGCTCAACGACACCGCCAAAGCCATCGTCGACGGCCCTGCCGTTCAACCTGCCACGGAGAAAGCCGAATGACTGCAGTCGATACTCAAACCATTCACCGCGTGATGCACGAAATCAAACGGCGCAAACTTGAAGTGCTGCGCGTCACCGACCTGACCCCACGCATGCGCCGCATCACCCTCGGCGGGCCGGAACTGGCCGGGTTCATCAGCCTGGGCACGGACGATCACGTCAAACTGCTGTTCCCGCAGAACGCCGAACAAGCGGCGGCGCTGGAGACGATGCAACTGGACGCCGGCAAGGACAACGGGCCGATGCCCGAGATGCGCGACTACACGCCGCGTCGTTACGACCTGGAAAAAATGGAGCTGGACATCGATTTCGTCCTGCACGGCGACGGCCCTGCCTCGACATGGGCGGAACAGGCGCAACCGGGGCAGTTCCTGCATATCGGCGGGCCGCGCGGTTCGATGATCGTGCCGGACATCTTCGACAGCTATCTGCTGATCGGCGACGAAACCGCCCTCCCCGCCATCGCCCGCCGCCTCGAAGGTCTGGCGGCAAATCGCCGGGCATTGGTGGTGATCGAAGTGGAAAACGGCGCTGAGCAGCAAGTGCTGGAAAGCGCAGCGCCGTTCAATGTGATCTGGGTGCTGCGCGAAGGCGGCAAGGACAACCTGCTGGCTACCGTCAAGCAATTGCAGGTGCCCAAGGGCAATCTGTACGCATGGGTGGCGACCGAAACCAAGGTCTCACGGCAGATCCGCCGGGTACTGATCGATGAGCATGGGCTCGATGAACAGTTCATCAAGGCGGTCGGCTACTGGCGCGCGGAAGGCTCTGACGAGGAGTGATTTTCCTCTGACCACAGTTCCCCTGTGGGAGCGAGCTTGCTCGCGAAAGCGGTGTGTCAGTCAACATCCATGCAAACTGATACACCGCTTTCGCGAGCAAGCTGGCTCCCACATTGAATATCAACTTCGTGCGGTCTTTCTACGATCCAGGCCGATAATCAGCAGGCCCACCAACACAAAACCCACCAAGATCCCCCCGGCATTCGCCAGCACCTGTGGATAACCTAGCACCGCCACATCAATGAACGGATACGCATAAGCGCCGAGCAGATGCCCGCGCAGCAAGGCGTAGATGAAATACACCAGCGGATAGATCAGCCACAGCGGCAGGTGCCTCAGGCGCAACGTGCCTTTGGGGACGCAGCACCACCAATAGCCGAGAAACAGCAATGGCATGACGTCGTGGAGCAACTCATCGGCAACAAACTGCCAGCCTTCGGGGTGCCACAAGTGCCGCAGCAGGATGCTGTAGGCCAGACCGACCACGGCGATGCTCACCGCGATCCCGCTGCTGACCCACGGTTGCAGAAACCAACGCCGCGCGGCGGATTCGCGCTCGGTGACCGCGCAGGTCAGCACCGTCGCCACCAAGGTATTGGTCAATATGGTGAAGTAGCTGAAGAAACTCACCAGCCCGCCCAGCAGGCTGGCGCCGATGCTCAATCGTGCGAAGAAGATCAGGTACAGCTGAATCGTCAATCCGGCCCAGCCCAACACGGCCAGGCCGGTGATCAGGCGTCGGCGCCTCGCGCTGTCCATCTCAGAGCGGTCGCTTGGTGCGCATCAGTTTCACGTACAGGCGCTCGACCTTCTCCCGCGCCCACGGGGTTTTACGCAGGAAGGTCAGGCTCGACTTGATGCTCGGATCGCTCTTGAAGCAACGGATGTCGATACGCTCGGACAACCCCGACCACTCGTAGTGAGTCACCAGTGCATTGAGGATCTGTTCAAGGGTCACGCCGTGCAGCGGATCGGGGGATTGTTCGTTCATGCCGGGCCTTTGGGCGAAGTGATATGCAGAAGCCGCGCACCTTAGCCGAGGGGCAGAGCAGGTGGAAGGCCTTCCTGCAAATGTAGGCCAACCCGGGAAGATCGCAGGCTGTGGCCCGACTCACAATGCGCCCGTTTGCCGCACTGTTACCAAATCCGAAACGCTGCATGTCTGCAAAAGCGCTTTCTCAATTTGTTACAGATCATTATCCTGCCGCCCTTCCGCTGAAACGCTTCACTGCCTGCGACAATCTGAAGCGTTCGGCCTGCACCTGAAAACATCAAAAAAAGACTTCTTCATGCCTGACTTTTCCTTCTCCCGAGACAGCGCTATCTCTGCCCTGCGCACCCTTGGCGGCTGCACCGCCCTTGGCTTGGCGACCTGTGCCCACGCGGCGCCGGCCTTCGACAGTGAATCACCGTACATGCTCGGTGACTGGAACGGCACGCGCACAGAACTTGCGGAAAAAGGCTACGACTTCAAACTCGATTACACCGGCGAAATGGGCAGCAACCTGCACGGCGGTTACGACCACGACCGCACTGCCCGCTACAGCGACCAGTTCGGCCTCGGCACCCATCTGGATCTGCAGAAGATCCTCGGTTGGAACGACGCCGAATTTCAACTGACCATCACCAAACGCAGCGGCAACAACATCAGCAACGACCGCATCAACGACCCGCGCGTTGGCGGCTTCACTTCCGCCCAGGAAGTCTGGGGCCGTGGCCAGACCACGCGCCTGACGCAGATGTGGTACCAGCAGAAATTCTTCGATCAGAAGCTCGACATCAAGGTCGGCCGTTTCGGCGAAGGCGAGGATTTCAACAGCTTCCCCTGCGACTTCCAGAACCTCGCGTTCTGCGGCTCGCAGGTCGGCAACTGGGTCGGCGGCATCTGGTACAACTGGCCGGTCAGCCAATGGGCGCTGCGGGTCAAATATCACCTGACGCCGGAGCTGTATGCGCAGGTCGGCGCCTACGAGCAGAACCCGTCGAACCTTGATCGCGGCAACGGTTTCAAACTCAGCGGCAGCGGCACCCAGGGCGCGATCCTGCCGATCGAACTGGTGTGGACGCCGAAGCTCAACGGCCTGCCGGGCGAATACCGCGCCGGTTATTACTACAGCAATGCCAAGGCCTCTGACGTCTATAAAGACCAGAACGGCCAACCGGCAGCGCTGAGCGGCGAAGCCTATCGCAGTGCGTCGAGCAAGCACGGCGTATGGCTGGGCGTGCAGCAACAGGTGACCAGTATCGCCAGCGACCACTCGCGTGGTTTGAGCCTGTTCGCCAACGCGACGATGCACGACAAGAAAACCAACGCCATCGACAACTACGTGCAGGCCGGCCTGACCTACAAAGGCCCGTTCGACGCCCGCGCCAAAGATGACATCGGTTTCGCCCTCGCTCGTGTACACGTCAACCCGGCCTATCGCAAGAACGCCGAGGCGAGCAACCGCGCCAACGCCGTCTACGACTACGACAATCCGGCGTTCCTGCCACCGCAGGACACCGAATACAGCGCCGAGCTGTATTACGGCGTGCACGTGACCAACTGGCTGACCGTACGCCCGAACCTGCAATACATCCGCCACCCCGGTGGCGTGAACGACGTCGACGACGCCCTGATCGGCGGGATCAAGATCCAGTCGTCGTTCTAAAGATCACAGCTAACCCCTGTGGGAGCGAGCCTGCTCGCGAAGGCGGCCTGTCAGTCGCTGCAGTGTTGCCTGATACACCGCTTTCGCGAGCAGGCTCGCTTCCACAGGAATGCATTTCGTTAGCCGAACAAGTTTTTATCTGAACCATGCCTGCGCCAAATCGTCATCTAAAGTGACTACAGCGCGGGACTACATAAACGTCACGGAGAATCACACTATGAGCACCGAAAGTGCTTCGAGTCGGGGCCGTCTGCTACCGGGCCTGCTCGGCATCCTGCTTCTACTGATGGGCCTGGCCATGCTGGCCGGGGGAGTCAAGCTGAGCATGCTCGGCGGCTCGCTTTACTATCTGCTGGCCGGTATCGGCATCGCTCTGAGCGGCATCCTGCTGCTGATGCGTCGCCGCGCGGCGCTGGGCCTGTACGCCATCGTGCTGTTTGCCAGCACCGTGTGGGCATTGTGGGAAGTCGGTCTGGACTGGTGGCAACTGGTGCCGCGTCTGGCGCTGTGGTTTGTCCTCGGTTTCGTGATGCTGCTGCCATGGTTCCGTCGTCCGCTGCTGCTCAACGGCCCGGCGAAAATCGGCACCGGCGGCCTGACCGTCGCTGTGATTCTGGCCGGCGTTACCGCTCTGGCCAGCCTCTTCACTCATCCGGGCGAGACCTTCGGCGAACTGGGCCGCGACACTGCGGACATGACCAGCACCGCACCGGCCATGCCGGATGGCGACTGGCAAGCCTACGGTCGCACCGAGTTCGGTGACCGCTACTCGCCGCTCAAGCAGATCACCCCGGAAAACGTCGGCAAGCTGCAAGAAGCCTGGCGCATCCAGACCGGCGACCTGCCAACTGCGGATGACCCGGTCGAGCTGACCAACGAAAACACCCCGCTCAAAGCCAACGGCATGGTCTACGCCTGCACCGCGCACAGCAAAGTGCTGGCACTGGACCCGGACACCGGCAAGGAAATCTGGCGCTTCGATCCACAGATCAAGAGCCCGGTCGGCTTCAAGGGCTTCGCCCACATGACCTGCCGTGGCGTGTCGTATTACGACGAAGCCGCCTATGCCAAGTCTGAAAACGCCGGTTCCGCTGTCATCTCCGAAGCCGGCCAGGCTGTTGCTCAGGCCTGCCCGCGTCGTCTGTACCTGCCAACCGCTGATGCCCGCCTGATTGCGTTGAACGCCGACACCGGCAAGATCTGCGAAGGCTTCGGCACCAACGGCGTGGTCGACCTGACCCAAGGCATCGGCCCGTTCACCGCTGGCGGCTACTACTCCACCTCGCCAGCGGCGATTACCCGTGATCTGGTGATCATGGGCGGTCACGTTACCGACAACGAATCGACCAATGAGCCATCGGGCGTGATCCGCGCCTTCGACGTGCGCGACGGTCACCTGGTGTGGAACTGGGACAGCGACAAGCCGGACGCCACCGAGCCTCTGGCCCCGGGCGAAACCTACAGCCGCAACTCGGCGAACATGTGGTCGCTGGCCAGCGTCGATGAAAAACTCGGCATGGTCTACCTGCCACTGGGCAACCAGACCCCTGACCAATGGGGCGGCAACCGCACCCCGGGCGCGGAAAAATTCAGCGCCGGCCTCGTTGCCTTGGACCTGGCCACCGGTAAAGTGCGCTGGAACTACCAGTTCACCCACCATGACCTGTGGGACATGGACGTGGGCAGCCAGCCTACCCTGCTCGACATGAAAACCGCCGACGGCGTGAAACCTGCGCTGATCGCTCCGACCAAGCAGGGCAGCCTGTACGTCCTCGACCGTCGTGACGGCACGCCGATCATTCCGATCAAGGAAATCCCGGTACCGCAAGGCGCCGTGAAAGGCGACCACACCGCACCGACCCAGGCCCGTTCGGACCTCAACCTGCTGGCCCCGGAACTGACCGAAAAAGCCATGTGGGGCGCGAGCCCGTTCGACCAGATGCTGTGCCGCATCCAGTTCAAGGAACTGCGTTACGAGGGCCAGTACACCCCGCCATCGGAACAGGGCAGCCTGATCTATCCGGGTAACGTCGGCGTGTTCAACTGGGGCGGCGTCTCGGTCGATCCGGTTCGCCAGCTGCTGTTCACCAGCCCGAACTACATGGCCTTCGTCTCGAAAATGGTCCCACGCGAGCAAGTCGAAGCCGGCAGCAAACGCGAGAGCGAAACCTCGGGCGTGCAGCCAAACACTGGCGCGCCATACGCGGTGATCATGCACCCGTTCATGTCGCCACTGGGCGTACCGTGCCAGGCCCCGGCCTGGGGCTACGTCGCCGGTATCGACCTGACCACCGGCAAAGTCGTGTGGAAACGCAAGAACGGCACCAGCCGCGACAGCTCGCCAATCCCGATCGGCTTCACCCTCGGCGTACCGAGCATGGGCGGTTCGATGGTCACTGCCGGCGGCGTCGGCTTCCTAAGCGGCACCCTCGACCAGTACCTGCGCGCCTATGACGTGAATACCGGTAAAGAACTGTGGAAATCGCGTCTGCCTGCAGGCGGCCAAGCGACTCCGATGACCTACACCGGCAAGGACGGCAAACAATACGTGCTGCTCGTTGTCGGCGGTCACGGCTCGCTGGGCACCAAGATGGGTGACTACATCATTGCGTACAAACTGCCGGAATAAGCGTTAGCTGGCGGTAATGAAAAGGCGATGTTCCGTGAGGGACATCGCCTTTTTTTGTGAGCGCAACCTGGCAGGCAATGAATAAACCTGTGGTAGCGGTTGTGAACAGGTTCGTCCTGCAGACGCTGATCAATGCGCCGGAGTTTTCCGACAGGCGGGTCGGTAGCGTTCGGAAAATGCGCTGGGCCTGCATAATTATCGCGAACAAGAATAAAAAACTGTCAGGTATTACAGTTCACAGCTTTCACGCTTTTACCCAGACTTGCCTCTTCATTATTCGGATCATACAGAGGCAGCTCTCATGGCAAACCCAAACGTACCCAACGCCGTCTTCGCGTTCGGCTCTATTGAAACTGATGTCAAAGGCACCATCAGCGGTAATTATCTGGACTTGACCAGCTACAGCACTTCAAGCACATCCATTTCCATCAACGCGTTAGGGGGATACGACTTTTCTTTCCGCCACAACGACAGCTTGTCGGGCGCGCGAATCATCTCCATCTCGCTTCGCTACCCGCAGGATCCTTCCCCTTTGCGCTATTCAGAAACGATTGTCATAGACCGAGCCGATCCTCGTCCCTATGAATTTGAAACGACAACTTCTTCAATTATCGCGGTCACCCAAATCAGTAACTTCGTGTACCGATACGACCTCAAAGATTACAAATTTTCCGGCAAAGCACAGCACACGAATGACACGCGGGAACTCACCTGTAATGGATTCTTTGTGGTTCAGGGACTGACGTGGCCGATCTGACAACGCTGGTTGTGGGGACCTTCTGTATGAGCCTTTATTCGAAACTGCGTATCGCCCTGCCGGCTGCCATATTCGCACTCAGTGCCTGGCTCCCTGTGCAGGCTGACAATATCGCAGAGCAGGCAAAAGACTGTAGTGCAGCGCTCAATGAATTGAAATCCATGAACATCACGCCTGGCGCATCCAATTGTCAGACAGGCCAAACACTACAGTGGCGCGTCGAGGCAACTGCCGAGCAATTTGAGCAGGTCATGGATGTTTGCGAAAAATCCAGACTGGCCGCCTTGTATCGATACAGCGAGTCAAGGATCGTCAGTTGCCAATACACCTCAGGCACGAGGAAAACTCCGAGCGGAGCGTATTGATAGAGGAGCGACGTCTGCCACGGGTTGCAATACATCGAGGCTGCAGGATATCTCACTGCATACGCAGGTCAAAGCTCCCGAGAATGTCTATGTCGCCGGCGACTGGATCATTAACAACCGCATGGAAAGACATCTTGTAATGATCAGCTTGCGTATCAAAATCGATAGTGAAATTACCGTCTCGGGTATGGGCTTTCTCGAATCCATATCCTGATCGGGCTATATATGACATCAATACAACCGTTGGTCAGAACCTACATTCACTCAAGGAACCTAGTCAAATTCAGGCCGCCTTCGCGAGCAGGCTCGCTCCCACAGAAAATCAAAATCAAAAGATCGCAGCCTTTGGCAGCTCCACAATGAGCGCAAGATCGAGTACTGCCCATGCTCTTGATCCATGCGTACCGGCAGGTAAGCGGGGCAGAACTTTCGGAAAGAATTCGGCGGCTGACTACATAAGGCGCTACCACGGATTTTCATTCACCACGACGGCGAAGGTATTCCGCGAAAAGAGGAACGGTGAAATCAAGGTAACCATGGTCGGTGCTGTAGATCATACCTTTGGAAATGATATTGGCCCGGGCCGGGCCTAACGATGATTGATCACGCTCCATCACCTTGGCGATACCTGCCATAGGATAGGGCCCATCACCAAGGGTGGCCATCGCCATCACAAACTGGATCTCGGCTTTGGTAAGCCGGTCATAACGAACCTTGAAGAAGCCGGCATCGAGTCCGGCGATAGTCTCTGGATAAGCGCGTTCGACATCAGCGAGCGTGATCATGGGGCCGGCAGCAACATCCCATGAAGTTGAACCCCATTCCTGCAGAAAAAACGGATAGCCCCTCGTTCGCGCGACAATCGCTTGGAGGGCAGCGTCTTCGATCGTCTGCTCCTCCTCCTCGACGGGTTTTCGAACAGCAAGTTTTGCTGCTTCTTCGTCCAGCGCGCCTACAGGCGGGTAGAGGAAAAGTCGCTCTGCATAGGACTTCGCCTCACCAGCCAATTTGGCAACCTGTGGTAGTCCTGCCCCAACCAAAACCACAGGCAACCCGCGCTGGGCCATTCGATGCATCGCAACGATAAGTGCCGACAGATCGCCTTCCGAGAGGTACTGAACCTCGTCGATGAGCAGCACCCAGCCCTTGCCAGCGGCTTTAGCGCCCTCGCCAATCACACCGAACAGGTCTGGAAGATCATGTTGCAGATCGCCGCTATCAGCAAGCCCAGGTTCAGCACCCTCAACGCCCACCTCAACGCCACCGATATGGATTTTGAATATCGAGGCAAAATTGCGCAGGGCGCTCATACCCCGGCTGGCAATTTGCTTTGCTCCTTCGAATCCCGAAAGTGAACGCATTACGCGTCGCAGTTCAGGGTAAAGAAGAGTGGAAAGTGTATTTTTCTCCGGAGCTTCGAGCTGGGAAACGAGCATCCCCTCTTGTCTGGCGATATTGCCGATCTCATTCAGGAGTACCGTCTTGCCGACTCCACGAAGGCCAAGGAGCATCAGCGACCGTGCAGGTTTGCCCCTCACTGCTCGGCCGCAGGAAATCCGAGCCATTTCGAGAACAGGGTCTCGGCCAGCAAGCTCCGGTGGTGGAAAACCAGCCCCGGGGGCGAACGGATTACGATAGGGATCCATCAAAACTCCATTTAATAGTTAAAGCTAACCAACACTAGCGTTTTTTGCTATTTATGCACAGACATTGTTAGATTCCAATAGGCACCCGTGCCCACCTGAAGGATCTCGCCACCGCCCAAAGGCCGCCAAGGTTAACAAGGTCAAAAACTTTGCAAACCTGAACACACACGCAGAAACACACCCGCCCCATTGAAACCACCCCACCCCTGCCCCATCTAAGACCCCATACCCCATTGCGCAGGTGCCCCATGACCGACCAGCAAGATCGCCCGGACAATCACGACGATTACGAAACCGACCACATCGAACACACCTCCTCCGGCACCGGCCTGGCACTGCCCGGGCAAAACCTGCCGGACAAGGTCTATATCATCCCGATCCACAACCGTCCGTTCTTCCCGGCTCAGGTCCTGCCGGTCATCGTCAATGAAGAGCCGTGGGCCGAAACCCTCGAACTGGTCAGCAAATCCGAACACCACTCCCTGGCCCTGTTCTTCATGGACACGCCCCAGGAAGACCCGCGCCATTTCGACACCGGCGCCCTCCCCGAATACGGCACGCTGGTCAAGGTCCACCACGCCAGCCGCGAAAACGGCAAACTGCAATTTGTCGCCCAGGGCCTGAGCCGTGTGCGCATCAAGACCTGGCTCAAGCACCATCGCCCGCCGTACCTGGTCGAAGTCGAATACCCGCACCAGCCCACCGAGCCGACCGACGAGGTCAAGGCCTATGGCATGGCGCTGATCAATGCGATCAAGGAGCTGCTGCCGCTCAACCCGCTGTACAGCGAAGAACTCAAGAACTACCTCAACCGCTTCAGCCCCAACGACCCGTCGCCGCTGACCGACTTCGCCGCCGCCCTGACCTCCGCCACCGGACCCGAGCTGCAAGAAGTGCTCGACTGCGTGCCGATGCTCAAGCGCATGGAGAAAGTCCTGCCGATGCTGCGCAAGGAAGTCGAAGTCGCGCGCCTGCAAAAAGAGATTTCCGCAGAAGTTAACCGCAAGATCGGCGAGCATCAGCGCGAGTTTTTCCTCAAGGAACAGCTCAAGGTCATCCAGCAGGAACTTGGCCTGACCAAGGACGACCGCAGCGCCGACCTCGAACAGTTCCAGCAGCGCCTCGAAGGTAAAACCCTGCCGGCGCAGGTGCAGAAACGCCTCGAAGAAGAAACCCACAAACTGTCGATCCTGGAAACCGGCTCGCCGGAGTACGCCGTCACGCGTAATTATCTGGACTGGGCGACATCGGTGCCGTGGGGCGTGTATGGCGAGGACAAACTCGACCTCAAGCACGCACGCAAAATCCTCGACAAGCATCACGCCGGTCTGGACGACATCAAGGATCGCATCCTCGAATTCCTCGCTGTTGGTGCGTACAAAGGCGAGATCAGCGGCTCGATCGTGTTGCTGGTCGGCCCGCCAGGCGTGGGTAAGACCAGCGTCGGCAAATCCATTGCCGAATCCCTCGGCCGGCCGTTCTACCGCTTCAGCGTCGGCGGCATGCGCGATGAAGCCGAGATCAAGGGCCACCGCCGCACCTACATCGGCGCCCAGCCGGGCAAACTGGTGCAGGCGTTGAAAGACGTCGAAGTGATGAACCCGGTGATCATGCTCGACGAGATCGACAAGATGGGCCAGAGCTACCAGGGCGACCCGGCCTCGGCGCTGCTGGAAACCCTCGATCCTGAGCAGAACGTTGAATTCCTCGACCACTACCTCGACCTGCGCATGGATCTGTCGAAGGTGCTGTTCGTCTGCACCGCCAACACCCTCGACTCGATCCCCGGCCCGTTGCTCGACCGAATGGAAGTGATTCGCCTGTCGGGCTACATCACCGAAGAAAAAGTCGCTATTGCCAAGCGTCACCTGTGGCCGAAACTGCTGGAAAAGGCCGGCGTATCGAAAGGCAGCCTGAGCATCAGCGACACCGCGCTCAAAGCCCTGATCGACGGCTATGCCCGTGAAGCCGGCGTGCGGCAGCTGGAAAAGCAGATGGGCAAACTGGTGCGCAAAGCGGTGATGAAGCTGATCGACGATCCGAAAGCGGTGATCAAACTCGGGCCGAAAGACCTTGAAGCCTCGCTGGGTCATCCCGTATTCCGCAACGAACAAGTGCTGTCCGGCACCGGCGTGATTACCGGCCTGGCCTGGACCAGCATGGGCGGCGCGACCTTGCCGATCGAGGCCACGCGGATTCATACCTTGAATCGTGGCTTCAAGCTCACAGGGCAACTCGGCGATGTAATGAAGGAATCGGCGGAGATCGCCTACAGCTACGTCAGCTCGCACCTCAAGCAATTTGGTGGTGACGCGAAGTTCTTCGACGAAGCCTTCGTCCACCTGCACGTGCCCGAAGGCGCAACGCCGAAGGACGGCCCGAGCGCCGGCGTAACCATGGCCAGCGCCCTGCTCTCCCTCGCACGTAATCAGCCACCGAAAAAAGGCGTGGCGATGACCGGCGAACTGACCCTGACCGGGCATGTACTGCCAATCGGCGGCGTGCGCGAGAAAGTGATCGCAGCGCGCCGGCAGAAGATTTTCGAGCTGATTCTGCCGGAGCCGAACCGGGGTAACTTTGAGGAATTGCCGGATTACCTGAAGGAAGGGATTACCGTTCACTTTGCGAAGAAGTTTGCGGATGTGGCGAAGGTGCTCTTCTGACAGTCATGTAGCGCCTGCTGTACCGTTTTCGCGAGCAGGCTCGCTCCCACAGGGTGATGCAGTGAACACAAAATCTGTCGACACTGCTGATCACTGTGGGAGCGAGCCTGCTCGCGAAGGCGTCAGCTCTTGCAACACCATTCTCCCTGACTGTCACACTTTGTCTCATCTTCAGTTATGCTCGCCGTTCGTCGTAACCGCCGGAGCTGCTGACCTTATGTCCCCCATTCGCCTGTTTGTCCCCCTCGCCCTTTCCTTGCTGGCGGCCTGCGCCACGCAACCGAAACACAACGTGACCGTGGAAAAACAAAGCGAATGCCCCGTGCGGCTCAACGTCGGGCAAAACCTGATCATCAGCCTGCCAAGCAACCCGACCACCGGCTACCGCTGGGCGATTCAGGATTCGGCTGGCGGCGTGTTGCGCGCCCTCAGCCCCGAGGTTTACAGCAATCCGGAAGATGCCGGCGTGGTGGGCGCAGCGGGGGTTTCGACCTGGCGCTTCCAGGCCTTCGCGGCCGGCACCGGGCGTTTGCGCCTGACTTCGCAACAACCGTGGGCTCCGGAAGTGCTGCCAGTGGAAACCTTTGACTGCGCCATTTCCGTGGAATGATCGGGTTCGCGAATCCTTCCTGACATTCGCGATAACCGCGCACGATTCCATGATCTATTCGTATAAAAAACTGTCATTTCTGTCAGTTACCAGCCCTTCGCACTCACGTTTAGAGTGGACGCAGAGCAGCTCCCCATGAGCTGTCGCGTATTCAAGGAACGGCCATGAGCACTCAAGACAAGGATTCCAAACCCCAAGCCAACGCCTTCACCTGCCAGATTGAAGGCGCAGAGGCGTTCAGCTTTCCGTTAGTCACTGCGTTCCGCACCGAGCGAATTACCATCACGGGCGCCGACTATCTCCCACTTGATCAGGATATTTACAAGATTGAGTTCACTTTCGATAACGACATCGTGACTGCCGAATACAACCTCGGCCATGCCAAGGTAAAGGTCGACACCGAGACGGGGAAGGCCAACATACGATATACGCCGATCAGCATGACCCTGAAGCTGACCGTTGACCATTTCTCCAAGTCCGTCTCCGGCGTATATGCCATCGATACGGTCCAGGACTACGGCGGTGTGATAACCCCTGGAATCAAGCTGAACGGGAATTTCGCAGTCAATTATATCGACAGCTGAGACAGCCTTGGCCCGCTGAGCTGCGCAGAGCGTGACTCACAACTTCAGATCGCCTCGTGCGCGGCGACTCAAAGTCGCCGAATCACCCGTCTTTAACCGCACCGAAGCGGCTTATCAGCAATTCAAGCATCCATGCCGCACTTTGGCTAAAATGCCGGCCTTTTCCACCGACACCGCCGGACGCCGCCGTGAGCAAAGAACCCGATCGCCTATTCGCCCAGCCTTTGGCCCAGGTGCCTGACTTCGCCTTCAATGAAGACGTGGTGCGGGTGTTCCCGGACATGATCAAGCGCTCGGTGCCGGGTTACCCGACCATCGTCGAAAACCTCGGCGTGCTCGCGGCGCAGTTCGCCCAGCCGAACAGCGTGCTCTACGACCTCGGTTCGTCGCTCGGCGCAGTCACTCAAGCCCTGCGCCGTCATGTGCGCACTGACGGTTGCCGGGTCATCGCTGTGGATAACTCGGCGGCGATGGTCGAGCGTTGCCGTGAGTACCTCAATGGTCAGGATTCGATGTTTCAGGAATTGCTGCCAGTCGAGGTGATCGAGGGCGATATCCTCGCGCTGGAGTTTCAACCGGCCTCGGTGGTGGCGCTGAACTTCACCCTGCAATTCATTGCCCCGGCCCAGCGCACCGCGTTGCTCTCGCGCATTCGCCAATCGTTGTTGCCCGGCGGCGCGCTGATTCTCTCGGAAAAGCTGCGCTTCAACGATGCCGAAGAACAAGCCCTGCTCACCGATCTGCACGTGGCGTTCAAACGCGCCAACGGCTACAGCGAACTGGAAATCGCCCAGAAGCGCAGCGCCATCGAAAACGTCATGAAGCCCGACAGCCTCGAAGAACACCGCGAACGCCTGCTGGCCGCCGGGTTCTCGAAAGTCGTGCCGTGGTTCCAATGTCTTAACTTTGCCTCGTTGATTGCCTTGCCATGATTGATCTGTCCCCCCTCGCCCGCCGTCTGGCCGGTACACCGCTGGCCGAATGGGCCAGCACGCTGCAAGCGCAACTCGACAAGAAAATGGAGAAGGGCCACGGCGATCTGGAGCGCTGGCAAAGTGCGCTGGACGCCTTGCCGAAAATCCAGCCAAGCGAAATCGACCTGCTCAACGGCCTGAAACTCGACACCGATTGCGACGACGACACCCGCGCACAGATGCGCACCGCGCTGATGGGCCTCTCGCCATGGCGCAAAGGGCCGTTCGACCTGTTCGGTGTGCATGTCGACACCGAATGGCGTTCGGACTGGAAGTGGTCGCGCGTCTCCCCGCACCTCGACCTGAAGGGCAAACGCATCCTCGATGTCGGCTGCGGCAACGGCTACTACATGTGGCGCATGCTCGGCGCCGGTGCCGACAGCGTGATCGGTGTCGACCCGAACTGGCTGTTCTTCTGCCAGTTCCAGGCTGTGCAGCGTTACTTGTCCGAGCCGAATGCCTGGCACCTGCCGTTCCCGTTTGAAGACCTGCCGCCGAATCTGGAAGGCTTCGACACAGTATTTTCCATGGGCGTGTTCTATCACCGTCGCTCGCCGATCGAGCATTTGCTGGCGCTGAAGGATTGCCTGGTCAAGGGCGGCGAACTGGTGCTGGAAACCCTCGTGGTCGAAGGCGACAAACATCAGGTGCTGGTGCCGGAAGATCGCTACGCGCAGATGCGCAACGTGTGGTTTTTGCCGTCGGTGCCGGCGCTTGAGTTGTGGCTGCGCAGAGCCGGATTCAGCGATATTCGTTGTGTGGATGTCAGTACCACGACGGTGGAAGAACAACGCGGGACGGAGTGGATGAAGTATCAGTCGCTGAGTGATTTTCTGGATCCTGAGGATCACAGCAAAACCATTGAAGGGCTGCCGGCGCCGATGCGGGCGGTTATCGTCGCCAGGAAGTAAGCGTATTTTCCCATGACCGCGGTGGGCCTGCCCCTCACCCCAGCCCTCTCCCCAGGGAGAGGGAGCTGATTGTTGAGCTTTTCAAAACTTGCGTCCGACTCGGTATTTCAGGTCGGCGGACTTGGTCCATTCAACTCGGTCGGTCCCCTCTCCCTCTGGGAGAGGGTTAGGGTGAGGGGCTTTTGGTGCGTCTGGCGCGGAAAAACTCGGTCAGCACCGCACCACACTCTTCAGCCAGCACCCCGCCCTCATACAGCACCCGGTGATTCAAAAAGCCCTGGGTAAAAAACTGTCCCTGACTCTGCACAATCCCGGCCTTGGGTTCCAGCGCGCCGTACACCACCCGCGCCACCCGCGAATGCACGATCAGCCCGGCGCACATGCTGCACGGTTCCAGCGTCACATACAGCGTGCTGCCCGGCAGGCGATAGTTATCCACTGCCTGCGCGGCGGCGCGGATCGCGACCATTTCGGCGTGGGCACTCGGGTCACTGGTGCTGATCGGGCAATTGAAGCCGCGACCGATGATCACGCCATCGTGCACCAGCACCGCGCCCACCGGCACCTCACCGAGGGCGGCGCCCTGTGCGGCGAGGGTCAGGGCTTCGCGCATGAAGTCGCGGTCGCGGCTGCGGTCGATGATCGCCGCCGGGCGGATCTGGCGCATCACTTCACCTCGATCGCGGCCATCAGGCCGGTTTCCATGTGGTCGATGACATGGCAGTGGAACATCCACACCCCCGGGTTATCCGCCACCAGCGCCACTTGCGCACGCTCGTTCTTGCCCAGCAGATAGGTGTCGGTGAAATACGGCACGACTTTGTGCCGGTTCGACGCGATCACCTTGAAGCTCATGCCGTGCAGGTGGATCGGGTGCTGGTACTGGGTCATGTTCTTCAATTCGAAAATATAGCTCTGACCCAGTTTCAGGCTGGCAATCGGTCGGTCAGCACAGGTCTTGTCGGTGATGTCCCAGGCCTTGCCGTTGATCTGCCACAGGCTCGGCGGTTTGCCGTTTTCGGTGTTCACCGAGACCGAGCCGACCCATTCGAAATTGAAGTTGAGTTTCTCCGCATTGGCCAGATCCGGCTCGGCCACCGGGTTGGCCGGCAGGGCTTTCGGCCAGTCCGTCGGCGCGTCGGTGTTGGCGACTGAACGTAGCGTGCCCAGACGCACCGGGCCGTTGCGCAGCGACAACTCTTCACCCGCCGCCGGGGCCTTGATCGCCAGGCAAATGCGCATGCCGGGGCCGAGCCAGTATTCCTTGCCCAACGGGCGGGGCTCGACCGGGTTGCCATCCAGCGCGTAGATCTTCGCTTCGACACCGGGGATGTTGATGCGATAGGTCAGGGTATTATCGAGATTGAGCAAACGCACCCGGGTGATCTGCCCGGCCGGCAGATCAATCACCGGCAACGGCACACCATTGATCGTCGACAGGCGCCCAGCGGTACCGCCACGGGCCGCTTCGCGGGGGATGCTGAATTCGACGAACTGGCCTTGCTCGTCGATGTGCCAGTTCTTCAGGCTCAGGGTTTTCTCGTACTTGAACCCGGTCGGCTCGCGTTCTTCGATGATCAGCGGCCCGACCAGCCCGCGCCCCAGTTCCTCGCTGCTGCTGACATGCGGGTGATACCAATAGCTGCCGGCGTCCGGCACGCGGAATTTGTAGTCGAAGTATTCGCCCGGCAATACCGGCAGTTGCGACACATAAGGCACGCCGTCCATTTCCAGCGGCAGGCGGATGCCGTGCCAGTGGATGGTGGTCGCCACCGGCAGATGGTTGATGAAACGCACCCGCAGCCATTCACCCTGGCGTACACGCAACTCGGTGCCCGGCGCCGACGGGCCGAATGCCCAGGCCTCGGTCTTGTGCCCCGGCACCAGCTCGACATCGAGCGGCGCGGCGATCAGTTCATAGTCGTGGCCGGCCTCGGCGTCGGCCATCTTGCCCAGCCAGTAACGCGACGCGCCTCCCGCGCCCACGCCAACGACAACAAGACCGGCCAGGCCACCGAGGATTTGGCGACGGGTAAAGGACATGAACTCAACTACCTCACGTATCAGCGACAGACCCCGAGGGATCCGCAAAAGGCGAATACGATACACCCGCAGTTGAGAAACAGTAAGGGCGACCTGCGGCCGCACGTCTTGTCGGCCTTATGCGCGCAGCCCGGTAATCAGGTGCAGCACGCCGCCCTCAAGCGGCATGACACCCGTCACACCGGCCAGACTCAGTGCCTGACGATCGACCCGTGCCTCGTCATGCAGCGCGACACGCACCCGGGTCAACGCCACCGGTTGTTGCGACTTGAGGTTATCCACACCGCCCAGCGCCGCAACAATCTCGGCGCTCAGGCCGGCAATCGGTTCGGCGACGGCTTTCACCTCATCCGAGACCAGATCCGGCGTCAGTGCTTTCCAGAATGCCTGCTGCAATTTGTCGAACATGTTCAATTCTCCATAACCGGCGAGGCATCGACTTTCGCCCCATGAAACTGCTGCAAGGCTGCGCGCACGTCGGCGGCGCTTTCCAGGTTCGAAACCTGTTCGGCGATGATTCGACAGTCGGCCAGATCCACTTCGCGGACCGCCGACTTGATCGCCGGAATCAACGGCACGCTTACCGACAATTCATCCACACCGAGCCCCAGCAGCAACGGCACCGCAAGGCGTTCAGACGCCATGGCGCCGCAGACGCCGACCCATTTGCCGTGGGCATGGGCCGCCTTAACCGTCATCGCGATCAGGCGCAGCACCGAAGGGTGAAAGCTGTCCGCCTGGCTGGCCAGACGCGGATGATCGCGATCCATGGCCAGGGTGTATTGGGTGAGATCGTTGGTGCCGATGGAAAAGAAATCCACGTGCGGCGCCAGCACATCGGCCATCAGCGCGGCGGCTGGCACTTCGATCATGATTCCCAGCTTTGGCAGATGCGCTAGGCCCAGCACCCGCGCTTCTTGCTCAAGAATCTGCCGCGCCAGACGCAGTTCGGCCAGATTCGTGACCATCGGCAACATGATGTGCAAACGCGTCAGCTCACAGCAGGCGAGGATTGCGCGGAACTGCTCACGCAACAGTTGCGGTCGCTCAAGGCACAGACGAATGCCGCGCAAGCCGAGGAAAGGATTGGTTTCGCTGTCCATCGGCACATAAGCCAGCGGTTTGTCGCCACCGACATCGAGGGTGCGCACCACCAAATTGTGTGCCGGCCCGATGGTGCGCGCGATGGCGCTGTAAGTGGCCACCTGTTCGTCATGGCTCGGCGATTGCTGACGGCCCAGGTAGAGAAATTCCGAACGCAGCAGCCCCACGCCATTCGCGCCCAGCTCCATGGCCTGGGCGGTTTCTTCCTGCGAGGCAACGTTGGCGGTGACTTCGATGTGCTGACCGTCACGGGTGCAGGCCGCCTCGCTGGCCTGCGCCAGTTCCTGCTGATGACGCTGGCGCTGGCGCTCATGCCGCGTGCGCAATTGATCAATGGACTCGGCGTCCGGGTGCAACTGCAATTCGCCTTTGTCGGCATCGAGCAGCACCCGCGTGCCGTTGCCGAGGCCGAGCATTTGCAATGGCATGCCACAGATCGCCGGCAAGCCACAGGCCCGCGCGAGGATCGCGACATGGCTGGTGGCGCCGCCGCCGACGGTGGCAAACCCGAGCACTTTGCGCGTATCGAGCCCGGCGGTCTGGGACGGGGTCAACTGATCGGCGACCAGAATGGTGTCGTCCGGCAACTCCAGCGCTTGCTCGTGAACACCAAGGATCAGCTTCAGCACGCGCTGGCCGACATCATCCAGATCCGCCGCGCGCTCGGCCAGCAAGGCATTGCCCAGCGAGCGAAACATCGCCGCCGTTGCATCGGTGCTGGTCTTCCAGGCAAACGCCGCGCTTTTGCCCGCGTCAATCAGCGCCCTGGCCTGATCCAGCAGGCTCGGGTCGGCCAGCAGTTCCTGATGCGCCTTGAAGATCTCCGCCTGCGCCTGGCCGCTGGCGGTGTCACGCAGATGTTGCAGAGCCATGTCGGCTTCGATCAGGGCCTGGCTCAACGCCTCCAGTTCGATTGGCGGCTCGGCGCCGAACTCGGTGACCATGAGCGACGCTTCGACGATCTGCATGACTTGTCCCAACGCCGAACCGGGCGAGGCGCAGACACCGCGCAGGATGTTCGGCATTTCTGCTGCGTCGGCTTCGACCGGTGCAGGCGCTGTCACCGCTTCGCCGCAGCCTTCGCTCAGCAAGCGTGTCAGCGCTGCGACCGCTGCTTTCGCATCTTCGCCTTCGGCGCTGACCTGCACACTGTCGCCATGGGCCGTTTGCAACGCCATGATCGCCACCAGGGATTTGCCGTTGGCTTGAGCTTGCAGCTTGTGCAGATGGATGGTCGCTGAAAATGCTTTGGCCGCTTGGGCGAATACTGCCGCAGGCCGCGCGTGCAGGCCATTGGGATTGGGCAGATGGATCGGCTGCGAGAACACCGCGTCGCCCGGCACCGGTGCTGGATGTTCGCCGGCGGCTGCGCCGACCACGACGTCCAGCACTGGCTGGCCCACCTCGACCAACCCGGTTGAGCCAACGAGTGAATCGAACGTCTCGCCGCTGACCACCAGCATCAAGGTCAACAAACTGCGCGCGTGCAGGGCAATGTAGTCGGCGTCAAAATCGATCAGCGCCTGCCCGGCTTCGACCCGCTGCCCCGCTTCAACGCGGCGGGTGAAACCTTTGCCGGCGAGATTCACCGTGTCCAGGCCGATATGCATCAACACCTGCACACCCACGTCACTGGTGATGGTGAGCGCGTGCCCGCTGGCCTGCACGTCGCTGACCACACCGGCCAGCGGTGCGCAGAGCGTTGACGAAGTCGGGTCGATGCACAAACCGTCGCCGATGATCCGCCCGGCAAACACCGGGTCGGGCACCTGGTCCAGCGCCATCAGCACGCCGGATAAAGGAGCCAGCAGCTGCAATTGTTGGGGTGTGGCCATGACATCACCTGAGCTTGTATTCATTGAATGAGCGGTCGCAGCCGCTTTGCTTATTTCCACCAGTATTCAACCTGCAGCCCGACATTGGCGCCGTGCCGCGCGTTGCCGAAGGCGCCCGTATCGGACAGTGCCGAGCCTTTGGCCAACAGGTTGGCGGCACGCTTGGCTGCCTGGTTCCAGCTGGCATAGGTGTAATACAGACGTACTTCGGGCCGCGCCCAGAATTCCGGGCCTTTCGGTGACCAGGTCGGCGCGAAGGTAAACTTGCTCAGCTTGCGCGTGCCGTCCGCCGCCTCGACCTGATCGTGCCCCAGTTCGGTCACCAGTTTGAACTGCTCGCTCAGTGCATAGGCCGGGCGCACACCGAGTGAGAGCCAGTTCTGGTCGGCGCCACCCTGACGAATATCTTTCTGATACACCGCCTGGAATTGTCCGCCAAAACGTGGCGTCAGTTGCCAGTCGAAGAACTCGACGATGCGATAGCTCTTGTTGCGGTCATCGAGCCTGACGTTACCGGTATAGCCCAATCCGGTTCCCGGCCCTTCGCCGTATTGCAGCGCCAGTTTGTTCTTGCCACCGAAAAAGTCCTGCTGCACGTGCTGAGTGGTAATCGCCCAGCCACGGTGGACGTCGCGACTGTCGGGCTTGTCGATGTAGCTGAGGCCGAACTCGAGTTCACCGCCCGGGTTACTGTTGAAACCGCCGACGTTGAAGTCGTGGCGGTTGATGTAATCCTTTTGGTAAAGGTTGTCCTTGCGCGAAAAGGCGTAGCTGTATTTCAGGCCGCCGAGCAACACGTCTTCAATGCCTGCCCCGGTGGCGCTCTGGTTCCAGTAATAGAAATCGGAAATATGGATGTCGTTACGTTTGTAGTAACGCCGCCCTGCCCACAGCGAGCCGCCGTTGAGCGCGGGCATCGCCGACCATTGCGCATACGCCTGCGGCAAACGAATCGAGCCGTTGTCTTCCTTGAACGTCAGGCTGCGGTCGTACCGGTTATACAGCGAGGCCATGCCGTCGACGCTCAGCACCGAGCCGTCGTCGAGGGTGTACAGATCCTGGCGCAGCTCGAGCTCACCGTACTGCTCGCACTCGTTACCGAGGCGATATTTGGTCTGCGCGCCGGGCAACTGGAAACACGACTGGCTGCTGCTGTTGACCGATGTACCGACCCCGCTGCGCAGATACCCGCCGAACTCCAGCGCATGTGATGACGTAGGCATTGCCAGACAAATCCCCGCGATTGCCAGACTGTAATTTATGGTTGCTCTCATATATGCCACCCGTTGTTTTTATTGTGTGGTTGCAGGAATTCAGCGCGCACAAATCCCCCGCGCAGCGTTCTGCGTGTTTTTTCAAAGGTTGTTATTCAGTTAAAAAATCAGGGGTCGGTCAGGTGCAGCACGAAGGATTCGTAAGGTCGCAACTGCAGCAATCGCGAGCGTTGCGGGCAGTCCGGGTAGTTGCTGATCAACAGGCGCTGCTCCTGGGCTTCGTCGATCAGTGCCGGTAGCTCGACCTCACAGGCAGTGCCATAGAAGTTGTTCACCACTAACAAGCGTTCTCCCGTCCCCTCGCGCAGGTACGCCCAGACCTGTGGATGCTCCGGCAACAACTGCCGATAGATGCCATCGGAGATCAACGCTTCAGTGCGGCGTAAAGCGATCAGGCGCCGATAGTGATGCAGCACCGACTCCGGGTCGTGCAGTTGATGCGCGACATTGATCTGTGCGGCATTGGCCGGCACACCAATCCATGGTTCGCTGCGCGTGAAGCCGGCGTTGTGCCCGGCGTGCCAGTGCATCGGCGTGCGCCCGTTGTCGCGGGACTTCTGCATGATCGCCGCCATGTTGTCGAGGTCGCTGGTGCCGGCTTCACGCTTGAGGCGAAAGATATTCAGGGTCTCGACGTCACGGTATTGCTCGATGCTCTCGAACCCCGGATTGGTCATGCCCAATTCTTCGCCCTGATAGACGAAGGGCGTGCCCTGCAGAAAGTGCAGCGCAGTGCCGAGCATCTTCGCCGACAGCTCGCGGTATTCGCCGTCATTGCCGAACCGCGAGACCACGCGTGGCTGATCGTGGTTACACCAGAACAGCGCATTCCAGCCGCCACCCGCCTGCATGCCGGTCTGCCAGTCGGAGAGAATCTGCTTGAGCTGGAGGAAATCGAAATCGGCGCGCACCCACTTCTGCAGGTTCGGGTAATCAACTTTCAAGTGATGAAAGTTGAAGGTCATCGACAATTCTTTCGACTGCGGATTGGAGTAGCGGATGCAGTGTTCGAGGCGGGTCGAGGACATCTCGCCGACGTTGATCAGCTCATGCCCTTCGAAGACTTCGCGGTGCATTTGCTGCAAGTACGCATGCACGTTAGGCCCATCGGTGTAGAAGCGCCGACCGTCGCTGTCGTCCTCGGGGAAGTCCGCCGGTTTCGAGATCAGATTGATCACGTCCAGACGAAAACCACCGACGCCCTTGTCGCGCCAGAAACGCATCATTTTGAATACTTCGTCGCGGACTTTAGGGTTGTCCCAATTGAGGTCGGCCTGGGTGTGGTCGAACAGGTGCAGGTAATACTGGCCGGTCTGCGCTTCGTATTCCCAGGCCGAACCGCCGAACTTGGATTCCCAGTTGTTCGGCTGGTCGCGCCAGATGTAGAAGTCACGGTAAGGGTTGTCGAGGCTGCTGCGGGCCTGCTGGAACCAGACGTGCTCGATCGAGGTGTGGTTGACCACGATGTCGAGCATCAGCTTGATCCCGCGTTTGCCCGCTTCGGCGATCAGCAGTTCACAGTCGGCCATGCTGCCGTAGCTCGGATCGACCGCGTAGTAGTCGCTGATGTCGTAGCCGTTGTCGCGCTGCGGCGAGCGCAGGAACGGCGTGATCCACAGGTAATCGACTCCCAGCCATTGCAGATAATCGAGCTTGGCAACGATGCCGAGCAGATCGCCAGTGGCGTTGCCGGCATGGCTGTGAAAGCTCTTCGGGTAGATCTGGTAGATCACCGAACGTTGCCAGTCTTGCATGGCGCGACTCCTTTATTGATTTCAGGCAACCCGGTAACCCGGACGGACGATCTTCATGCTCAGCACGCAGGTCAGGGCAAACGGCACGAGCATGGCGATCAGCATCCCGATGACGAACATCGGGATGAATTGCGGAACGATCGAGATGAAACCGGGCAAGCCACCGACGCCGATGGCCGAGGCCTGGATCTTGTTCAGCGAGAGGAACATGCAGCCCAGCGCCGAACCGGCCAGCGCGGCATAAAACGGGAATTTGTAGCGCAGGTTGACGCCGAACATCGCCGGCTCGGTGATGCCGAAATACGCAGAAATCGCCGAGGTCGAGGCCATGCTCTTGTCTCGCGCATTGCGCGTCATCCAGAACACCGCCAGGGCCGCGCTGCCCTGCGCCAGATTGGACATGACGATCATAGGCCAGATGAAGGTGCCGCCCTGGCTGGAGATCAGTTGCAGATCCACGGCGAGGAACATGTGGTGCATGCCGGTGATTACCAGCGGCGCATACAACAGGCCGAAAATCAGACCGCCTACCAACGGCGCCAGATCGAACAGCATCACCAGCCCTTCGGTGATGTAGATGCCGATATGCCGGGTCACCGGACCGATGATCGCCAACGCCAGCACGCCAGTGACAACGATGGTGGTGATCGGCACCACCAGCAACTGCACCGCGTTGGGCACGCGTGCGCGCAGCCATTTTTCGATCACGCTCATCACGTACGCCGCCAGCAGGATCGGCAGGATCTGCCCCTGGTAGCCGACCTTTTCCACCTGGAACAGGCCGAGGATGTCGAAGTACGGCAGCTGCTGCCCGTCCAGCCCGGCAACGGCCTTGCCGTAATTCCAGGCGTTGAGCAGGTCCGGATGCACCAGCATCAGACCGAGGACGATGCCGAGGATTTCGCTGCCGCCGAAACGCTTGGCCGCCGACCAGCCCACCAGCGCCGGCAGGAACACGAACGAGGTATTGGCCATCAGGTTAATCAGACTCCACAACCCGTCCAGGTTGGGATAGGCATCCAGCAGGGTCTGGCCCTCGATGAACATGCCCTTGGCGCCGAGCAGGTTGTTGATGCCCATCAACAGGCCGGCAATGATCAGCGCCGGCAGGATCGGCATGAACACATCGGAAAACACCCGCACCAGCCGTTGCATGGCGTTTATCTTCTCGGCGCTTTTCTGTTTAACGTCGGCGATGGTCGATGCCGCAAGGCCAGTCTGCTGGCGCAGTTCGGCATAAACCTTTTCAACATCACCCGGGCCGATGACCACTTGATACAACCCGCCGGTGAAGAACGAACCCTTGACCAGATCGACGCCATTGAGCGCGGCCACATTCACCAGCGCGGGGTTCTTCAGCGCCAGGCGCAAACGCGTCACGCAATGCGCCGCCTGCTCGATGTTGTCACGGCCACCAAGGCTTTCCAGCAGCTCCTTGGCGATGTTCGGATAGTCATGGCTCATGCTTGTTCTTCCGTCGTGGATTGTTGTTATGGGCAGCACGCCGAAACGAAAAATACTCGTCTGTACGAGTTAATGCAACAACTCGTCTGTACGAGTTTGCATCCGTGGATGAACGTCAGAAAAACGCGGATTCTTCCTACTCTGACCTAAGATGTTTTCCTTCGTCCGCATGGACAAACCCCTACCCTGCCCTTAAGGTTCGGGGTTTTGAGCACCGTCGGCACAGAGTCCAGCCATGAGCAAATACAACCAGATCTACAGCGATTTGCTTGCCAGCATCACCACCCAGCGCCTGGAGCGTGGCGCCCGGCTGCCTTCCGAAACCGAACTGATGGACACCTATCAGGCCAGCCGGGGCACGGTGCGCAAGGCTATCGACCAATTGCAGGAGCGCGGTTTCGCTCAGAAGATTCACGGCAAAGGCGCGTTCGTGCTGTCGACCAACCCGATCGAATTCCAGCTCGGCGGCATCGTCAGCTTCCAGGAGACCCACCCGCGACTGGGCAACGACGTCAGCACCGAAGTGGTCGAGATGTGTCAGGTGCCGCTGGAAGGTGCGCTGCTCGAACACATCAATGCCGAACCCGGCAGCCCGATCACCCGGATCAAGCGGGTACGGCGCATCGACGGCAAACGGGTCATCCTCGACATCAACCACTTCGTCAGCGACGTGATCCCCGACCTGTCAGCAGACATCGCCGAACATTCGATCTACGCCCACATCGAACAGACCCTGCAACTGCAGATCGCCTACGCCCAGCGCACCATCGAAGCCGTGCCGTCCAGCAAGGACGACCAACAACACCTGGATCTCGACGGCCAGAGCCATGTCATCGTGGTCAGCAACCAGACCTTCCTGCAGGACGGCCGCCAGTTCGAATACACCGAATCGCGGCATACGCTGGACAAGTTCTATTTTTCGGATGTGGCGCGGCGCTGACGTTCGCCAACAGGCGAGCCCATTTCAAAATATGTGATTCGCTGACAAGCCGCGATGACCTCCGGTAGTATGCCGCCGTGGCTATGGAATACCTTCCTTCTATCCTCCATGAACTAGGGGTTCCGCTCTCCACACCGCGCCTGCTTATTGCAGGCGTTTTCGTATCGATTGCACAGGTGAGCTTCAGCTCACTGGAAACGGCGACCAAGGAAGAAATCATGATGAATCAGGAGCTGTTCCTGCGGCGCCGTACAAAACTTCACGTCCCTGCCGGCTCTGGCGGAGTCACACGCGCGCAGGTCGCATCAGCGGTCAAAGAAGTCGCGGCGTTTCGATATGTACTCTCTGAACCGCTAATCGAGCGAATCGGCATGCTATCTGCGGTCGAACTCAAGAATTGGCTGCGTGAAGTCATTCGAGTCCTGCGGCGTCGCAGCGGTGCTCATGTACATCACCGACCGTTCTATCCTGACTTCCCCCATCAGGTCCTCGAAGCGACAGAGGCGGAGTTGTATCTCAACGCCGTCATTCACTACCACACACTTCGGCGCCTGCCACCCAGCGAACAGGTTCGGCCAGCCATGCTTGAAGGCAACTTCATCCATTGGGTTATCGAACCGGGAAGTGTCAGCGAGTTCGAGGCATTGCTGGAGCCGCTGGTCTCATCGCGCACCTCGCTGTCCGAAGAGGAAGCCGCGGATGTCACTTGGTTTATCCGAACTTACAGAAACGACGTGTTCCGTCTGCTGCCCGATACCATCCCGTTCCGCGAGATTCGCGCGCTGGTCGGCGGCGCGCTGATCCTGCATATCGGTGACGATGCCCGGGTCGAGGAATTCCTTGAGCAAAATGTCGAAACGGCAACGGACGTGCTGCGCGTGGCGATCACACTGCATGGTGGAGACGTGTCGCTGGCGACAGCGCAGACGCGCTTTCGCAAACTGAAACGTTCGATGCGGCGCAAGCTGTTGCGCCTGCTCGACCGCACGCCCAACGTTACGGAAGATGTGATGCGCCAGGCCGAACGCTGGAAACGCCTGGCCGAAGTCCTGCATCCAGGCGATTACGCTGAGAAGTATCCGCGAGCATTCGCGGCCATCACCGCAGCGCGACGCAATGATCCGCCGGCCTCGTTCGGGTCGCGTGTCGAAACCATGCTTGCCCAACGCCAGATCGCCGCGCTTACGCCGGTGCTGCAGGATCGTCCCGGAGAATTTGCGCGCCGTCTGGACGTGATGTTACGGCGTGCCGCAGAACCGGACGCGGTGCTCGACGCCTTTGCGGCTGTCGCGGCGCAAGTGTCCTCACCTGTGCTGCTGCAATTGCTGGCCCAGGTAAATGCCCCGCGCCCCCTGCCCTTGCGGGCGTTCACACCTAAAGGAGCACTGGCGAAAGTCTTCGGCACTGCTGATCGTCGAGAGTCGATCGCACCGCAGGTATTGGCACGTGCCGCACAGGTTTGCGAGAACGCCCTGATCGCCCGTTTCACGTTGCTGCCACCACTGGGGCGTTGTTTCATCGATCCGGCGTTGCGCGAATACCGGGTGCCACTGGCACAGCGCGCCGCAGCGAAGTCGCTGCGAACACTGGTACGCGGCAGTCGGTTGCCAATGCCGGACACGCGATTCATTCGCCTGTTCCTGTGGTGGAAGAATGGTCGTGACCGCACGGACATCGACTTGTCCGCCGCCTTCTTCGACACCGACTTCGTCTTCAAGGAAGCGGTCGCCTATTACAACCTCAAAGGTTTTGGCGGTTACCACAGCGGCGACATCGTCGACGCGCCCAACGGCGCCTCCGAATTCATCGACCTCGACCTTGATGTTCTCGTCAAAAAAGGCGTCCGCTATGTCGTCACGTCCCTTAATTCGTTTACCTGGCAGCCATATTGCGACCTTCCTGAATGCTTCGCGGGCTGGATGGCCCGTGCCGACACTGCATCGGGGGAAGTGTTCGAGCCTCGCTCCGTGGTCGACCGCATCGATATCGCCTCCGACACGAGTATCTGCCTGCCATTCGTGATGGACCTGGAGGAGCGACGCATGATCTGGGCCGATCTGGGGCTGACTTCATCGCCCCGCTGGAACAACGTCGACAACAACCTCAGCGGAGTTTCGTTGATGCTGCGCGCCCTGGTGCATACGCCAAGGCCGGATCTGCACACGCTTTTCGATTTACATGTGCGGGCACGAGGCGAACGAGTGCCCTCTGCAGAGCAGGCGCAGAGGGTGTTCGCACCTGAACAAGGTCTGACTCCGTTCGATACGGATCTGATTCGGTCTGAATATCTTTGATATCTGCGAAAGCACTGGCTCACTTTCAAAAGGACAACACGCAATAGCCGAGTAACACCCTCCCCTTGAGCACATCGGTCATCTTCGGCCTTTGTGTCTCAAGGATGAACGCCTGCATGACCGCTCCCGAACGTCGTCTGCTGCCAAACGCAGCGGACAAAACCGCCCTCAAAGCCATCGCCACGACCATTGTGCAGAACTGCCCGAGCCTGCTCGATGCGGCCAGGCAAGTTGCGATCGAACTGCTGACCGACAAAGGGCTATCCGGCCTCGATCCCGACCAGGTTTATTTCCATCGATTCAAAACGGCGCAAAGCAGCACGCTGACCTTTACCGGTTGGGAACACTTGCTGGAAAAGCCTTATGAAACGCTCACCCTCACGCAGTTGGTGATCCATCGATTTCGTGCGACCGATCAAGACAACGCAGATTTGCTGGGCCTTTACTGTGGCTTCTACTCGGATGGCCCGGACGCGGAGAATTTCAATCAGAGCAACGAAGTGCGACTGCTTGGCAGCGATATGCTGAAGGCATTCTGGGCCGTTGATTTCAGCACGCATTACAGCGATCAATTGGCCAAATTCTGGCAAACCTCGTCGGAAGATTTCCGCGCCATGGCCAAGTGCAGCTTCCTCAGTCAGGCGGTGCAGGCGCTGCAACAGGGGGACGTTGACGGCAATGATTTTCAACGCATCGTCACCTCGCTGATCGGCCCCGTGACCTGGCCGGTAACCCTGCAAATGCTCCGATCGACGTACCCGGTCGGCGCGCAGGTGCGCACGCTGGATCTGGACGGTCACGTCGCCACCAACGTGCTGCGTCTGGTCGAAGACAGTGGCCGACAGACCCTTTACCTGCCGGGACAAGCCCAGGCCTTTCGGTTGATGGACACTGCGGCGGATCTGCACTGGTGGTTGCTTGAGCAGATGAATTCAGAGCAGAAACGCTCTTTGTTTCTGAAGCACTTCTCGCTGGCTGATAGCAATCACATCACTGAGAACATCACTGATCTGATGAACCGCCTGGTGAGCACTTGGGGCCACAGCGATCACCGGATGATCAACCGCAGCAACGTTGCGATCAGCGGCGACGCCTTCACGTGGTTAAGCGATTCGACTCGCTCGGGCATGGCTGCCGAGGCGCATCTGGTGCTCACGTCCAACAGTGACCTGCGCAAGAAACTCTGGACCGGGTATCTGAGCGCCGGGCTGAAAGTGTTCGGCCCGATGGCGGCCGTGGGCTGGCCTGTGGCTTTGCCCTTGATCGGCGCCGGCGTCGCGAACATGGGGCTGAACATCGATCAGGCGATCAACGGCATTACGGCGACCGAACGTAGAGCCGGGGTGATCGGTGCGGTGCTCAGCGCTATCGAAACCGTATTCAATGTGCCGTTCCTGATCGGTACCGGCGCGCAACTGGAAGTTGGACCACAGGTCGAGTATGCCGAGGCTGAAGAAATGCGTGGGCTGGTCGAGCTTGCCTCGGCTGACACGCGATTATTGCCACCTGTGGATCCGCCACCCGTCACAGCGGCTGAAGAAGCAAGCAGCGAGTTGGCAAACGAGATCCCCAGCGGGGCGACATTCGTCGACGTCACTGAGCCCCTGAATACGCCTGCTACACGGCAAGGTTCGACGTTTCCACAAGTACCTGCCAGCTATCGATGCAACGAGTTACTTGCGCAACATTCCGTAGAGGCGACGCCGGGGAAATACGAAGGCATTTACCGCCTCGACAAAGAGCCCGGCCATGCCATCGAAATGGATGGCGATGCCTACTACGTGCGCTACTTCGCCGACTCGCAGGACAGCGGCAACTGGGCAATCATCGATCCCGAGCGCCCCAACCAGTTCGCTTATTCGTTGCCGGTCCGCCTGGGAAGCGCTGGCAAGTGGGAGCGCATGCCTGCGCTGCGGCTGCGCGGAGGCGGCCAATGCGTGGGCAAGGCGTGTGCGCCGGAGACAGATTTGAGCCCTTCTGAGGCAACACCATCGGTGGATCTGCCACGCGTCGAACCTCTTCCAGGCGTTCCGTGCCCGCTGCGTCTGGTTACGGCGCTCAAAGATATTTCAGAGACGGAAAAACCCGGAATGAGGAGATGGGCAATGAACTTGCCCAACGCTTCTGCCGAGTCAACAAGCGCTGGACGCCGTTATTTACTGGCTACCGACCGTTACCAGGCGCATTTCAGCGAACAACGAACAGCACTGCTGAACAACGCCGGAGAATTCTTTCGAGAGCTGAAATGGACAAATCTGCCGGGACGGCCGCTCATTCCGCAAATCGATCCCTTGATGCAAATCGAAGAGCTGATAGAGCTGATGTTTGCCAATACCGATGGACTGGCGGTCGGTGAAACCCTCGATCGCATCGCCAGCATGCGCTTCATGATCGAGAACATGCCAACGTTCGCGCGGCATATCAGAACGCTCTACGTGCGTGGATTGCTAAGTGATTTCGCCCAGGATGACCTCAACCATTTCTACCTTTCGGGAGACATGTCAGAGGACCTCACTACCTATTTGTCCAGCCTGGGTACCGACCCTGAGAACCGGTTCAACATGCTCGAATTGATCAGGTCTGCCCAAGCCAATGGCGTCCGCGTCCATGGACTGGACGCAGCACAAACCTGCACGCTGAAAGTCCCACTCACTTCGATCGAAGAGCAGATGATCAAGACCCGCCTGGCAACGCAGATCATGGAGCGTGACAAGCTCCTCAACAGACCCGGCAAGTGGGTGGCTCTGGTCGATGCCACGAACACCAATACCTTCAGGGACCTGCCAGGCATAAGCGAACTCAGGGGCGGTATCGGTTTGCGCATCGAAGAAGTCTGGCCCGACGAGGCAGCCGACGTCAGGATTGACCCGGGCGTGGAAGTCGCTCGCGGTCCGTTTCACAACGGGGCGACGACTAGCAACGCCTTCGACCCTCTGTTCGCTGACCTGCGATTGCAGGTCAAGGCCCCCGTGCCGCCATGGAATGACGCTACGCTGGAAAAGCTTCTGCATCGCAATGGCATGTTCGTGATACGAAAAACAGCACCCGGCACATACACACTCGTGCGGCGCAACAGCGCCAGCAACATCGTGCAAACAAGGGTGCATTGCACCGCAGATGGCCGGTTTTATATCTGGGACCAGTCGATGCGCCGCATCACCGGCATGATATTCCGCGACATCGCCGCAGTAGCCGAGCGCCTGATCGAGCTCGGCATGACCCTGCAAAGTCGTTTACCCGCCTGACCTGTTTTCAGGGTCCTGAAACGAAAAAACCCTTGGCTTCACGCCAAGGGTTTTTCGTTATTCGGACCGCAGCAGGATCACTCCCACTCAATCGTCGCCGGCGGCTTGCTCGACACGTCGTAAGTAACGCGCGAGATGCCTTCGATTTCGTTGATGATGCGGCCGGAAACGGTTTCCAGCAGTTCGTAAGGCAGATGTGCCCAACGTGCAGTCATGAAGTCGATGGTTTCCACGGCGCGCAGGGCCACGACCCAGGCGTAACGGCGGCCGTCACCGACCACGCCGACCGATTTGACTGGCTGGAATACTACGAACGCCTGGCTGACCTTGTGGTACCAGTCGGCCTTGCGCAGTTCTTCGATGAAGATGTGGTCGGCGCGACGCAGCAGGTCGGCGTATTCCTTCTTCACTTCACCGAGGATGCGCACGCCCAGGCCCGGGCCTGGGAACGGGTGACGGTAGACCATGTCGTACGGCAGGCCGAGTTCCAGGCCCAGACGACGGACTTCGTCCTTGAACAGTTCGCGCAGGGGCTCGACCAGTTTCAGGTTCATCTCTTCCGGCAGGCCGCCCACGTTGTGGTGCGACTTGATCACGTGGGCCTTGCCGCTTTTCGCGCCAGCCGACTCGATCACGTCCGGGTAGATCGTGCCCTGAGCCAGGTACTTGATGTTGTCCAGCTTGCACGATTCGGCATCGAACACGTCGATGAAAGTGCGGCCGATGATCTTGCGCTTCTTCTCCGGGTCGGCTTCGCCGGCCAGGTTGTTGAGGAACTGCTCCTCAGCATTGGCGCGGATCACCTTGACGCCCATGTTTTCGGCGAACATGGCCATCACTTGCTCGCCTTCGTGCAGACGCAGCAGGCCGTTGTCGACGAAGACGCAGGTCAGCTGATCGCCGATGGCCTTGTGCAGCAGCGCGGCAACCACCGAGGAGTCAACGCCGCCGGACAGGCCCAGCAGCACGTTGTCGGTGCCGACCTGGGCGCGGATGTTGGCGATGGCGTCTTCAGCGATCTTCGACGGCGTCCACAGGGCTTCACAGCCGCAGATGTCGAGGACGAAGCGCGACAGGATGCGACCGCCCTGCTTGGTGTGGGTCACTTCCGGGTGGAACTGCACGCCGTAGTAAGCGCGGTCGTCGTTGAACATACCGGCGATCGGGCAGCTTGGGGTGCTGGCGAGGATGTGGAAGTCTTCCGGCATCTTGGTGACTTTGTCACCGTGGCTCATCCAAACGTCGAGGCCGAACAGGCCGTCGGCGTCGATGTGGTCTTCGATGCCGTCGAGCAGGCGGCTCTTGCCGACCACGTCAACGCGGGCGTAACCGAACTCACGCAGTTCGGAACCTTCCACCTTGCCGCCCAGTTGCTCGGCCATGGTCTGCATGCCGTAGCAGATGCCGAATACCGGAACGCCCAGGTCGAACACCGCCTGCGGGCAGCGCGGGCTGTTGGCTTCGTGCACGGACTCGGGGCCGCCGGCGAGGATGACGCCTTTAGGGGCGAATTCGCGGATCGCATCTTCGTCCATGTCGAACGGGTGCAGTTCGCAGTACACGCCGATCTCGCGCACGCGGCGGGCAATCAGCTGGGTGTATTGCGAACCGAAGTCGAGGATCAGGATGCGGTGAGCGTGAATGTCGAGGGCCATGACTCATTCTCATGTAGTGAATCAGAAACAACTCGGGGCTGAATGAACAGCCCCGGTGATTTAACGTTTTGCTGGAAGCCTCAACCTACGCGGTAGTTCGGCGCTTCCTTGGTGATCTGCACGTCGTGAACGTGGGACTCGGCCATGCCGGCACCGGTGATCCGCACGAACTCGGGCTTGGTACGCATTTCTTCGATGTTGGCGCTGCCGGTGTAACCCATCGAGGAACGCAGGCCGCCCATCAACTGGTGAATGATCGCGCTCAGGGTGCCTTTGTACGGCACACGGCCTTCGATGCCTTCCGGAACCAGTTTCTCGGCGCCTGCCGAGGAGTCCTGGAAGTAACGGTCGGACGAGCCCTGGGCCTGGGACATGGCGCCCAGCGAACCCATGCCGCGATAAGCCTTGTACGAACGGCCCTGGAACAGTTCGATCTCGCCCGGGGCCTCTTCGGTACCGGCGAACATCGAGCCCATCATCACGCAGGACGCACCGGCCACGATGGCCTTGGACAGGTCACCGGAGAAACGGATACCGCCGTCGGCGATCAACGGCACGCCGGTGCCTTCAAGGGCGGCGGCGACGTTGGCGATGGCACTGATTTGCGGCACACCGACACCGGCGACGATACGGGTGGTGCAGATCGAGCCAGGGCCGATACCGACCTTGACTGCGTCGGCGCCCGCTTCGGCCAGGGCCTTGGCGGCAGCGCCGGTGGCGATGTTGCCGCCGATCACCTGCACTTCAGGGAAGTTCTCTTTGACCCAGCGTACGCGGTCGATCACGCCTTTGGAGTGACCGTGTGCGGTGTCGACCACCACCACGTCCACGCCGGCATTGACCAGTGCAGTCACGCGATCGCCGGTGTCTTTACCGGTGCCGACCGCAGCGCCGACGCGCAGACGACCTTGATCGTCCTTGCTGGCCAGCGGATAGGCTTTGGCTTTTTCGATGTCGTTGACGGTCATCATGCCTTTGAGGGCGAATTTGTCGTCGACGATCAGCACGCGCTCGATGCGGTGCTTGTGCAGCAGTTCACGGACGTCATTCTTGTCGGCGCCTTCCTTGACCGTGACCAGACGCTCTTTAGGCGTCATCACTTCGCGGACAGTGGCTTCCAGACGGTTTTCGAAACGTACGTCGCGGGAGGTGACGATGCCGACCAGGTCGCCATCGTGCAGGACCGGAACGCCGGAAATGTTGTGCAGACGGGTCAGTTCGAACAGATCACGCACCGTGGCATCGGCCTCGATGGTGATGGGATCCTTGACCACACCGGCTTCGAACTTCTTGACCTTGCGCACTTCGGCAGCTTGCTGCTCGATGGTCATGTTCTTGTGGATAATGCCGATGCCACCTTCCTGAGCCATGGCGATTGCCAGACGGGCTTCAGTAACGGTGTCCATGGCGGCAGAAACCAGAGGAATATTCAGTTCGATGCCACGGGTAAGACGGGTCTTGAGACTGACTTCGTTGGGAAGCACCTCGGAATAACCGGGCACTAGGAGAATGTCGTCGAATGTCAGAGCTTCTTGGCTGATACGCAGCATCGCGGGGGCTCCCGAGCGGGAAAATGGAAGCGCGCCATTATAGTCAGACACCCCCTGCTGTTCAATGTAAAACTCAGCCTAATTGATAGATGGAAAAGCCCGGCCCTACAGCTCCACCTTGACCCAAGAGACAGGTTGATCGAGCCAATCGGCGAACTCGTCGATAAAGCTCTGCTTGAACCCCGCCTCCAGCCAATTGTTGAAAATGAAGCCGAGGTTGGAAAACGCGCATTCCTGCAGAAACAGGAAGCCGTTGATGTCGTCCTCGTGCCCGCACTCCGGGCAGGTGAAATTGTCGGTGCGCCCTGGAAACCAGTCTTCAAGACTTTCGAACAGCGCCTCGCCCACTTCGCGGCGGCACTCGGCGCAACCAGCCTCTTCGAGAAAGCCTTTGGCCGGGGTGTAGATGCAGCGTTTGGTGACGATCTCCAGGCCATTGATCGGCTCGCCGAACGGCAGCGCTTCGGGGTACAGCACCACGGCGCGAGCACCATCAGCGATGGCGTGGGCCATACGGTTGCCGGTGCGGCCGCAGGTGGTCAGCTGTTCTTCGATGATGTTCTTGCGCACCAGCCAGCGCACGATCGCCCGCGCCCGGGGCTCGTGCACCGGCAGGGTGGAGATTTTCGGGACGATGATGCTTTGCGAGTTCATGGGAAATCCTGCGGTGTGACTTCTGACGCCTTCGCGAGCAAGCTCGCTCCCACAGAGATTGCATGCCAATGTGGGAGCGAGCTTGCTCGCGAAGAGGCCCTGAAGGCCGGCAGCTTAATCCCTGACGAAATCCGGTCAAGTGCTGAAATAGCGCATGATCAACGCGATGCCGCTGGCCAGCACCAGCCAAGTCACCAGCCGCACAAACGCCTCGCGCGACAATCTCATGCTCAGCCGCCGGCCGATCCACAAGCCCAGCGCCATCGCCGGCAACAGACACAGCGCCAGCATCAACAAGGGTAGCTCGGCATACACACCGGCGATGACAAACAGACTCAAGCGCACCACGGTGCTGCAACTGATCAACGCACTTTGCGTGGCCCGCGCTGCCTCCTTGGGTAAACGGCTGTTCAGATAGATCGCGTAAAGAAAGCCGCCACTGCCAAACAACGCGCCGAACAAACCGCCCACTGTGCCCATCGGCACCGCCCACGCTGCCGACAACTGTGCCGGCCGCGCTTTCACCCACAGGCTGTAAACCGCATAGGCACTGATAAACAGCCCCATCAACAGCAGCAACAGATCGGATTTCAGATTCAGCAGGAAGATCACCCCCAGCGTGCAGCCGATTGCCATGCACGGCAGCAGCCTGAGCAATTCCGGCTTGGCGACGTCGCGCCGCGAGGGCAGCAGATTGCCGAATGCCGCGACGAAATCCAGCAGCACCAGCAGCGGCACGATTTTCGACAGTGGCATGAACAGGATCAGCATCGGCCCCGCGACCAGCGCCGTGCCGAAACCGGCGATGCCGAATACGATGTAGGCCAAGGCGATGGCCACCCCGATGACCGCCCAACCGCCCGCGCCCCACGACCACGCCCCCAACAGCTCCATCACGCTCATCGTCCGCATCCTTTATAAGACCGCGCTGACTGTAGCCAGTAGCGGGCGGCACGACCAGATATGAATTGATCCCATGTGGGAGCGAGCCTGCTCGCGAATGCGGGGTGTCATTCCCCGTTGTTGTCCGCTGACACAATGCTTTCGCGAGCAGGCTCGCTCCCGCAGGGTTTTGTGTGGGTGTCATGGTGATTGGCGGGCAAATGCCTTTAAACTGCGCCCCATGATTAAAGATCCCTTTGCAAGACTTGGCCTGGACCGTGAAGTCCTGACCGTCAGCCAGCTCAACGGCCGCGCGCGGGTGTTGCTTGAAGACGTGTTCAGCAACATCTGGGTCGAAGGCGAAATCTCCAACCTCGCACGCCCGGCGTCCGGCCACGTCTACTTCACCCTCAAGGACAGCGGCGCGCAGGTGCGTTGCGCGTTGTTCCGGCAGAACGCCGCCCGCGTGCGCCAAGCGCTGAAGGACGGTCTGGCGGTCAAGGTGCGGGGCAAGGTTTCGCTGTTCGAAGGCCGTGGCGACTATCAGCTGATCCTCGACACCGTTGAGCCGGCCGGTGACGGCGCGCTGCGTCTGGCCTTCGATGCGCTGAAGGAAAAGCTCAGCGCCGAAGGCCTGTTCAGTGCCGAACGCAAAGTGCCGCTGCCCGCGCATCCACAGCGCATCGGCATCATCAGCTCGCCGACCGGCGCGGTAATTCGCGACATCATCAGCGTATTCCGCCGCCGTGCGCCGCAGGTGCAACTGACCCTGATTCCGACCGCCGTACAGGGCCGCGAGGCCACCGCGCAAATCGTCCGCGCGCTGAAAATGGCCGATGCCCGTGGCTTTGACGCGCTGATCCTCGCCCGTGGCGGCGGCTCGCTGGAAGACCTCTGGTGCTTCAACGAGGAAGCGGTGGCGCGCGCGGTCGATGCCTGTGTCACACCGATAGTCAGCGCCGTCGGCCATGAAACCGATGTTTCGATCAGCGATTTTGTCGCCGACGTCCGCGCACCGACGCCCTCGGCCGCCGCCGAACTGCTCGCTCCGGATTCCAGCCATCTGATCCGTCAGGTCGAGAGCCTGCACCGGCGTCTGGTGATGCGCATGCGTGACCGCTTGATGCGTGATCGCCTGCGTCTGGAAGGCATGGCCCGACGGTTGCGGCATCCCGGCGAACGTCTGCGTCAGCAGGCTCAGCGTCTGGATGATCTGGACATGCGCATGCGCCGGGCCTTCGAACGCCATCTCAATACCCGCCGCGAACGCCTGATCCGTCTGGAAACCCGTCTCGCCGGGCAACATCCGGGACGCCAACTGGCGATGCTTCGCCAGCGCCTCGACAGCCTCGCCGAGCGCCTGCCCCGGGCCATGCGCGATGCTCTGAGACAGCGTCGGCAGCAATTGCACAGTCAGATGCAGACCCTGCACGTGGTCAGCCCGTTGGCGACTCTCGGCCGGGGTTACAGCATCCTGCTCGACGAGCGTGGCCACGCGATCCGCAACGCTGCGCAGACCCACACCGGCCAGCGCCTGAAAGCCAAACTCGGCGAAGGCGAACTGCAAGTGCGCGTCGAGGACAATCACCTGACGCCCGTCACCCTCTCTTTACTGGACTGATCCATGCCGCGTTTTCTCGCTCCGCTGCTGTTGCTCTGCCTGACCTTCAACGCCCACGCTGACAGTTACATCACCCGGCTGTTGAACAAACCGGTGCCGGGCGGCGTCGCCGTGGTGAATCTGGGCACTGCCGCGCAGGCGCCGAAAGCTACTTATCAGGGCAAACCGGTGCTGGTGGTCAAGGAGCAGAACAACTGGCTGGCGATCGTCGGCGTGCCGCTAACGGTCAAGCCTGGCGCGCAGCAGATCAGCAGTGGCGGGCGCAATCTGCCCTTCACCGTGGGGAGCAAGAAATATCCGGAACAGCACATCACCCTGAAGAACAAACAGCAGGTCAATCCGAACGCCGACAACCTCAAGCGCATTGAAGGCGAACTGGCGGAACAGATCGCGGCTTACCGCAGTTTCAGCCCGAACACGCCGAGCAATCTGCTGCTGGACAAACCGGTCAACGGGCCGCTGTCGAGCAAGTTTGGCGTGCGTCGTTTCTTCAATGGCGAAGAACGTAATCCTCATGCCGGTCTCGATTTCGCAGTGCCCGCGGGCACGCCGATCAAGACCCCGGCGGCGGGCAAGGTGATTCTGATCGGCAATTACTTCTTCAACGGCAACACGGTGTTCGTTGACCATGGCCAGGGCTTTATCAGCATGTTCTGCCATATGTCGAAGATCGACGTGAAGAACGGCCAGCAACTGGCCCGTGGCGCGGTGGTCGGCAAAGTCGGTGCGACTGGCCGGGCAACCGGGCCGCATATGCACTGGAACGTCAGCCTGAACGATGCGCGGGTGGATCCGGCGATTTTCATTGGTGCTTTTCAACCTTAAACAAATTCAACAGGGCTGATGGCCTCTTCGCGAGCAAGCTCGCTCCCACAGGGATTTGTTTATGAATGCAATCCAATGTGGGAGCGAGCTTGCTCGCGAAGGCGGCCTATCCAACCTACAAATACCGCTGGCACCCGACCGCTCTCAATTGCGCCTCAATCTACCCTCACGCAAACATCAACAACATGTACTGACTTAAGCACAATAAAATCGCGCAAAATCCCGCTTTCCGGGTATTCCTCTCAATTTTTTCCGACTGCTTGCCATCCTTTCCCCTCGCGGTTAGGGTTGAAGCCATGAAAACCTCTCACACCCTCATTCAGCTTCGCCAGCACCGCAGCCTGTGCCTCGTCAGCGCACGACTGCCAGGCTGAATCGCTGCGCCTCGTCCCACGCTTTTCCAAGAACATTCGTTCAACCGGCAGGCCGCCTCTTTTCGGCCCAGACAACAAGGAATTTCCCGATGAGCATGCTCAAAGACCCGTCTTCGAAATACCGCGCGTTTCCCGTCATCAACCTGCCGGATCGCACTTGGCCGTCGAAGACCATCGATGCCGCGCCGATCTGGTGCAGCTCCGACCTGCGTGACGGCAACCAGTCGCTGATCGAGCCAATGGACGCGGCGAAGAAGCTGCGCTTCTGGAAAACCCTGGTGCAAGTCGGTGTGAAGGAAATCGAAGCATCGTTCCCCGCCGCGTCGCAAACCGACTTCGACTTCGTGCGCACGCTGATCGAAGAAGGCCACATCCCCGACGACACCACCATTCAGGTACTGACCCAAGGCCGTGAAGACCTGATCGAGCGCACCTTCGAATCCCTGCGCGGGGCGAAGAAAGCCATCGTTCACCTGTACAACGCCACCTCGCCTTCTTTCCGTCGCATCGTCTTCAACCAGGACAAGGACGGCATCAAGGCCATCGCGGTCAACGCTGCCAAGCTGTTCGTCAAATACGCAGCCATGCAGCCGGAAACCGAGTGGACCTTCGAATACTCGCCGGAAACCTTCAGCGCTACCGAGCTGGAATTCGCCAAGGAAGTCTGCGACGCCGTGATCGAGGTGTGGAACCCGACGCCTGAGCACAAGATGATCCTCAACCTGCCGGCCACGGTTGAATGCGCGACGCCGAACGTTTACGCCGACCAGATCGAGTGGTTCGGCCGCAACATCAACCGCCGTGACAGCGTGATCATCAGTCTGCACACCCATAACGACCGTGGCACTGGCGTCGCGGCTACAGAGCTGGGCCTGATGGCCGGCGCCGATCGCGTCGAAGGCTGCCTGTTCGGCAACGGCGAGCGCACCGGTAACGTTGACCTCGTCACCGTCGCGCTGAACATGTACACCCAGGGCGTCGACCCTGAGCTGGACTTCTCCGACATCGACGGCGTGCGCAAAGTCGTCGAAGAGTGCAACCAGATCCAGGTGCACCCGCGTCATCCGTACGTTGGCGACCTGGTGCACACCGCGTTCTCCGGCTCGCACCAGGATGCGATCCGCAAGGGCTTCGCCCAGCAGAAACCGGACACCCTGTGGGAAGTGCCGTACCTGCCGATCGACCCGGCCGACATTGGTCGCAGCTACGAGGCGGTGATCCGCGTCAACAGCCAGTCGGGCAAGGGCGGCATCGCTTACTTGCTGGAGCAGGAATACGGCATCAGCCTGCCGCGTCGCATGCAGATCGAGTTCAGCCAGGTCGTACAGCGTGAGACCGATCGCCTGGGCCTGGAGATGACCGCCAAGCAGATTCACTCGCTGTTGATCAGCGAATACCTGCAGGCCAACACTCCGTATGCGCTGGTCAGCCATCGTTTGCAGGAAGAGAACGGCAACAGCGCCGTCGAAGTCGAGGTGGCAAGCAAAGGTCAGGGCGAAACCAACCTGCACTGGCGCGGCAAGGGCAACGGCGCGCTGGAAGCCCTGGTCGCCGGCCTGCCGATTCCGGTGGAAATCATGGACTACAACGAACACGCAATCGGCGCGGGCACCAATGCCAAAGCAGCGGCCTACATCGAACTGCGGGTGAACGGTGAACGTGCGGTGCACGGCGTGGGTATCGATGAAAACATCACCACGGCGAGTTTCAAGGCACTGTTCAGCGCGCTGAACCGCTCGCTGAGCCAGCCAGAGGCGAAGGCGGCGTAATCGACCGCTGAAATGCGAAAGGCCCCGGAGTGTGAGCTCCGGGGCCTTTTTTTGTAGATCAAAGGATGCGATCGTTCCCATGCTCCGCGTGGGAATGCCTCAAGGGACGCTCCGCGTCCAGTGAAGCGGAGCGTCACGGGCTGCATTCCCACGCAGAGCGTGGGAATGATCGGCTGCGTTAGGTGAACTCGAAAGTGTCGGCATCCAGGTTCGCCGGAAAGCGCTCGCGATACGCCGCCAACGGCGCCGCTTCCACAATCACCTTGAACACGCCATCCGCCTCCCCCGCCGCCAGCAACGTCTCGCCCTGGAAATCCAGCACCTGACTGTCGCCGGTATAGGCGAAGCCTTTGCCATCGCTGCCCACCCGATTTACCGCTGCCACGTAGCAGAGATTTTCAATCGCTCGTGCCGGCAGCAGGCGGTTCCAGTGCAGACGCCGTGCGCCCGGCCAGTTCGCGGTATACAGCAGCAAATCGGTGTCCTGCGCATCGCGGCTCCACACCGGGAAGCGCAGGTCGTAGCAGATCAGCGGACGAATCCGCCAACCCTTGAGCTCGAACTGCACCTGCCGCTCGCCGGGCGTGTAATGGTTGTGCTCGCCGGCCATACGAAACAGGTGACGCTTGTCGTAATGCAGCACTTCGCCGTCGGGCCGCGCCCAGAGCAAGCGGTTGCGATGGCTGCCGTCGGCCGCCTGAATGATCACGCTGCCAGTGATGACCGCATCGAACTTGGCCGCCTGCGCCCGCAGCCATTTGCTGGTCGGGCCGTTTTCGGCTTCAGCGAGGGTTTCCGACTCCATGGAAAAACCGGTGGTGAACATCTCCGGCAGGATGATCAGATCGGCGCCCCGGGCCTGCTCCAGCAGCAGCTCGAAATGCTCGAGGTTGGCCCGGCGGTCGTGCCAGGCCAGGCTGGTCTGGATCAGCGCCAGGGTCAGGTCTGGCAATGCACTCAGATCACGCATAGTTTCGCCGCCGCTTCACGCAGCGTCTCCTCGCGTTTGGCAAAGCACAGGCGTATCAGGCGCTGGCCCTGCGGTGGATTCTGGTAGAACACCGACACCGGAATGCTCGCGACACCGTGCTCGCGAGTCATCCACATGGCCATGTCGACATCGTTCAGATCCGGACGGATCTGCGAATAATCGACCAATTGGAAATAGGTGCCGGTGACTCGGGTAAAACTGAAGCGCGACGGCGCGAGCAGATCGCAGAACAGATCGCGCTTGGCCTGATAGAAACCCGGCAGCTCTTCAACGTGCTCCGGGTGCTCGGCCATGTAATCGGCCAGCGCGTATTGCAGCGGTGTGACGCCACAGAAACTGACGTACTGATGCACCTTGCGCAATTCGGCCGTCAGCGCTGGCGGAGCGACGACATAGCCGGTTTTCCAGCCGGTGACGTGGTACGTCTTGCCGAACGAGCTGACCACGAACGCGCGCTGATACAGCTCTTCATGGGCCAGCACGCTGACATGCGGCACGCCGTCGAAGACCAAGTGCTCGTAGACTTCGTCGCTGATCAGATAGATGTCGCGATCGCGGATCAATGCCGCCAGTTGCTCGAGCTCGTCGCGGCTGATCAACGCGCCGCTAGGGTTGTGCGGGGTGTTGATGACGATCATTTTCGTGCGCGGACTGAGGGCCGCTGCGAGTTGATCGAAATCGATGGAGAAATCGTCCGGATTCAGTTGCACATGCACGCAACGACCACCCGCCAGCTCCGTTGCCGGTGCGTAGCTGTCGTAGCACGGATCGAAGACGATGACTTCATCGCCGCTGTGAATCACTGCCTGAATCGCGCAGAAGATCGCCTGGGTCGCGCCGGGCGTTACCGTCACTTCATGATCGGCATCAACAGTCACGCCGTAGCTGCGGGCGATCTTGGCCGCGATCTGCTGACGCAACGCCGGCAATCCGATCATCGGTGAATACTGGTTATGGCCACTGGCGATATGCCGCCCGACCGCATCACGCAACGACTGCGGGCCGTCGAAATCCGGGAAACCCTGGGACAGGTTGATCGCGCCGGTCTGCGCCGCGAGCTGAGACATCTGCGTGAAAATAGTGATGCCGACATTCGGCAGCTTGCTGGTGATCATCGGGGGTTCTCTGCTCAACACCCGGCTCTGACGACGGCGCGGGAGAGCCCGAGGATAGCCCATCCGGCGCCCATAAAAAAAGGGCGCCAAACGGCGCCCTTCTTTGATTCAACAATGACCGATCGTTCCCATGCTCTGCGTGGGAATGCCGCCACGGACGCTCTGCGTCCCTCGTTTTGTGACGCGGAGCGTCACGGGATGCATTCCCACGCGGAGCGTGGGAACGATCAATCCTGTGGCGAGGGGATTTATCCCCGTTCCGGCTGCGAAGCAGTCGCAAACCCGTTGAATGCGGTTTGACTGATACACCGCGGACACAGGTTTTGGGGCTGCTGCGCAGCCCATCGGGGATAAATCCCCTCGCCACAAAAGCCCCACACAAAATTGTGCAGGGCCTCGGATCACTTCTTGTCGCGGCGCTTCTTGCTGGCTTTCTTGTTGTGCGACATCAAGCGACGCTTCTTGTTGACCTGGCGGTCGGTCAGCGTGTTCTTGTTGCCTTCGTACGGGTTCTCGCCGCCCTTGAACTCGATGCGGATCGGCGTACCGACCAGCTTGAGTACACGACGGTAAGTGTTTTCCAGATAGCGCACATACGACTTCGGCACTTTCTCGATCTGGTTACCGTGGATCACGATGATCGGCGGGTTCGCACCACCCAAGTGAGCGTAACGCAGCTTGATCCGGCGGTTGTTAACCATCGGTGGCGCGTGCTCGCCCACCGCATCTTCCAGAATCTGGGTGAGACGGTTGGTCGGCCAGCGGGTAACCGCGGACTTGAACGAGTTCTGCACCGAGGCGTAGAGGTTGCCCACGCCCGTGCCGTGCAGGGCCGAGATGAAGTGAATGTCGGCGTAGTCGACGAAGAACAGCCGGCGTTGCAGCTCGACTTTGACGAAGTCGCGCTCGCTCGGCGTCATGCCGTCCCACTTGTTGATCGCGATGACCAGCGCACGACCGGATTCGATCGCGAAGCCCAGCAGGTTCAGGTCGTGATCGACCACACCCTCGCGGGCGTCCATCACGAAGATCACCACGTTGGCGTCTTTGATCGCCTGCAGGGTTTTGACCACGGAGAATTTTTCGACTTCTTCGTGGATCTTGCCGCGCTTGCGCACACCGGCAGTGTCGATCAGCGTGTACTTCTCTTCATTGCGCTCGAACGGAATGTAGATGCTGTCGCGGGTGGTGCCCGGCTGGTCATACACGATGACCCGATCTTCACCGAGCATGCGGTTGACCAGGGTCGACTTGCCGACGTTCGGACGACCGATGATGGCGATCTTGATCCCGTCTTTTTCGCTCGGACCAGGAATGCGCTTGGCTTCCTCGCCTTCGGCAACGACTTCTTCCTCTTCACCTTCAGCCGGCTCGTCATCATCGCGCGGGAATTCGCTCAGAGCGGCTTCCAGCAATTGCGTGATGCCACGGCCGTGGGCGCCGGCGATCGGGATCGCGTGGCCCATGCCCAGCGGGGCGAATTCGGCGCGGGCCATTTCCGGGTCGATGTTGTCGACCTTGTTGGCGACCACGTGGGAACGCTTGTTACGTTTGCGCAAATGCTCGGCGATCATCTGGTCGGCAGCGGTAAAACCGGCCTTGGCATCTACCAGAAACAGCACCACATCGGCTTCTTCGATGGCCAGCAGCGACTGCTCGGCCATTTTTTCGTCCATACCATGTTCGTCACCGGAGATACCGCCGGTGTCGATCAGAATGTAGGAACGCCCTTGCCACTTGGCCTCACCGTACTGGCGATCACGGGTCAGACCGGACAGGTCGCCGACGATGGCGTCACGAGTCCTGGTCAGGCGGTTGAACAAGGTGGACTTGCCGACGTTCGGTCGGCCCACCAAGGCGATTACGGGAACCATGCGGCTCTCCACTTCGTTATTTCAGAAAATACAAAAGCCGCTGCGAGGCAGCGGCTGGTGCTCGGGGCAACACCCGGGGGCGCTGCAAACCCTGCTGATGCAGGGCCGCTTGGGGATGAACCCCAAGCATAGTTGTTACTTGATGGTCAGGGCTTCCAGTTTGCCGCTGTTGCCATACACATAAATCGTGTCGCCCACCACCAGCGGACGGGCACGCAGGCCGTCGCTGTCGATGCGCTCACGGCCGACGAAACGACCGTCGACCTGACTCAGCAGATGCAGATAACCTTCCAGATCACCCACAGCTACGTAGCTGGAGAACACTTCCGGTGCCGACAGTTGACGGCGAGCCAGCGAGTCGTTGCTCCACAGTGCGGTGGTGGAACGCTCGTCGACGCCTTCAACGGTGCCCGAAGACAGGCTCACGTAGACGCTGCCGAAACCTTGAGCGATACCGGCATAGCTCGACGCATCGCGCTGCCACAGTTGACGACCGCTTTCCAGGTCCAGTGCCGCAACGCGACCCTGATAGCTGGCCACGTACAGCGTACCGCCGGACAGCAGCAGACCGCCGTCGATGTCGACCACGCGCTCCAGTTCCGAACGACCTTGTGGAATGGCGATGCGTTGTTCCCACACCGGCACGCCGTTGGAGATGTCCAGCGCGACCACTTTACCGGTCGACAGGCCAGCTACGGCCAGACGGTTGGTCACCAGCGGAGCACTGGTGCCACGCAGGGTCAGGACCGCCGGGGTGCTGTCATACACCCAGCGCTGGTTGCCGGTGGCAGCGTCCAGACCGATCAGACGATCGTCCTGGGTCTGCACCACTACCACGTCGCCATTGTTGGCCGGCGGCGCGAGGACTTCACTGTTGACGCGGGCACGCCACTTCTCTTCACCGTTGCTGGTGTCCAGAGCGACGACTTCGCCACGCAGGGTACCGATCAGTACCAGACCGTAACCCACGCCAACGGCGCCGGAGACAGGCAGTTCCAGATCCTGGTCCCACTTCACGTCGCCATTGCTGCGATCCATGGCCATTACGACACCGGTAACATCGGCGGCATAGATGGTGTCACCGTCGATCGCCGGCACCAGCATGTTGTAGGTTTCGCCCTGACCGTCACCGATCGAGCGGCTCCACTGCTTCTGCAGAACGACTTCTTCTTTGAAGTCGGTCAGTTCGGCCGGTGGCAATTCTTTCTTGCTGTTGCTGCTGCAACCCGCGGCCAGAAGGGCCAGAGCCAGCAATGCTGCATGCTTCCAACGGATCACGTCACGCATCCCCTTTGGCCAGGTCGTCGAGCTTGATTTGAAGGCCACCGACCGCCGCTTCATCCGACAGTGCCGCCTTGGCTTTTTGATACGCCTTGTTCGCGTCATCGGTACGGCCCAAGCGCACCAGCAGGTCGCCCTTGAGTTCTTCGCGAGTGGCCAGGAACGCTTTGTCGGCATCGCCGTCGAGCAGTTTCAGGGCGTCTTCGGCCTTGTCCTGCGCGCCCAGCACCTGCGCCAGACGCTGACGGGCGATTTCGCCCAGCGCCGGGTTGGCCGGTTTGTCGACGATGGCTTTGAGTTCGGTCGCCGCGTCGTCCAGCTTGCCGCTGTCGACCGCTACTTTGGCGACGAACAGGCTGCCGTACTGCGCGTAGGCCGAACCGCCGTATTCGCTGTTGAGCTTGCCGGCCAGGTCCGCAACGCGGGCGGCATCAGGCTTGCCGTCAGGCGTCAGCGTGGTTTCCAGCAATTGCTGATAGAGCACCGAGGCGCCTTGCGACTGGTTGCTCTGATATTTGTGCCAGGCCTGCCAGCCGAACACGATGACCAGCGCCAACAGGCCGCCGGTGACCAGAGGTTTGCCGTTGCGTGTCCACCAGTCCTTCAAATCCGCCAACTGTTCGTCTTCGGTACTCGACACCCCAATACTCCTTAATCGCTAAATCGGCTGTTAAGACAGCTTCAACCCTGCACGACGCAGGTGGCCAGGTGAGCGGCGAGCGCATCCCAGGCAATGCTTTGTTGTTCGCCCTGGCCACGCAGGGGTTTGAAACCTACCACTTGCTGGGCCATTTCGTCGTCACCGAGGATCAATGCGTACAGCGCACCGCTCTTGTCGGCCTTCTTGAACTGGCTTTTGAAACTGCCGGCGCCGGCATTGACTTGCAGGCGCAGGTTTGGAAGTTCATCGCGAACCCGTTCGGCCAGGGCCAGACCGGCCAGCTCGGCTTCTTCACCGAAGGCGCAGAGGTAGACGTCGACCTGACGGGAAATTTCCTGCGGGATCTGCTCAAGGGTTTCGAGCATCAATACCAGACGCTCGATGCCCATGGCGAAACCGACGCCCGGGGTTGGCTTGCCGCCCATCTGCTCGACCAGACCGTCGTAACGGCCGCCCGCGCACACGGTGCCCTGGGCGCCGAGCTTGTCGGTGACCCATTCGAAAACGGTTTTGCTGTAGTAATCGAGGCCACGCACCAGTTTCGGATTGAGCACGTAAGGAATGCCAACGGCATCCAGACGCGCCTTCAGGCCTTCGAAGTGAGCGCGGGACTCGTCGTCGAGGTAATCGGCCATTTTCGGCGCATCGACCAGCACGGCCTGGGTGTCGGCATTTTTCGTGTCGAGCACGCGCAGCGGGTTGGTTTTCAGACGACGCTGGCTGTCCTCGTCGAGCTTGTCGTGGTGCGCCGAGAGGTACTCGACCAGCGCTTCACGATAGCGACTACGGGATTCGCTGGTGCCGAGGCTGTTGAGTTCGAGCTTGACCGCATCACGGATGCCCAGCTCGCCCCACAGGCGCCAGGTCATGATGATCAGCTCGGCGTCGATGTCCGGACCATCGAGGTTGAACACCTCCAGACCGATCTGGTGGAACTGGCGATAACGGCCTTTCTGCGGACGCTCGTGGCGGAACATCGGGCCGATGTACCAGAGTTTCTGCACCTGACCACCGCCGGTGATGCCGTGTTCGAGCACTGCGCGCACGCAGGCCGCAGTGCCTTCCGGACGCAGGGTCAGGGAATCACCGTTGCGGTCTTCGAAGGTGTACATCTCTTTTTCGACGATATCGGTGACTTCGCCGATCGAGCGCTTGAACAGCTCGGTGAACTCGACGATCGGCATGCGGATCTGCTTGTAACCATAGTTATCCAGCAGACGCGCCACGGTGCCTTCGAAATAACGCCACAGCGGGGTCTGTTCGGGCAGGATGTCGTTCATGCCACGAATGGCTTGCAGAGACTTGCTCACAAAATTTCCTTAATTCGTTCGATCAGCCGCGCGCGATAACGGCAGCGTCAGCTTCGACCTTTTCGGCCGCTTTCTGGCGGATCAGCTTTTCCAGCTCGTCCACCAGATTGTCATTCGTCAGCTTCTGCGACGGCTTGCCGTCGATGTAAATCAGGTTGGGCGTGCCGCCGGTCAAGCCGATATGGGCTTCCTTGGCTTCGCCGGGGCCGTTGACCACGCAACCGATGACCGCGACATGCAGCGGCACCAGCAGGTCTTCAAGGCGCCCTTCCAGCTCGTTCATGGTCTTGACCACATCGAAGTTCTGCCGCGAGCAGCTCGGGCAGGCGATGAAGTTGATGCCACGGGAACGCAGATGCAAAGACTTGAGAATGTCGTAACCGACCTTCACTTCCTCGACCGGGTCGGCCGCCAGCGAGATGCGGATAGTATCGCCAATCCCTTCGGCGAGCAGCATACCTAGGCCCACGGCGGATTTCACCGTGCCCGAACGCAAACCGCCAGCTTCAGTGATGCCGAGGTGCAGCGGCTGGACGATTTCTTTCGCCAGCAAACGGTACGCTTCGACGGCCATGAACACGTCGGAGGCCTTAACGCTGACCTTGAAGTCCTGGAAATTCAAGCGTTCAAGATGTTCAACGTGGCGCAAAGCGGACTCGACCAGCGCCGCCGGGGTCGGCTCGCCGTATTTCTTTTGCAGGTCTTTTTCCAGCGAACCGGCATTGACGCCGATGCGGATCGGAATGCCGCGATCACGCGCCGCATCGACCACTGCACGCACACGATCTTCACGACCGATGTTGCCCGGATTGATACGCAGGCAATCCACACCCAGTTCGGCCACGCGCAAGGCGATTTTGTAGTCGAAGTGGATGTCAGCCACCAACGGCACTTTGACCAGTTGCTTGATCTTGCCGAACGCCTCGGCGGCGTCCATGTCCGGCACCGAGACGCGAACGATGTCGACGCCGGCGGCTTCCAGACGATTGATCTGCGCCACGGTCGCGGCAACATCATTGGTATCGCTGTTGGTCATGCTCTGCACAGCGATCGGCGCGTCGCCGCCCACCGGTACGTTGCCGACCCAGATCTTGCGCGATTCGCGACGTTTGATTGGAGATTCGCCGTGCATGACTTATTGACCCAACTTCAGGCGAGCAGTCTCGCCACTGGTGAACGGAGCGATATCGACCGGTTGGCCGTTGTAGCTGACCTGTGCTGCGCGGGCAACGCCCAGACGCACATTGAGCGGCGGTTTGCCGGAAACGCTCACGCTGTCGCCTTTATGCTTCAGACCACTGAAAATCACTTTGCCACGGCCATCGGTCACCTGTGCCCAGCAATCGCCGGTGAACTGCAAGTGCACCTGGCCTTCGCCGACAACCGGAGCAGTTGCTTCAGCGCTTGGCGCTTGAGCAACCGGCGCGGTCGGGGCAGGTGTCGCTGGGACATTCGGCGCTGGAGTGGCCGGAGCCGCCACCACTGGCGCAGGCGTCTGTGCCGGAGCGCTTGGCGCAACTGCCGGCGCAGTTGGCTCGGTAGCTGGGGCAGCAGATTCGGCGCCGGTCGATTCAGCACTGGTTTCCGACTGCGGCAAGGCCAGCGTTGTCGAACTGTCGGCCTGATTTTCGGCGACAGCCTGATCTTCCGGCTCGTCGATCGGGTGGATCTGCGTGGTGCCGTCCGCGCCTTCGACTTCGACGTGTTCCGGCGCGAGGCTGGTCAGATCGCGGGTGCGCTGCGAGGTCTGATCCTGCCACCAGACGAAACCGCCGCCGATGACCGCGATCAGCAGCAACAGGCTGACGATACGCAAAATGGTGTGGGAAACCCGCACCGGCTCTTCGATACGACCGAGGGCGTGAACGTTGCTGCCCTGGGAGTCGGTGCCGGTGGACTGGTCGAACTGCTGAACCAGAACGGTCTGGTCCATGCCGAGCAATTTGGCATAGGCGCGAATGTAACCGCGAGCGAAGGTATGCCCCGGCAGCTTGTCGAAAGCTCCGGCTTCAAGATTGCTCAGGGACGTCACGGTGAGGTTGAGCTTGAGGGCCACTTCGGCCAGCGACCAGCCATTGCTTTCGCGGGCCTGGCGCAGGGTCTCACCGGGATTTACGCGATTCGCTGCTACAACTTCGGGATGCGCCGCTTTCATCATTGCTCCGACAGGTATTGCTGATATTCCGGCGTACCGGGATAGAGTCGTTTTAATTGCAGACCGTAACTGGCTGCCTTGTCGCGATCTTCAAACACTTTAGCCAGCCGAACGCCGAGCAATAGACTACGTGCATTTTGTTCGGTGAGCTGGCTGAAACGGTCGTAATAGTCACGCGCGGGCACATAATGCCTGTCTTCGAAGGACAACTCAGCCATTTCCAGCAATGCGCGCGGTTGTTGGCGGTTCAGGCGCAGCGCCTTTTCCAGCTGTTGCTGGGCCAGATCACGCTGGCCAAGCTTGGCGGCGGTCATGCCGAGGTTTTCGAAGACCCGCGAGCGCTCAGGATACAGGGTATCGGCGGCCGCTTGTTCAAAACGCTCGTAGGCTTCCTTGTAGCGCTGTTCTTCGTAGAGAAAACTGCCGTAGTTGTTGAGGATGCGTGCATCGGTGGGACGTGAGGACAAGGCCTTGCGAAAGTGCTCGTCGGCAAGTGCCGGCTCCATCTCGGCCTGAAACACCAGACCGAGGGCCGCATTGGCGTCAGGGTCGGAACCGTCCAGCTCCAGCGCTTTCTTCAATGGCACCTTGGCGCGCTCGGTCATGCCCTGCTGCAGGTAGCCCAGCCCCAGCTGAACGTAGGCAGCCCGCGCTTCATCGCGGCCCTTGCTGGTCTTCATCGGGTTGTAGTCACCCGACAGGACACAACCAGCACACAGGCTGGCCAACAGCAACAGCAGCGCAAAGCGCAGGGACATAGAGATCCTCTCTTAGTTAGTGTTCGCGGCGTTCTGTGCCAGATCGCTGTCGGCGCTCAACTCGCGCACGGCGATGTAACGTTCGCTGCGACGGGTGCGATCCAGCACCTGCCCTACCAATTGACCACATGCGGCATCGATGTCTTCACCACGGGTGGTGCGCACGGTGACGTTGAAACCGGCCTGATGCAACTGATCCTGGAAGCGGCGGATGGCATTGTTGCTCGGCCGCTCGTACCCGGAGTGCGGGAACGGGTTGAACGGGATCAGGTTGATCTTGCACGGGATATCTTTAAGCAACTCGATCATTTCCACCGCGTGCTCAAGCTTGTCGTTGACGTCCTTGAGCAAGGTGTACTCGATGGTCAGCACACGTTTCTCGCCAAGGGCGGACATGTAGCGCTGGCACGACTCGAGCAGCATCTTAAGCGGATATTTCTTGTTGATCGGCACCAATTGGTTACGCAATGCGTCATTCGGTGCGTGCAGGGACAACGCCAGGGATACGTCGATGTGCTTGGCCAGCTCATCGATCATCGGCACCACGCCCGAGGTGGACAGGGTCACGCGGCGCTTGGAGATCCCGTAGCCGAGGTCATCCATCATCAGATGCATGGCGGCGACGACGTTGTCGAAGTTCAGCAACGGCTCGCCCATGCCCATCATCACCACGTTGGTGATGGCGCGGTCGACGGTGGCCGGGACGCTGCCGAAAGATTTGTTGGCAATCCACACCTGACCGATGACTTCGGCGGCGGTGAGGTTGCTGTTGAAGCCTTGCTTGCCAGTGGAGCAGAAACTGCAATCCAGGGCACAGCCTGCCTGGGACGAAACGCACAGAGTGCCGCGCTTGCCCTGGGGAATGTACACGGTCTCGACGCAGCTGCCGGACGCCACGCGCACCACCCATTTACGGGTGCCGTCGCTGGAGATGTCCTCGCTGACCACTTCCGGACCACGCACTTCAGCAATGGCCTTGAGCTTGTCGCGCAAGGCTTTGCTGACGTTCGTCATGGCGTCGAAATCATCGACGCCAAAGTGGTGAATCCATTTCATTACCTGACCGGCACGGAAACGCTTCTCCCCGATTGAGTCGAAGAATTTTTCCATTTCCGACTGGGTCAGACCCAGCAGGTTTGTTTTAACAGTCGATGTAGTCATGGATTCACCTTCACTCTGCAAGCAATGCTTAGCGAGTGGTTACTTCAGTAGCTGCGAAGAAGTAAGCGATTTCGCGAGCGGCAGCAGCTTCGGAGTCCGAACCGTGAACGGCGTTGGCGTCGATCGATTCAGCGAAGTCAGCACGGATGGTGCCGGCAGCAGCTTCTTTAGGGTTGGTAGCGCCCATCAGCTCACGGTTGCGAGCGATAGCGTTTTCACCTTCCAGAACCTGAACGACAACCGGACCGGAAGTCATGAAAGCAACCAGGTCACCGAAGAAACCGCGCTCGCTGTGCTCAGCGTAGAAGCCTTCGGCTTCGGCTTTGGACAGTTGCTTCAGTTTCGAAGCTACAACGCGCAGGCCAGCGTCTTCGAAGCGAGTGGTGATCTTGCCGATCACGTTTTTAGCAACGGCGTCAGGCTTGATGATGGAGAAAGTACGTTGAACAGCCATGGTGTAACTCCAGAAACGGTAATTTGCGAAAAATTAAACCCGCGAATTATACGCGGGTTCTTGGGTATTGCCTAACCTGCGAGGACGATCAGTCCAATTCTTCAGCCCAGAGCGTCTGGACCGCTTCCAACACCTTCTCGCCAACACGGCCAGAGGTGTTGTCGAAATCCGGCAGCTCTTTGATCCATTGCTGCAGATCGACGAAATTGACAGAAAACGGATCTACGCCCGGCTTGGCCTCAGCCAATTCTTCTGCAATGCGTTGAACATCATTCCAACCGTAGCTCATGACAGTCTTACCAGTCAGTGCGGCGCTTCGGCCGCATGGTTAAGCGAATATTTCGGAATCTCGACGGTGAGGTCTTCCTCACCGACGATGGCCTGGCAAGCCAGACGCGATTGCGCCTCAAGGCCCCAGGCACGGTCGAGGAAGTCTTCTTCCAGCTCGTCAGCCTCTTCCAGCGAGTCGAAACCCTCGCGGATGATGCAGTGGCAGGTGGTGCAGGCGCAAACGCCGCCGCACGCGCTTTCCATCTCGATATGGTGTTCGTGGGCCAGTTCGAGAATCGATGTGCCGGGCGCAGCCTCGACCACCATGCCTTCAGGGCAGAACTTCTCGTGGGGCAGAAAAATGACCTGCGGCATCAGATATCCTCGATTTCATTCAGGTTGCGCCCCGACAGAGCGGCTTTCACCGTCAGATCCATGCGGCGGGCAGCAAAAGCATCGGTCACTTGCGACAGACGTTTGGTCTGCTGCTCGATGGCGTAACCATCGGTACCTTTCATCAGTTCGGCCAGTTCCTGCATTTGCAGTTCGATGACCATGCGCTCTTCGGCGTCGAGCAGACGCTCGCCATCGGCCTCCAGCGCGCCCTGCACCGCTTCGAGCAGGCGCTGGGCATCGACTTGCTGCTCACGCAGAACACGGGCGACCTTGTCGTCATTGGCGTGCTGGAACGAATCCTTGAGCATCTTGGCGATTTCGCCATCGGTCAGTCCGTAGGACGGTTTGACCTGAATACTCGCTTCAACGCCCGAGCCCAATTCACGGGCAGACACGCTGAGCAGACCGTCGGCGTCGACCTGGAAGGTCACGCGAATTTTCGCCGCACCGGCCACCATCGCCGGAATGCCGCGCAATTCGAAGCGCGCCAGAGAGCGGCAGTCGCTGATCAGCTCGCGCTCGCCCTGCAAGACGTGGATCGCCATGGCCGACTGGCCGTCTTTATAGGTGGTGAAATCCTGAGCGCGGGCGACGGGAATGGTAGTGTTGCGCGGAATCACCTTTTCCATCAGACCACCCATGGTTTCCAAACCAAGGGAAAGCGGAATCACGTCGAGCAGCAGCAGTTCGCCGCCATCGCGCTTGTTGCCAGCCAGCGTATCAGCCTGGATCGCGGCCCCGATGGCCACCACTTGATCCGGGTCGATTTCCGTCAATGGCTGACGACCGAAGGCTTCGGCAACGGCTTCACGAACACGTGGCACGCGGGTCGAACCGCCGACCATGACCACGGCGTGGACGTCTTCCAGTTCAATACCGGAATCGCGAACGGCGCGGCGGCAGGCTTTCAGGCTGCGCGCGACCATCGGCTCGATCAGCGCATCGAAGGCTTCGCGGGTCAACTGGGCTTTCCAGTCGCCGTAAGCCACTTCAACGCTGGCGGCGTCGGTCAAAGCTTCTTTAGCCGCACAGGCAGTTTGCAGCAGATTGCGCTGTGCGCCCGGATCGAGATCGGCGGACAGGCCAGCACTCTCGATGATCCAGCCGGCAATCGCATGATCGAAGTCATCGCCGCCCAGCGCGCTGTCGCCGCCAGTGGCCAGAACTTCGAAAACGCCGCCAGTCAGACGCAGAATCGAAATATCGAAGGTACCGCCACCAAGGTCATAAATTGCAACCAGGCCTTCAGCGTGTTGATCCAGACCGTACGCTACAGCAGCAGCGGTCGGCTCATTGAGCAGACGCAACACGTTCAGACCGGCGAGTTTGGCAGCGTCTTTGGTGGCCTGACGCTGCGCATCGTCGAAGTAGGCAGGAACGGTGATCACCGCGCCAACCAGCTCGCCACCCAAGGTCGCCTCAGCGCGCTGACGCAGGACCTTGAGGATGTCGGCGGAGACTTCAACCGGGCTTTTCGGGCCTTGCACGGTATCGATAAACGGCATGTGCGATTCGCCGCCGACAAAGCGGTACGGCAGTTGCTCGCCCAATTGCTTGACGTCGGACAGACCACGACCCATCAAGCGCTTGACCGAGAGCACGGTGTTCAGGGGATCGGAGGCTGCCGCCAGCTTGGCGGGCTCACCGACTTCGACGCGGTCGGCGTGATAACGCACGGCGGACGGCAGGATGACCTGCCCGTTGGCGTCGGCCAGCGGTTCGGAAAGACCACTGCGCAGCGCAGCGACCAGCGAATTGGTAGTACCCAAGTCGATGCCCACAGCCAGACGGCGCTGGTGCGGTTGAGGACTTTGGCCGGGTTCGGCGATCTGCAGTAGAGCCATGGTGATCAGGTCTTGTCTGTCTGTCAGCGTGCAATCAGGGCAGCACTGGGTTAATCGTCGAGGCGCTCTTCCAGCTGGCGCACTTCGTAGGTGAGCTTGTCGAGGAACTGCATGCGCCGCATCAGGCGTTCGGCCTGCTCGCGTTGCGCTGCATCATCCCAACAGGCTGCGAAGCTTTCGTTGAGCTGCTCCTGAGCCGCCTTCAAGCGACACTTGAATACCGCGACGCCGTCGAGGTCGGCACTGTCCTGCAGATCTTCGAGCTCTTCGCGCCATTGCATCTGCTGCAGAAGGAATTCGGGATCGTGGACAGTGACTTCCATCGGCACTTCATGCCCGCTGATTTTCAGCAGGTAGCGTGCGCGCTGGGCCGGGCTCTTGAGCGTCTGGTAGGCGTCGTTGAGCCGCGCCGATTGCTCGAGTGCCGAGCGCTGCTCGCGCTCGGATGCATCGGCAAAACGGTCAGGATGGACGCCGCGCGCCAACTCACGGTAGCGCGTGGCCAACTGCTCGAGATCCAGGCGGAAGCTCGGTTGCAGCTCGAATAAAGCGAAATGACAAGGAATACCCACGACCAGCCTCAGATGTTGAAGCTTTCGCCGCAGCCACATTCACCGCGCACGTTGGGGTTGTTGAACTTGAAGCCTTCGTTCAACCCTTCCTTGACGAAGTCGAGCTCGGTGCCGTCAAGGTAGGCCAGGCTTTTCGGGTCGATGATCACTTTTTCGCCGTGACTCTCGAACACCTGATCTTCCGCCACTACCTCGTCGACAAACTCCAGCACGTAGGCAAGGCCGGAACAGCCTGTGGTGCGAACACCCAGACGAATCCCTTCACCTTTGCCGCGCCCGTCGAGGGAGCGCCGCACGTGTCGAGCAGCCGCTTCTGTCATGCTGATAGCCATCGTTGACTCCTTACTCGTCGCCGAATCTTGAAATTCAGATCAAGCCTTTCTTCTGCTTGTAGTCGCGAACAGCCGCTTTGATAGCGTCTTCAGCGAGCACGGAGCAGTGGATTTTCACTGGCGGCAAAGCCAGTTCTTCGGCCAGCTGAGTGTTCTTGATGGTTTCGGCTTCGTCCAGGGTCTTGCCCTTCATCCACTCGGTAGCGAGGGAGCTGGAGGCGATTGCCGAACCGCAACCGTAGGTCTTGAACTTGGCGTCTTCGATAACGCCCTGATCGTTGACCTTGATCTGCAGACGCATCACGTCGCCGCACGCCGGAGCGCCGACCATGCCGGTGCCGACATCAGGATCTTCCGCGTTCATCTTGCCGACGTTGCGCGGGTTTTCGTAGTGGTCGATGACCTTTTCGCTGTAAGCCATGATTCTCAATCCTCACTCATCAGGGCCGCTCTTGAGACCCTGCAACTGCGCTGCGTTAACGCCGCGTCGCTACAGGATCTGTATCCGGCGGCTTCTATAGTTAGTGTGCCGCCCACTCGATTTTCGAGATATCGACGCCGTCTTTGTACATGTCCCACAGCGGCGACAGAGCGCGCAGCTTGGTAACGGCCTCGCAGACTTTCTGCGCGGCGTAGTCGATTTCTTCTTCGGTGGTGAAACGGCCGAAGGTAAAGCGGATCGAGCTGTGTGCCAGTTCGTCGTTGCGGCCCAGGGCGCGCAGTACGTACGAAGGCTCCAGCGACGCCGAGGTGCAGGCCGAACCGGACGATACCGCCAGATCCTTGAGCGCCATGATCAGCGACTCGCCTTCAACGTAGTTGAAGCTCAGGTTCAGGTTGTGCGGAACGCGGGCGGTCAGGCTGCCGTTGACGTACAGCTCTTCCAGGTGCTCGACCTGCTTGTAGAAACGATCACTCAAGGCTTTGATGCGCACGTTTTCAGCGGCCATGTCTTCCTTGGCTACGCGGAACGCTTCGCCCATGCCGACGATCTGGTGGGTCGCCAGAGTGCCGGAACGCATGCCGCGCTCGTGACCGCCGCCGTGCATGGTCGCTTCGATGCGCACACGCGGCTTGCGGCTGACGTACAGCGCGCCGATGCCTTTAGGGCCATAAGTCTTGTGAGCGGAGAACGACATCATGTCGACTTTCAGCTTCTGCAGGTCGATTTCGACCTTGCCGGTGGACTGAGCCGCGTCGACATGGAACAGCACGCCTTTGGCGCGCAGCATCTCGCCGATGGCGGCGATGTCGTTGATGGTGCCGATTTCGTTGTTGACGTGCATCACCGACACCAGAATGGTGTCTTCGCGTAGTGCCGCGTCAATCATTGCCGGGGTGATCAGACCGTCTTCGGTCGGCTCGAGGTAAGTCACTTCGAAGCCTTCACGCTCCAACTGGCGCATGGTGTCGAGGACAGCCTTGTGCTCGATCTTGCTGGTGATCAGGTGCTTGCCCTTGGAGGCGTAGAAATGTGCCGCGCCCTTGATCGCCAGGTTGTCGGATTCGGTGGCACCGGAGGTCCAGACGATTTCGCGCGGGTCGGCATTGACCAGATCGGCCACCTGACGACGAGCGTTTTCGACGGACTCTTCAGCCTTCCAGCCGAACACGTGGGAGCGGGACGCCGGGTTACCGAAGTTTCCGTCGACCAGCAGGCATTCACTCATTTTCTGCGCAACGCGCGGATCAACCGGGGTGGTTGCAGAGTAATCAAGGTAAATCGGCAATTTCATGGACTATCTCCTAAATCAGGGCTGGCGTGCCGCGGGTAGCTCTTCGGCTGTCATTCGACGGCGGACGCTTCAATCTTGTCCAGGCGTGGCGCCTTGCTGCTGCAACGGCGCTGGTCCTGACGCTGGGCCACTTCTTGTACCTCACGGCGAGTGACAAGGTCGGCCAAGCTGATACCGCTCAGAAATTCGTGAATCTGCAGGCTCAAGTCGCACCACAGATGATGGGTCAGGCAGGTATCACCGGAATGGCAATCGCCCTGGCCCTGGCACTTGGTGGCATCGACCGATTCGTTCACCGCATCGATCACTTGGGCGACCTGGATGCCCTGCATGTCGCGGGACAACTGGTAGCCACCACCCGGACCGCGAACGCTGGAAACCAGGTTGCTGCGGCGCAGCTTGGCGAACAGCTGTTCGAGGTAGGACAAGGAGATGCCTTGGCGCTCGGAGATATCGGCCAGAGACACCGGCCCGTGCTGCGCGTGCAACGCCAGGTCAAGCATGGCGGTCACGGCGTATCGGCCTTTTGTAGTCAGTCGCATGGACAGTTACCACGGAGTTCGGAATGGGCGGGAGTATGCAATTCCCGAGCATTTAAGTCAACTATAAGACCTAGTGCTTTAGTCGGGTTTACCCGCAAAAGAGCGCGCGCACTATAGCAAAGACGGGCTGCGGACAGCCAGCGCAACCGCGTGATCGTTCTTCGCGAGCAGGCTCGCTCCCACATTGGAATGCATTGCTCTTGTGGGAGCGAGCCTGCTCGCGAAAAGCAGCGCCGCGGTTCAGCCGGCTTTCGATTCGTCCTTGCCCTTGACGCAAGCGAAATCTTCTTCGCGCAGCTCAGGCAGATCTTTCGCACAGTAATTGCTGCCCAGATCCTTCAGCGCGCCGCACATGCCTTCCAGGCGCCCGTCCACTGCTTGCAGATGATCGAGCAATTGGCCGATGGCGCGGGCCACCGGGTCAGGCATGTCTTCGCTGACACCGTAGGCGTCGAAACCGATCTTTTCCGCCATGGCTTTGCGCTTGGCGTCCTGCTCTTCATCGGTCTTGACGATGATCCGCCCCGGAATCCCCACCACCGTGGCGCCCGGCGGCACTTCCTTGGTGACCACAGCGTTGGAGCCGACTTTGGCGCCGGCACCCACCGTGAACGGACCGAGAACCTTGGCCCCGGCACCGACTACAACGCCGTCTCCGAGAGTCGGGTGGCGCTTGCCTTTGTTCCAGCTGGTGCCGCCGAGGGTCACGCCTTGATAGATGGTGACGTCGTCGCCGATCTCGGCGGTTTCGCCAATAACGATGCCCATGCCGTGGTCAATGAAGAAACGCCGACCGACCTTGGCGCCCGGATGAATCTCGATCCCGGTCAGCCAGCGACCGAAGTTCGACACCAGTCGCGCCAGCCACTTCAACTCGTTGCGCCAGAGCATGCCGGCCAGACGATGAATCCAGATCGCATGCATGCCGGGGTAGCAGGTCAGGACTTCAAAAGCGTTACGCGCCGCCGGGTCTCGATGGAATACGCTCTGGATATCTTCACGCAAACGCTCAAACATCATTCAATCCTTCCGCTTTAGAAGCTCGCCACGGGCCGCTTTCTGGGTTTCCGTGAGGATGCCACGCAAAATGTTCATTTCCGCCCGGCTGACCGAGCTGCGTCCGTACAACCGGCGCAGGCGCGCCATCAAGTGCCGTGGCTTTTCCGGGTCGAGGAATTCGATGGCAACCAGCGTCTGCTCCAGGTGCTCATAGAATCGCTCCAGCTCATCCATGGTCGCCAGCTCGGCGCTTTTCACCGACGCCACTTCTTCTTTCTCGACCTTGCTTGGCTGACCCTGTGCAGCCAGCCAGGCCATGCGCACTTCATAACTCAACACCTGCACCGCCGCCCCGAGGTTCAGCGAACTGAAGGTCGGATCGGAAGGGATGTGCACGTGGAAGTGACATCGCTGCAGCTCTTCGTTGGTCAGCCCGGAGTCTTCACGACCGAACACCAAAGCAATCTCCGCGCCCTGCCCGGCTTCCTCGACCACTTTGTTACCGCATTCGCGCGGATCGAGCAGCGGCCAGGGAATACGCCGGTCGCGAGCGCTGGTGCCGAGCACCAGATTGCAGCCGACTAGAGCATCTTCCAAGGTGGCGACGACTTGCGCGTTTTCAAGGATGTCACCCGCACCGGAGGCGCGGGCGTCGGCCTCGTGGTGCGGGAAGACCCGCGGTTCGACCAGCACCAGTCGCGACAGACCCATGTTTTTCATGGCGCGCGCGGCCCCGCCGATGTTGCCGGGGTGGCTGGTGTTGACCAGGACGACACGAATGTTCTGCAGCAAGGGAGGCGCTCTCGGAGACAGGAAAGGGGGGCAAATCTTACAGAACAGCCTACCGTTAAGCTATGAAAGCGAACAGCGTCCTTCACCTGAAGAAAAGTTCTGATAGAATGCGCGGCTTTCTTTAACAACCTTAGGTGACACATCCATGCAGCCCATGCTGAATATCGCGCTGCGCGCCGCCCGCAGCGCCAGTGAACTGATCTTCCGCTCCATCGAGCGCCTGGATACCATCAAGGTCGACGAAAAAGACGCCAAGGATTACGTATCCGAGGTCGATCGCGCCGCTGAACAGAAAATCATCGATGCCCTGCGCAAGGCTTACCCGAATCACTCGATTCAGGGTGAAGAAACCGGCCTGCACGCTGGCACCGGCATCGAAGGCGAAGAGTACCTGTGGATCATCGATCCGCTGGACGGCACCACCAACTTCCTCCGTGGCATTCCGCACTTTGCAGTGAGCATTGCCTGCAAATATCGTGGTCGCCTGGAACACGCAGTGGTTCTGGACCCGGTCCGCCAGGAAGAATTCACCGCCAGCCGTGGTCGCGGCGCTCAACTGAACGGTCGTCGTCTGCGCGTCAGTGGTCGCACCAGCCTCGACGGCGCTCTGCTCGGCACTGGCTTCCCGTTCCGTGACGATCAGATGGACAACCTCGACAACTACCTGGGCATGTTCCGCGCTCTGGTTGGCCAGACTGCCGGCATCCGCCGCGCCGGTTCGGCGAGCCTGGACCTGGCTTACGTGGCTGCCGGTCGTTTCGATGCGTTCTGGGAATCGGGCCTGTCCGAGTGGGACATGGCTGCAGGCGCCCTGCTGATTCAAGAAGCCGGCGGCCTGGTGAGCGACTTCACCGGCGGCCACGATTTCCTTGAGAAAGGCCACATCGTTGCCGGCAACACCAAATGCTTCAAGGCAGTGCTGACGGCGATCCAGCCGCACCTGCCGGCCTCGCTGAAGCGCTAAGCTTTAGGCGAAACCAAAAAGCACTCTTCGGGGTGCTTTTTTTGTGCCTGCAATTCCAAACAGCACAATTCCCTGTGGGAGCGAGCCTGCTCGCGAATGGGCGTGCCAGCAAAGGAACTATCAACTGTTGGACCGTATTCGCGAGCAGGCTCGCTCCCACAGGTGAGAATCGCGCGCTGCCCTGAATCGCGGGTATAAAAAAAGCACCCCGCAGGGTGCTTCTTTTCACAACCGTAAATCCTTACTGAGCCGGCTCATTCTGCGACAGGATCAGCTTGCCTTCCTTGTCGACCGGAATCTGGTTGCCCGGATCGCGATCCATCCGCACTTTGCCTTCCTTGCCATCAAGCGAGTAACGCACGTCGTAACCGACGACCTTGTCGCTGATGTCATTGACCGTGTTGCAGCGAGTTTGCGTGGTGGTGTAGGTGTCGCGGTTCTGCATACCTTCCTGCACCTTGTTACCGGCATAACCGCCGCCAACTGCACCGGCCACGGTGGCAATCTTCTTGCCGGTACCGCCACCCACCTGATTACCCAACAAACCACCGGCTACGGCACCGATCGCCGTGCCGAGAATCTGGTGTTGATCCTTGACCGGCGCCTGCCGGGTCACGGTTACATCCTTGCATACTTCACGTGGAGTCTTGATCTGTGTCTTGACCGGCTCAACGGCTAATACTTGCGCATACTCAGGGCCGCTTTTAACCAGGCTGTAGGTGGCAACAGCACCCCCGGCTGTGACACCGACAGCACCCAATACCGCACCAACCAGCAACGACTTGTTCACATGAACCTCCTGACCATCACATGCGGGACGCGCCCGCGCTTCTCCCAGCCTTGGAGCACAAAAAAAGGCGCGAGTTCAACTCGCGCCTTTTGTTGGCTGACAGCCGGGAAATCGCTGACCGTTATGGACGATCGTCGACTTCCTTATCGGTGTTGGCCGGAGGAATCAGATCCTCGGTGGTCAGGTTCAGCCAGATCAGCACCACGTTGGCGATGTAGATCGACGAGTAGGTACCCGCCAGTACACCGATGAACAGTGCGATGGAGAAACCGAACAGGTTGTCGCCACCGAAGAACAGCAGCGCCGCGATCGCCAGCAGAGTGGAGATTGACGTCGCCATGGTGCGCAGCAGGGTCTGGGTGGTCGAGATGTTGATGTTCTCGATCAGCGTGGCCTTGCGCAGCACGCGGAAGTTCTCACGCACCCGATCGAAAACCACGATGGTGTCGTTCAGCGAGTAACCGATGATCGCCAGCACCGCCGCCAGCACCGTCAGATCGAAGGTGATCTGGAAGTACGAGAGGATACCCACGGTCACGATCACGTCGTGGATCAGCGAGACAATGGCGCCGACCGCAAACTTCCACTGAAAGCGGAACGCCAGGTAGATCAGGATGCCGCCGAGCGCCAGCAGCATGCCGAGGCCGCCCTGGTCGCGCAGTTCTTCACCGACCTGCGGGCCGACGAACTCGACACGCTTGACCGTCGCCGGGTTGTCGCCGCCGACTTTCTGCAATGCGTCTGCGACCTGATGGCCCAGCTGCGGGTCTTCACCCGGCATGCGCACCAGCAGATCGGTCGTCGCACCGAAGTTCTGCACCACGGCTTCGTGATAACCGGAGGTCGCCAGTTGCTCGCGCACCTTGGTGACATCGGCCGGACGCTCGTAGGTCAGCTCGATGAGCGTACCGCCGGTGAAGTCCAGGCCCCAGTTCATGCCCTTGGTGGCGACACTGAACAAGGCAATGACGGTAAGCAGCAATGTGACGCCGAACGCGAAGTTGCGAACGCCCATGAAGTTGATTGTACGTAACATGGCAGCCCCTTAAATCCACAACTTCTTGAAGTCACGTCCGCCAAAGATCAGGTTGACCATTGCGCGGGTCACCATGATGGCCGTGAACATCGAGGTAAAGATCCCGAGGGACATCGTCACTGCGAAACCCTTCACCGGGCCGGTGCCCATGGCGAAGAGAATGCCGCCGACCAGCAACGTGGTCAGGTTGGCGTCGAGAATCGCGGTGAATGCCCGGCCGAAGCCTTCGTTGATTGCCCGCTGCACAGTCATGCCGGCGGCGAGCTCTTCACGAATCCGCGAGAAGATCAGTACGTTGGCGTCGACCGCCATACCCATGGTCAAGACGATACCGGCGATACCCGGCAGGGTCAGCGTGGCGCCCAGCAACGACATCAACGCCAGCAGCAGCACCATGTTCACTGCCAGCGCGACAGTGGCGATGACGCCGAAGAAGCGGTAGATGGCGATGATGAACAGCGATACGAACAGCATGCCCCACAGGGAAGCGTCGATACCTTTGGTGATGTTGTCAGCACCCAGGCTCGGACCGATTGTGCGCTCTTCAGCGAAGTACATCGGTGCAGCCAGACCACCGGCACGCAGCAGCAGCGCCAGCTCGGACGACTCGCCCTGACCGTTCAGGCCAGTGATGCGGAATTGCGCACCCAGCGGCGACTGAATGGTCGCCAGGCTGATGATCTTCTTCTCTTCCTTGAACGTCTGCACCGCAACGTCTTTCTCGACGCCATCGACCACTTGCTTGGTGTAAGTGGTGACCGGACGCTGTTCGATGAAGATCACCGCCATGCTGCGGCCGACGTTGGAGCGGGTCGCGCGGCTCATCAGCTCGCCACCGTGGCCATCCAGACGGATGTTCACTTCAGGCGTGCCGTGCTCGCCGAAACCGGCCTTGGCGTCGGTGACCTGGTCACCGGTAATGATCAGACCACGCTCGATCTGCGCTGGCGGACGATTGCCTTCGCGGAATTCGAACGACTCGGAAGTGGCTTTCGAAGCGCCCGGCTCGGCGGCCAGACGGAACTCGAGGTTGGCCGTCTTGCCGAGAATACGCTTGGCTTCGGCAGTGTCCTGCACGCCCGGCAGCTCAACCACGATGCGGTTGGCGCCCTGACGCTGCACGATCGGTTCGGCAACACCCAGCTCGTTGACGCGGTTACGTACCGTGGTCAGGTTCTGCTTGATGGAGTATTCACGGATTTCCGCCAGCTTGGCCGGGGTCATCGCCAGACGCAGCACCGGTTGACCGTTGAGGTCGGCCGGAACAATGTCGAAATCGTTGAAGTTCTTGCGGATCAGCGCACGGGCCTGTTCGCGGGAGTCTTCATCGCTGAAGCCCAACTGAATGGCACCGCCCAGTTGCGGCAGGCTGCGATAGCGCAGCTTCTCTTTGCGCAGCAGGCTCTTGACGTCGCCTTCGTAGACTTTGAGGCGTGCATCGAGGGCTTTGTCCATGTCCACTTCGAGCAGGAAGTGCACACCACCGGACAAGTCCAGACCCAGCTTCATCGGGTGCGCACCGAGGTTGCGCAGCCATTGCGGGGTGGTCTGTGCCAGGTTCAGCGCGACGACGTAGTCATCACCCAACGCCTTGCGCACAACATCCTTGGCCGGCAGCTGATCTTCAGCCTTGCTCAGACGGATCAGACCGCCCTTGCCGCCCGCGGTCAATGTGGCCGCCTTGACGTTGATGCCGGACTCTTTCAGCGCCGTGCTGACGCGAGCCAGATCGGCGTCATTGACCTGCAGAGCCGTGCTGGCGCCGCTGATCTGAATGGCCGGGTCATCGGGGTAAAGATTGGGAGCGGAATAAATCAGACCGATCGCCAGCACCGCCAGGATCAGAATGTATTTCCACAGAGGGTATTTGTTCAGCATCACGCCGCCCGTTATGAACGCGGGGCGCCTTGCGCGCCCCGTCGATTGAGTAGAAGTTGTTGCTCTTAGATCGCTTTCAGCGTGCCTTTTGGCAGCGTGGCGGCGATGGCGCCTTTCTGGAACTTCATTTCCACGGTGTCGGACACTTCCAGAACCACGAAGTCATCGGCAACCTTGGTGATCTTGCCGGCGATGCCGCCAGTGGTCACGACTTCGTCGCCCTTCTGCAGGCTGCTCAGCAGGTTCTTCTGCTCTTTGGCGCGCTTGGCCTGTGGACGCCAGATCATCAGGTAGAAGATGACCAGGAAGCCGACCAGGAAAATCCACTCGAAGCCGCCGCCCATTGGGCTTGCAGCAGCCGGTGCAGCTGCGTCAGCCATGGCGTTAGAGATAAAAAAGCTCATTTAGCACTCCAGTTGCAAATGTTGAATCTTGGGGTCAGAAAACTCAGTCCAAAGGCGGGACGGGAAGTCCGCGTTTGGCGTAGAAGGCATCGACAAAGGCGGCCAATGTACCCTGTTGAATAGCCTCGCGCAAACCAGCCATCAGCACCTGATAATGGCGCAAGTTATGGATGGTATTGAGCATGCTGCCGAGCATTTCGCCGCACTTGTCCAGGTGATGCAGATAAGCGCGCGAGAAGTTCTGGCAGGTGTAGCAATCGCAGGTCGGATCCAGCGGCGATTCATCATGGCGATGGAACGCGTTACGGATCTTCAGCACACCGGTATCGATGAACAGATGCCCATTGCGGGCATTACGGGTTGGCATCACGCAATCGAACATGTCCACCCCGCGGCGCACACCCTCAACCAGATCTTCCGGTTTGCCAACGCCCATAAGGTAACGAGGTTTGTCAGCGGGCATCTGGCCCGGCAGATAATCCAGCACCTTGATCATTTCGTGCTTCGGTTCGCCCACCGACAGACCGCCGATGGCGAGGCCGTCGAAGCCGATCTTGTCGAGGCCTTCGAGCGAGCGCATGCGCAGGTTTTCATGCATCCCGCCCTGGACGATGCCGAACAGCGCTGCGGTGTTGTCGCCGTGGGCATTCTTCGAACGCTGCGCCCAGCGCAACGACAATTCCATCGATACGCGCGCAACGTCTTCGTCAGCCGGATACGGCGTGCATTCGTCGAAGATCATCACGATGTCGGAACCGAGATCGCGCTGCACCTGCATCGATTCTTCCGGCCCCATGAACACTTTGGCGCCGTCGACCGGAGAAGCGAAGGTCACGCCCTCCTCCTTGATCTTGCGCATCGCGCCGAGGCTGAACACCTGGAAGCCCCCGGAGTCGGTGAGGATCGGGCCTTTCCACTGCATGAAATCGTGCAGGTCGCCGTGTTCCTTGATCACCTGAGTGCCGGGACGCAGCCACAGGTGAAAGGTGTTGCCCAGAATGATTTCCGCGCCCGTGGCGACGATGTCGCGCGGCAGCATGCCCTTGACCGTGCCGTAGGTGCCGACCGGCATGAACGCCGGGGTCTCGACGGTGCCACGGGGGAAGGTCAGGCGACCACGACGAGCCTTGCCATCGGTGGCCAGCAGCTCAAAGGACATTCGACATTCGCGACTCATTCTGTTTCCTCTGGGCCTGTCTGTTCAGGGGCAGTTGGAGCGGGATTGCGGGTGATGAACATCGCATCCCCGTAACTGAAAAAGCGGTAACCGTTTTCCACGGCGGCCTTGTAGGCGGCCATGGTTTCGGGATAACCGGCAAACGCGGAAACCAGCATCAACAGCGTGGATTCCGGCAAATGGAAATTGGTCACCAGGGCATCGACCACATGAAACGGCCGGCCCGGATAAATAAAGATGTCGGTGTCGCCACTGAACGGCTTGAGCACGCCATCGCGCGCTGCGCTTTCCAGCGAACGCACGCTGGTGGTGCCGACCGCAATCACTCGACCGCCACGCGCACGGCACGCAGCGACCGCATCGACCACATCCTGGCCGACTTCCAGCCACTCGCTGTGCATGTGGTGATCTTCGATCTTCTCGACACGCACCGGCTGAAACGTCCCCGCGCCGACGTGCAACGTCACGAATGCAGTCTCGACGCCCTTGGCAGCAATCGCCTGCATCAGCGGCTCGTCGAAATGCAGCCCCGCCGTCGGCGCTGCGACCGCACCTAGACGCTGGGCATACACGGTCTGATAACGCTCGCGATCCGAGCCTTCATCCGGGCGGTCTATATAAGGAGGCAAAGGCATGTGCCCGACGCGGTCGAGCAGCGGCAACACTTCCTCGGCAAAACCCAGCTCGAACAACGCATCATGACGCGCCAGCATCTCGGCTTCGCCACCGCCGTCGATAAGGATCTTCGAACCCGGCTTAGGCGACTTGCTGGAGCGCACATGCGCCAGCACGCGGTGCGCATCGAGCACGCGCTCGATGAGAATTTCCAGCTTGCCGCCGGACGCTTTCTGCCCGAACAGCCGCGCCGGAATCACCCGGGTATTGTTGAACACCATCAAATCGCCCGGGCGCAAATGCTCAAGCAAATCAGTGAATTGACGGTGTGCCAGGGCGCCGCTCGGCCCATCAAGGGTCAGCAGGCGACTACCGCGACGCTCGGCCAACGGATGGCGGGCGATCAGCGAATCAGGAAGCTCGAAAGTAAAGTCAGCAACGCGCATGATGGGGTTCGTCTAGCAGGGCCGGAAAGTCTAGCGGAAATATCAAAAATTGACCATGAAACGTGATTGACCAACGGTAATCACCTCTCTATACTTCGCCGCCATTGAGCCCTGATGGCGGAATTGGTAGACGCGGCGGATTCAAAATCCGTTTTCGAAAGGAGTGGGAGTTCGAGTCTCCCTCGGGGCACCAACACAGAGAAAAAGGTCTTGCGAAAGCAGGGCCTTTTTTTCGTCCGTAGGAAAGTGGAGGTCGGCTTTTGCCAATGTGAGGCGCATAGGCTTGGGCTCACCAAGGAGGCCAAGCCCGAGACGCTGGAAGCATGGATAACCAAGCATAAGGCTGAGCAATTAGCGCTCGATGAGAAAAGGCCTGCGAAGAGGCCCTCTCTTTATCCCAACAAGCTATTTTTTCCGGCAGATCTCAACATCGTTTTGTGTTTTCAGATCGGTGTCGATGCCAAGCCGATACCTGCAGTAATCAATAATCCATTTACGCTCCTGCTCCGTGAGTCGCTCGACTTGTCGAATCTCCCCGTCATTGGCGTGGATGTTGTAAAACTTCATCTGAAACGTCGGATGCTTCTTGATGAACAGGATGGTTTCGATGTCTCCGTCTTCTAGCGCTTCGTAATACCCAACGTAAAGCACAGCCACCAAAACCAAAACAATCAGGGCAATCAGCTTCTTCATTCTTGCGGTGCCGGAGGTGGGAGTAGTTGAGTTTTTGTTCTGAGATTCCTGACCAACTCCATGCCGATGTTTCCGGGACAGATCTTGCCTTCAGATGCTTGACCTGGGTATTCCCGATGTCCGCCAAAATGCTTGATTACAAACACACTCTTCAGCGCATCGATCAGATGCATCAGCGCAGTGATCTGGGCAGCAGGTATCACGTTGGTCGTGCTGTATCCGAGGCTATCAAGCGCAACACGGCCCTTGGCGACCCAATCCCCGCCCTCCTCCGGTGTCGTCAGGTTTTCCAGTAAAACAATGCCAATCAGGCCTGTATTGAATTTCAGGACACTCGAACCTTGAAGGCGTATGTCGCGCCCCTCATAAACTTGCCCGGTGCAATCAATACCGAAGTGGTAGCCGATATCGTCGTATTTCTGGCTTAGGTGCCCCTTCTGGATTTCCTGCATCTGCTCTGCACCGGGTGTACAGCTGTGGCTTCGACCGGCGTGATGCAGGGCGATCATGGTGTAATCCCAATCCATCACCATATCCGGCTTGCCTTTCACCGCTCCCCACGAGGATCGCTCAACGAACGCGGTGTTTAGTGAACGGACCTTCTTGATGATCGCTTCACGCGTTGCCGCTCGATCATTGACCGTAATCGGTATCGGACACATGAACTCGCCGGGCTTGATTTCTTGGGCGGTCGCTTGAGTTGCGAATAGATTGGTCATCAAGCCCCCTCCGCCAGCTCATGGAGCGTTCGAGCCGGAGCGCTGAACATGACGTGCAGTGAAATCTTCGCATCGGGAGTCGGTGTCTTTACGTGAGCAATTCCATTGGCATCGGTTACGCCCGTGGTTTCTACACCGTTGACTGTCGCCACAAAGTCACGGAAAGCCAACGGAGTGCCCGTTTCGCTGTCGGTGATGCTGAAGGCCTGGCCGTAAGTCTTCTGGATCGCAAGAGGAAGCGGAGGTACGAACGGAGCAGGCGTATGCGAATCCCCAATGATTACGGTGCCGGAGCCGCCGACTACGACGTCACCGTGCGTACCAACGGAATCAACCATAGCTGCGTTTTGACCATTGATAAAAACGGTCGCTGATACACCTGAAACCAAGGCGCTGCCGCATGTGCAGGTATCACCCTTCCGAGCGGCAGCAAGTCCATCGAAGAAAACGTCAGCAGAGCCCGAAGCGATGGCTTTGGCGCCATGTCCTGGCATTAGGCAACTGGTCGGATCGGTCAAACGTGCTGCAGGCTTTGGCATTATTGACTCCTTGTCATGATCGTCGGTGAACGCAGAACTTATCAGACTCGGCCATCTCAGTCTCGACCTAGGTCGGAATCACCGGATCGCTGACACCAAAAATACTCTAGCCAGATCACCAATCGCGGGACACCGAATGTGTTCCACCTAACTCGTAAATCCGGCCTTATAGCCTGGACGCTATCTCTTTCCACATGTAGTCATAGTTGTACTCCAACCAACGTACCAACAATTTGTCGTACTGCCTGCGAAACCAATTGCGCCGTCGCGCTGCGAGCATTTCCTCTATTTCGGCCCTGAGCCAATTCGGGTCGAATCCAGTCCACACAGTAGGCAGGACTGCAGCAATGTTTGTGAAACACACTGGCGCTACTTCTGAATAAAAAATCTTGTAGAGCACCGCTGGATCAACGCCCTTGAGCTGACGAACGACGTAGTCGTAATCAGTGGGGAAATGATTGAAAGGCTCTGATAAGGCATCTCTGACCCTAGTCAGTTGTGGTTCATTCAGAAGATGTCCCAATGCAAAAATCCTCCGATTCCTTATCCAGTAACTCGCTACCGTTTCGTCTGCAGATCTGCGTGTAACCGCGCCGACGCCAATCGTATGCATATCGCTATGGCGAGGCATGGCCAAAACTGACGTCATCTTGCCGAGCAACAGCTCAAGTCCAGAATCGGGCGCTTGCCCAACCTATTCCTTAGCCCCAAACATCCGCTCAGCAATCTCCCGCCCCCGCTCCAACCCTTCCTCCGTCAACCATATCGATTTGTTCCGGTTCACCGGATTACTGATCAAACCCTGTTCGTGCAAGCGGTTCATGATTTCGAAGTCATAGCCCTTCCACGCATTGCCGTCGTCGGAGCTATAGGCAGCCAGGAGAGCAAGGACGGCGTCGTCGATCAGTTTCATGTCGTATTCCATGATGGTCACTCCGCTGATGTTCAGTGTTTGTAATCAAAGCGTCGTATCAAAGTGGATGTCAATGCTGCGCGAGCTTGTAGGTTTCAGATGCCCGATTGCTGGTTGCCTCGCATGCGATGACCGCCCGTATAATCACGCCCGCACGTCAAACCTCCGCTGGTATTTCGCGCATTGGTCTCAAGTCCTTCACTTCACTGACAGACATCCCCATGGAAACCTCACTGGAAACCGTCGCCCTCTTCTCCCTCAAACTCGCCTACGAGGAAGAGGGCCTGAGCCCGATCCTGCGCGATGACATGGTCATGGGCAATTATCAGAAAGATGTTTTCGAGTTACTGGTGAAACGCGGCGATGTCGAGGCCATTCAGTTCAAGATGAACGAATGCCTGAACCTGGCGCTGGATGCTTTGGGTGGGGTCGAGAAGCCGTTGGGGCGGGAGTTGCGCAAGTTGTCGGCGGAGTTGGCTAAGGCACGGTCGGTGGAGCAGCTGGGTCAGCCGCTGCTCGCGCTGAAGGGGTATCTGCGCGACATTCTTTGAGTGCCGCGCAATCGATGCTTACAGCAGATAGCTCGAGATGTACTTGGAAATTTCCACCATCGAGGTCTTGCCGGTGAATTCGAATTTCACTTTGCCCAACGACGAAAAGTAGATTTCCAGCTCGGAATCCAAGTCGAACGTGCCCGAGGTTTCCACGGAGTAGGCGACGATGTTTTTGTATGGCAGGGAGGTGAAGTCCTTTTTGCTGCCGGTGATACCTTGGACGTTGACAGCAATGATGCGTTTGTTGGTGAAGACCACACCGTCGCGCATGGCTTTGTAGGAATCGATGACTTGTTCACCTTCCAGTAGCAGCGCAGTGACGCGCTCGGCGTATTCGTCGTTCTGCTTGAGTTTGAAGAAGCCTTTGTTGTTGAAGTCGATCATCTGTCCATCCTCTGAGTAAAAAACTCCCGGTAAAGCTTTGGCTCAATGACGCGCCCTTAATGCGAAAGTGGCGCGATGCCAGTATTTTGTTATCTTGCGCCCAAATCTTTCGAGAGGCACTGGCGCCTGCCCGATCAAAGCGTTTTTCTGGAGTGGATTGCAATGGACGGGTGGCTTTTTGTACTAGCTCTGGTCGTAACGTGGGTATGGGTCGTAGGCGAACGAGGTGATTGGAACCTGGTGACGGCCAACCTCGCCGGGTGTTTCGCTGGTTGGGTTGTCGGCTTGGTAGTGAAAGCGGTGTACGAGGGTTTCGTGGGCGACACAAGCATGCAATCGTCGCCACACGTTGTGCGATCTCTGCTGATGGTGCTCAGCAGCCTTGGCGCGTTCGCCGGCGTTTGGATTTGGGTGGTGCAACGCAAACGCCCCACGAGCAAGTTGACACGCCATATCATTGGCGCTGCTTTTGGCATTTTTGCTGGTTTCGATACGCTGATGCTGCTCACTCGGTTCATTCCTTTGAGTGCCTGATAGGGCGGACCAACAGGTTTGCTATCGTGCAGCCCTGTTGGAATGATTCGTGTGTCATCTAAAGAATTTCAAGGTTTGAGGAAAAGGATCAAATGGAGTTTCTGTATTTCCTGTTGTTTTTGCTCGTCTGGGGCCTCATGTGGCGCTGGGTGATGAAAAACCGCGGCAGCTGGAACCTGTTCTTTGGCACGTTCGCTGGTGTTCTGGCCGGGTTCATCGTCGCCCTAGTGGTACTGTCGATCACCCTCGCCTTATTCCCTCTGGCGCCGCGCTCCCCTGTGGAACCAACGCAAAGCGACGAGGCTGAAATCTCTTCTTCTTCCCCCGCGCCCGTTACACAAACCGTGTCCAGGTTGATGCCAGTGATCGCCTCCACGCCGGATACCTCCGATAACCTTGTCGACTATGTAGCCAGCGCACCTCAGAACGAGCCCTCTCCGCCCGAGTCCGCGCTGTTGCCGAACTACAGCGAACGCCTGCCCTCTTCGCTGCTCGAAAGGGATTTCAAGGACATCATGGGCAATGACTTTGTCGTGTCGCGCCGGCTGGCGGGCAGCAATGCGAATGCGGACAGATCGTTGATGGCGTTCATGATGTGCGAGCCCTTCATAAAGCGCGCCATGCGTTTTGCAGCAGCGACTTCCGTCGCAGGTGCCGAGAGCGCCAGCAGCCATCGGTTCAAAGATCAGACTTACAGCATTGACGGCACCCTGACCGCTCGCAACATGTTGGGCGACGATGTCTCCTATGCCTACGATTGTTCAGTTCAGCAAGTGGACGGCAACAATCCTGACAAGGCCGCATGGCGACTGCTCGGCCTGAAGTTGAAAAAGGTCGACTCTTAAGACTCATTTAAGGGATCAAGGCGCCGGCTGCGCTATCATCGCCGGCCTGTGCGCCTTGAGCTTTGCCCTCGATGTTTTCAACACCCGATAACCTGATCTCGCTGCCTCCTGTCCTGGCCGGCCCGCTGCTGCGGCGGCTGGAGCCGACGCGCCTGGTGCTGTGGCTGGTGGGCTCGCGTGAACTGTCGCTGACCTTGCGCCTGCAAGGTGTAGGAGATATTCCGCTCGACTCAGAGAAATGCACGGTCATTGCCGTAGGCCGTCATGCGTTCGTGCATCTGATCGACGTCCAACTTGAATGCGCCCTGCCCTGCGACACGTTTATCGCTTACGACCTGCTGATCGACGACGCCATCGGTATGGCTGAGTGGGCACCGCACCTGCTTTATCCCAGCGCCACCTGCGCGAACCTCGTCGTGCGTTCGCGGATCGATCAATTGCTCCACGGTTCCTGCCGCAAGCCGCATCATCCGGCAACCGACGGTTTGCTCTGCGTCGATCAATTGCTGGCCGACGAAACCGATGCGCAGCAACGTCCGGCGTTGCTGATGATGAGCGGTGATCAGGTGTATGCCGACGATGTTGCCGGGCCGATGCTGCGGGCGATTCATGCCTTGATCGAGCGTCTCGGTCTGTTCGATGAGCACCTTGACGGTGCCGTGGTCAGCGACAGCGCCAAGCTCTATCAACACCCGGCAAGCTACTACCACCGTGCGGATTTGTTACCGGCGCTAGAGAGCAACGAGACCTTGCGCGAGCGATTTTTCGGTGGCGCGCGTAAGCCGATTTTCACCAGCAGCAGTGCCGACAATCACCTGGTGACGTTCGCCGAAGTCATGGCCATGTACATGCTGGTGTGGTCGCCGACGCCGTGGTCGCTGATCAATCCGAGCGCGCCGACGTTGACGCCGGAACGCCGCAAGCGCTACCACCTCGAGCAGACGCGCATCGATGCCTTCAAGGCGGGCCTGGGCAACGTCGCGCGGGCGCTGGCGCATCTGCCGAGCCTGATGATTTTCGATGATCACGACATCACCGATGACTGGAATCTCTCCGCGCAATGGGATGAAACCGCCTACGGCCATCCGTTCTCCAAACGCATCATCGGCAACGCCCTGATTGCCTATTTGTTGTGTCAGGGCTGGGGCAACAATCCGGATGCCTTCAAGGACGTGCTGGAGCAAACCGCACAACTGAGCGCCAGCGGTGATGACGGCTATCTGGACATGCCGGTGCAGGACGATCTGATTGATCAGTTGCTGCGCTTTCAACAGTGGCATTTCGTGCTGCCGAGCAGTCCGGCACTGGTGGTGATCGACACGCGCACCCGGCGCTGGCGCAGCGAGATGGCCCTCAAACAACCATCGGGCCTGCTCGACTGGGAAGCCTTGAGCGAACTGCAACAGGAACTGCTCGATCACCCGTCGGCAATCATCGTGTCGCCGGCGCCGATCTTCGGCGTGAAGCTGATTGAAACCGTGCAAAAGGTGTTCAGCTGGTGCGGTTACCCGCTACTGGTCGACGCGGAAAACTGGATGGCCCATCGCGGCGCGGCGCAGGTGATCCTGAACATTTTCCGACACTCGCGCACACCGGGGAACTACGTGGTGCTATCCGGCGATGTGCATTATTCCTTCGTCTACGAAGTCCTGATCCGCCACCGCAAAGCCGGCCCCCGGATCTGGCAGATCACCAGCAGCGGCATCAAGAATGAATTCCCACCAACGCTGCTGGAATGGTTCGACCGCCTCAACCGCTGGCTCTACTCACCACGCTCACCGTTGAACTGGTTCACCAAACGCCGCCTGATGCGCATCGTCCCGTATACGCCGGAACATGCCGAGGCCGGGGAACGGTTGTGGAATTCGGCGGGGATCGGACAGGTGTTTTTCAATGAACAGGGGCAGCCGAGCGAGATTGTTCAGCACAACTCGAATGGGGCGATGAAGACGAGGATGCTGGCGCCGGAGTTGGGGGATGGGCTGGATTGAAGCAGTAACCATTTCCTACATCGGCTAGGGCACGGTATGACGAGATAAGGGCTTCGCGACACTGAACAGGAGCGAGGAGGATTACAACCTTCTCAGAAACGTCTCGAATATTCCTGAGCGATACTGATTGAAGTCGCAGTCAGCCCTGCTGCGACACAACCACTGGTAGGTGTCGACTTGTCATCCTGTACTCATTTCTGTACGTTCTCTGCATCCAGCGAGGACTTCAATATGCAAACCATCAACTACACCACCGCCCGTGCGCATTTGGCCGAGACGATGGACCGTGTCAATGAAGATCGTGCGCCGCTATTGGTCACTCGGCAGAAAGGTGAACCCGTAGTGATGATGTCTTTGGCCGAATACAACGCGTTGGAAGAAACAGCCTACTTGCTTCGCTCCCCTGCCAACGCCGAAAGGCTGATGAAATCCATCGGTGAGTTGCGCGCCGGCAAAGCCAAAGTCAGGCAATTGATCGAAGAATGAAAATCGAGTTCACGCCCACAGGCTGGGAAGACTATTTGTGGTTTCAGCAAAACGACAAGGCTGGGCTCAAGCGTATCAATCTTCTGATCAAAGCAATCAAGCGCGAACCGTTTGAGGGTGTCGGTAAACCAGAGGCGCTCAAACATAATATGAGCGGCCTCTGGTCACGCCGAATAACGGCCGAACATCGTCTGGTGTACAGGGTTGAGGACGGCGAAATCTGCGTCATCAGTTGCCGGTATCACTATTGAACCTGAGCTGAATCAGTCATCAGAGCGCGCCCAACCCCTCTGACAATCATCCCCACCTCGCGCTCATCAATCGTCAACGGCGGCAGCAACCTGATGGTCTTGCCACGAGTTACGTTGATCAACAAGCCATGATCCCGCGCGGCGATCAGCGTCAGGTCGCGCACCGGTTGTTTCAGTTCGATACCGATCATCAGTCCCTGCCCCCGGATTGCCAGCACGTTCGGGTTGTCTGCCAATTCGGCGCGCAAGCGTTCCAGTAACCGTGCGCCCTGCACCCGCGCATTCTCCAGCAGGCCTTGCTCTTCGATGATGTCCAGCACCGTGCAGCCGACCCGGCAGGCCAGCGGATTGCCGCCGAAGGTGCTGCCGTGGCTGCCCGGGGTGAACAAATCCGCCGCGCGGCCACGGGCCAGGCAGGCGCCGATCGGCACGCCATTGCCGAGGCCTTTGGCCAGGGTCATGACATCGGGCACGATGCCTTCGTGCTGAAAGGCGAACCACTGCCCGGTGCGGCCGATGCCGGTCTGGATTTCATCGAGCATCAGCAGCCACGCGTGGCGATTGCACAGGTCGCGCAGGGCCTTGAGATAACCCGGCGGTGCGATTTGTACGCCGCTTTCGCCCTGGATCGGTTCGACCAGAATCGCCACGATGCGCGCGCCGTGTTTGCGCTGTATTTGCTCCAGCGCCGGGAGATCGCCGAACGGCACTTTGACGAAATCCCCCGGCAGTTCGTTGAAGCCCAGGCGCACCGCCGGGCCATCGCTGGCGGACAAGGTGCCAAGGGTGCGGCCATGAAACGCGTTGGCCATGACCACCACCAGCGGCTGCTCGATGCCTTTGCGCCAGCCGTAAAGGCGCGCCAGTTTCAGTGCCGTCTCGTTCGCTTCGGCGCCGGAGTTGTTGAAGAACGCGCGCTCCATCCCCGACAACGCCGTCAGCCGTTTGGCCAGTTGTAGTTGCCAGTCGATGCTGTATAGGTTGGAGGTGTGCAACAGCAATCCCGCCTGCTCGCTGATCGCCGAGACGATGCGCGGATGCGAGTGGCCGACATTGGTCACTGCCACACCGGCAACGGCATCCAGATATTCGCGCCCCGCCTGATCCCACAGGCGCGTGCCCAGGCCCTTGGTGAAACTCAGGGCCAGTGGTTGGTAGGTGTTCATCAGGGCGGCGGTCATGACGTGAAACTCCATTGCAGGTCGGTGTTTTTCCAGTATGGTTAGCCACCTGAGCTGGATAAACTCGGAAAAACTTCAATCATTTAAAAGCCGAGCTTGATAATGGACTTGTTTCAGTCGATGGGCGTCTACGTCAAAGTGGTCGAAACCGGGAGCATGACGGCCGCCGCTGCGAAGTGCGAAATGTCGACGACGATGGTGGGCAATCATCTGCGCGCGCTGGAGCAACGGCTCGGCGTGCAACTGCTGCAACGCACCACGCGCCGCCAGCGCCTGACCGAATTCGGCAGCGTCTATTATCAGCGCTGCCTGGAAGTGCTCGGCCTGGTGGCCGACTCCGAACGCCTTGCTGAACAAGCGTCGGACGAGCCGCGCGGTTTGCTGCGTATCACCGCGCCGCTGACCTTCGGCGTTGAACGACTGACCCCGGCCCTCAGCGAATACTCCTTGCTGTATCCGCAAGTGAAACTCGACGTGGTGCTGACCAACAGCCGCCCGGATCTGCTGGAGAACGGCCTCGATGTCGCATTCCGCCTGGGCAATTTCGACCAATCCAACCTGATCGCCCGGCCCTTGATCGACTACACCCTGACGGTCTGCGCCTCCCCCGAATACATCGCGCGGCGCGGCATGCCGCACACGCCACAGGATTTGCAGCAACACGATTGCCTGTCCTTCGCCTACCCGGCTGGGGATGACTGGCAATCGGTGGAAAAACGCTGGCGTCTGAGCGGCCCGGAAGGTGAAGTCCTCGTCGACGTCAGCGGGCCGATGCTGATCAACAGCTCCGCCGGTCTGCACCAGGCGGCGCGCAACGGCATGGGCATCATGATGCTGCCCGACGCGCTGGTGGAACAGGATCTGCGCGACGGCAAACTGGTCAGGGTAATGACGGACTACCAACCGCCAAGCAGGCCGATGCATCTGTTGTATGCGCAGGATCGCTATCGACTGCCGAAGCTGAGACGCTTTGTCGAGTTTGCGATGCGTACTTGGGGGAAACCTGACGTCGGCCGGCCGTAATCGATCACGATGGAAATTGATAAGGACTTGAATATCCCATGAATGACAGCCTTACCGTGCGCGACTTGCATCCCGGCGAAACAGAATCAGCAAGGCTGTTTCTTGGCCAGCATGGCTGGGGCCATCGCACCAGTGATGCCGACTCTTTTGCTCGCTTGATTCACAATTCGCAGCGCACAGCTGTTGCGCTCTTAGGCGAGCAAATTGTCGGTTTCGCTCGAGCAATTACCGATGAGGTCTCCAACGGCTATCTGTCCATGGTGGTGGTCGATGACCAGCATCGGCGCAAAGGAATCGGGCGGGCACTGGTGGAGCACGTCATGGGTGACAACCCGGACATAACCTGGGTGCTGCGCGCTGGACGCGAAGGCGCTGAAGCTTTTTTCGCCAGTCTGGGCTTCCAGACCTCAGTCATTGCCATGGAACGTCAGCGCCGCAAATAGCGCGCAGTGGAAAAATCCCGACCACCAGACCGTTGCTCCGTGACAACGCCGCCCCGCTCCCCTAAATTAGTCGGCCTGAAAAAGACCTCGTGCTTTCTCGCCTCAACTCAAGTTAAAAAGTAGTGAAATTTCAATGTCCGATTTCAACACCGCTGAATCCGTAGTCACCCAGTCGTCCAAAGCGGAATACGAAAACTCCATCAATCTTTCACAACACCTGCCACAAGCCAAAATCATCAGCGAGATGGTCCTGGACGCGTTCCAGTCGACCCGCGAGAGCGACCAGATCCGCGAATTGCGTGCGGCGATCCGTCAGGCGCATGACAGCTTTGATGACGACAAGGCGTACGAGCTGATGGGCGAACTCAAGCGCCTGAAAGACGCCGAGGCAGCGGACATTGCCGCGCTGGAAGACCTGAGCAGCAAGTTCTCGATCGGGCGCATTCTGTCCAGCTTCAAGGACGATCCGGCGTTTCAGGAAATCGTTTATGGCCTGGCGCTGAAAGTGCTGAATCAGACCCATCAGGCGATCAGCAATCCGAGCGGCGGCAAGAGCAAAGCTGCGAAGAAGAAAGAAGTGGAAATCTTCACCATCAGCAAGGACGGCGCCAGCGTGACCCTGCCAATGCGCACGCCGCGTTCGCGCCTGAATGTTGATCGTGAGGCACTGGAATTCCTCGGTTTCACCTTCGTCGGTGAAGGCGATGAAGCCGAGCTGGAGAGCGAAACCTTCGTCGATAACGCCGGTACGGAACAGGCGGTGAACCGCAAGAACATTATCACCGCGCTGCAGCAGCAGACGGCGTTTGATGGTTACAGCATCGCGGCGCAGTAATCTGCCAAGCGCTTGTGAAAAAGCCCCGCGCTGAGATTCAGGCGGGGCTTTTTGTTGTCCGGCTTGTGATTCGTGAGGAAGCGAAAATCGTCGCCCCTCACCCCAGCCCTCTCCCGAGGGAGAGGGAGCCGACTTGTTTGATTTTCAAACCTGAGTTCGGCTCGGTATTTCAGGTCGGCGTATATCTTGAGAGCCCCTCAGTCAGTCCCCTCTCCCTCCGGGAGAGGGTTAGGGTGAGGGCAAACCGCTACCCCCCCCTCAAGCCGAAGGATGCAACGCCGCAATCATGTCCACTTCAATCGCTGCATTCTTCGGCAACTGATACACGCCGATGGTCGTGCGCGTATGCCGTCCGGCATCGCCCAGCACATGGCTGAACACATCCGAAGCGCCGTTCGCCACTTCGCTCAGGTCGACAAAGTCAGCAGTCGACTTCACATACACCGTGACACGCAACAACGCGCGAATCTTGTCCAGCGAACCGACCGCATCGACGATCAGCGCCAGGCAACGCATGGCGCTGATGCTCGCCGCTGCTTGTGCATCCTTGAGGTTCAGTTCCAGCCCCACGCGACCGGGATAGAGAATCTTGCCATTGACCCGCGGCACCATCCCGCTGATGTACAGCTCGTCGTGATGACGGATCAGCGGCGCGTAATTGCCACCGGCGGTGTTCTCGCCATAGATGTCGTAGTTGAGTTCTTCAGCCAGGGCGATAAAGCGCTCATCGCAGGTCATCCGTTCGGTCATTGCGCCCAGCCTTTTGATCAATGCACGGGTTGAGACAGTCGAGCACCGAAGGATGGCTTGGAGCTACTACTGTCGGGGTTGGATCCGAATCTAGGTCTTTTACCGAATGGCCGCAACCGCAAACTGTGGGAGCGAGCCTGCTCGCGAATGGCAGCACCCCGAACGAGCATATTTCAACAAACAAAAAACCCCGCACATCTCTCAACGTGCGGGGTTTTTCCTGAAGCCAGCAAACTTACGGCGCGTACGTCAGCAACAGCTCTGTCGGCACCTTGAAGTCCAGGGACATCATGACGCTCAATGCAGTGATGGTGAAGATCGAGAACACGAACAGCTTGCGTGCCCAGACGGTGTCATCGACTGCCTTGTAGCCGGTCCAGGCCATGTACAGCCAGTACATGCCCATGGCGGCGGCGACGGCGAGGTAGCTCATGCCGGCGTAGCCGCTGAAGGTCAGCATCAAGGTCGCCACGAGGAACGCCAGGATGTAGAGCAGGATGTGCTTCTTCGCCACTTGAATGCCGCGTTTCACTGGCAGCACCGGAATCGATGCGGCCAGGTAATCGTTGAAACGGAAAATCGCGATGGCGTAGGAATGCGGCATCTGCCACAGGCTGAACATCACCAGCAGGGTCAGTGCGGCCATGTCGAAGCTGTTGGTTACGGCAACGTAACCGATCACTGGCGGCATGGCGCCCGACAGACTGCCCACCAGCGTGCCGTGAACCGACTTGCGCTTGAGGTACAGGCTGTAGAAGCCGACGTAGATGATGAAGCCGATTACTGCGAACAAGGCAGCCAACGGGTTGGCCACCTTGTACAACAAGGCAACGCCGAGAACACCCAGAATGGTCGCGTAAACCAGGGCCAGTTTCAGGGAGATGAGGCCCTGGACCAGCACACGGTTCTTGGTGCGTTCCATCTTCAGGTCGATGTCGCGGTCGATGCAGTTGTTGAACACGCAACCGGAGGCCACGACCAGGGAAGTACCGATCATGGCGGCCAGAAACACCGCCAGATCGACATGCCCTTTCGAGGCCAGGAAGAACCCGCCTGCCACAGAAAGCACGTTACCGAAAATGATCCCCGGTTTGGTGATTTGGATAAAGTGCTTGAGCGACATCGGGTCTACCTCACTTCGCCATCATGTACGTGTGGATGCTGAACATGATCCACAGCGACAGGCCAACCAGCAGCACGATCACGATCGCCGTAAAGACGAATGCGATCACGTTGTTACGCTGTGCAATGGAACGGTCCAGGTGCAGGAAGTAATACAGGTGAACGATCACCTGGATCACTGCGAACAGCAGAACGATTGCCAGCGTCGTCGACTTCGGCAGGGTCGGGTACATCACCAGACCGAACGGAATGACGGTCAGGATTACCGACAGGATGAAGCCGATGGCGTACGACTTGACGCTGCCGTGGCCAGCATCGTGGCTGTCATGGGAGTGTGCGTTAGCCATTACAGAGTCCCCATCAGGTAAACAACGGTGAAGACGCAAATCCAGACCACGTCCAGGAAGTGCCAGAACAGGCTCAGGCAGCTCAAACGGGTCTTGTTGGTCGACGTCAGGCCATGCTTGTTGACCTGATACATCATGATGCCCATCCAGATCAGACCGGCCGAAACGTGCAGACCGTGGGTACCGACCAGGGTGAAGAACGCCGACAGGAAGCCCGAACGGCTAGGACCGAAGCCCTCGGAGATCAGCAGGTGGAACTCGTTGATCTCCATGGCGATGAAGCCCGCGCCGAGCAGGAAGGTCATGAACAACCAGCCCAGGACCGCCTGCTTCTTGCCCTTGTACAACGCCAGCATGGCGAAGCCGTAGGTGATCGAACTGAACAGCAGCAGAGCGGTTTCGCCCAGCACGTATGGCAGTTCGAAGATGTCGTGGCCCGACGGGCCACCGGCAACGTTGTTTACCAGTACTGCGTACACCGCGAAGATCGACGCAAACAGAATGCAGTCGGTCATCAGGTAGAGCCAGAAACCGTATACGGTCATCTCGCCCGAGTCGTGGTGATGGTCATCGTGCCCATGGTCACCATGGGCGTGTCCAACATTGGTCACTAAGTTCGACATGGTTTAAGCCTGTTCCAACGAGGTTTCAACACGGGTGGCATTGGCCGGGATTTTCCCTGCCGCGACCAGACGCTTGTGCTGCTCGGCTTCGATACGCTCGATCGTTTCAACCGGAACCATATAGCCCTGGTCGTCACGTGCAGCGTGGATCACGAAGTAAACGACGGTGCCCACCAGGCTCGCGATCGCCAGCCACCAGATGTGCCAGATCATCGCGAAACCGAAGACGGTCAACAGCGCGCCCATCACCACGCCAGTGGCGGTGTTGTTCGGCATGTGGATCGGCTCGTACTTGGCCGGACGCTGGTACGCAGTACCGTTTTCCTTGGCCTCGGTGAACGGGTCGATGCAGTCAGCCTTAGGCAGCACAGCGAAGTTGTAGAACGGTGGTGGCGACGAGGTCGACCATTCCAGGGTGTGTGCATTCCACGGGTCACCGTGATCGCAAACGTTCTCTGGCTTGTTGCGGTCGCGCACACTGACGTACAGCTGGATCAGTTGGCAGGCGATACCCACAGCAATCATCACCGCACCGAACATGGCAACGTACAGGTACGGTACCCACTCAGGGTTGGTGGTGGCGTTCAGACGACGGGTCATGCCCATGAAGCCCAGTGCATAGAGCGGCATGAACGCGACGAAGAAGCCCGAGATCCAGAACCAGAACGCTGCTTTACCCCAGCCTTCGTGCAGCTTGAAGCCGAACGCTTTCGGGAAGTAGAACGCGAAGCCAGCGATGTAACCGAATACCGCACCGCCGATGATCACGTTGTGGAAGTGCGCGATCACGAACAGGCTGTTGTGCAGCACGAAGTCAGCACCCGGGATGGCCAGCAGTACGCCGGTCATGCCGCCGATGGCGAAGGTCACCATGAAGCCCAAAGTCCACATTACCTGGCTGGTGAAGCGCAGACGGCCCTGGTAGATGGTGAACAGCCAGTTGAACAGCTTCACACCCGTCGGGATGGAAATCAGCATCGTCGCCAGACCGAAGAAGGCGTTGACGCTCGCACCCGAACCCATGGTGAAGAAGTGGTGCAGCCAGACCATGAAGCCCAGTACCGAGATCGCGCCCGAGGCGTAGATCATCGAGTGGTGGCCGAACAGTTTCTTGCCGGTGAAGGCCGAGATCACTTCCGAGAAGATGCCGAAGGCCGGCAGGATCAGGATATAAACCTCAGGGTGGCCCCACGCCCAGAACAGGTTGACGTACATCATCGGATTGCCACCAAGTTCATTGGTGAAAATGTGGAAATCCATGTAACGGTCAAGGGTCAGCAGTGCCAGGGTAGCGGTCAGGATCGGGAACGAAGCCACGATCAGAACGTTTGCCCAGGTGCAGGTCCAGGTGAAGATCGGCATGTCCATCAGTTTCATGCCAGGGGTACGCATTTTCAGTACGGTCGCGAGGAAGTTGACCCCGGTTAACGTCGTACCCAATCCGGATAGCTGTAGCGCCCAGATGTAGTAATCCATACCCACGCCAGGGCTGTATTGCAGACCCGACAGCGGCGGATACGCAACCCAACCGGTCTTGGCGAATTCACCGATACCCAGCGACAGGTTGATCAGCACAACACCGGACACCAGCAGCCAGAAGCTCAAGGAGTTCAGGAACGGAAACGCAACGTCACGCGCGCCGATCTGCAGCGGCACTGCAAGGTTCATCAGGCCGGTGAAGAATGGCATCGCCATGAAGATGATCATGATCACACCGTGAGCGGTGAAGATCTGGTCATAGTGTTCAGGTGGCAGGTAGCCAGGCGAACCCTCGGTGGCCATGGCCAGCTGGGTACGCATCATGATCGCGTCGGCAAAGCCGCGCAGCAGCATGACCATGGCGACGATGATGTACATCACGCCGATTTTCTTGTGGTCGACCGAAGTCAGCCACTCGGTCCACAGGTACGTCCACTTCTTGAAGTAAGTGATCGCAGCGAACAGCGCCAGACCACCGAGGGCGATCATGGCGATGGTCACCATCACGATCGGCTCGTGGAATGGGACTGCTTCCCAACTTAATTTACCAAACATCGTTTACTCCTCTGCCCCGGCAGCTGAATGCGAACCCGCGTCAATATCCGTGGCCGCCACTTCTTTCTCTTTCTTCTCGTGCTTCAGCGGCTTGCCCGGCTTCATACCTTCGTACTTGTCGACGATGATCTGGAACTGGTTCGGCGTGACCGACGAGTAGAGTTCGACTGGGTTGTTCTGGCTCGGTTTGGCCAGGGCCGCGTATTCAGCCTGATCAAGCTGTTTAGGCGACTTCTTGACTTCACTTACCCAGGCGTCGAAATCTTCCTGAGTGGTGGAGATAGCCTTGAATTTCATACCGGTGAAACCGGCACCGCTGTAGTTGGCGGAGATACCGTCCATTTCAGCGTTGCGGTCAGCGATCAGGTGCAGCTTGGTCTGCATGCCCGCCATCGCGTAGATCTGGCCGCCCAGGCCCGGGATGAAGAACGAGTTCATCACGGCGTCGGAGGTGATCTTGAAGTTGATTGGCGTGTGCGCCGGGAACACGATCTTGTTGACCGTGGCAATGCCTTGTTCCGGGTAGATGAACAGCCACTTCCAGTCCAGCGCGACGACTTCGATGGTCACCGGCTTGACGTCAGACTCGATCGGACGATACGGGTCCAGCTCGTGAGTCGAGATGTAAGTGATGTAGCCCAGGGCGATGATGATCAGCACCGGGATGGTCCATACGGCCACTTCGATCTTGGTCGAGTGCGACCACTTCGGCGTGTAGACGGCGTTCTTGTTCGAAGCGCGGTACTTCCAGGCAAACAGGAAGGTCATGACGATGACCGGCACGACGACCAACAGCATCAGCAGCGTGGCGGTGATGATCAGGTTGCGCTGTTCCAGGCCGACCTGGCCCGTTGGATTGAGCAAGGTCATGTTGCAGCCTCCCAGCAACAACGTGCCGAGCAGCGGCACTAGGCCTAGTAATCTGGGGTACCTGTTTTTACTCATCTCACGACCTCTAAAGCAGCTTGCGCAATGCAGTTGGGTTTTGATCGCCAACACTTCACCCTGCCAAGGGTTGGCATTTTCTTTGGATTGAATAAGGGCCGCCCGTCGCGCGTCACACGCTCGACAAAACCTTGGGACAGCGTTCAGTTCTTATTCGAATTCGTGGTCAAAGGCCTTGTTACAGACCAATTCCATTTGGTGCGGAAAATTGGAAAGGCACCGACACCAGGGTGTCTCGAAAGCCTCGCGGCTCGCTCGACACCCGACCTCCTGATCAGTTCCTTGATAAAGGCTGAACAGCGTCGGGAATTCAGTGCGGGCGATTGTAGATAGGTAGCGCCCTATACACCATGTCTTATCCCGAAATAATTTTTATCACTCAGAGCAACAATCCATCGCCATTTTTGCAAAAGTTGCGCAAGTTATCGAAAGCGTTTCTCAATAAAAGCGGCAAAATCTGCCAGCGTAACCGCCTCAAATCAGACAGCTCTGCACCCGATCTACAAACGCTGGAGCGGCGCAAAGCCCGATGTTCCAAGGGCTTCGTCCATCTGCCGGCGCCTGTTAAAACTGCCTGCTCTGGTACGTCCGTGCTCAAGCCCGAAAACACTAAAACTGGCCAATGTTTTTATGTAACAGGCGGCCAATCCGCCGCATCCCGAGCCCCTGCGACAGCCCCTGTGTGACAACATGTCGCACATTTGCCGCACGCTTCATTGCCGTTCGTCACGGTGTTTTCACAAACGCTCTGAAATGCGAAACGCCCCGATTTTCATCAACGAAAATCGGGGCGTTTTGTTTATCGGCAGCTGTGCCGAGAAGTTGACTCAGCGCAGCGCTTTTCGATTACGCGAAGTCAGCAGAGGCACCAGAATCACCACCAGCACGAACGCCACCAGCGCCCATTGCGCCAGCGACAGGCCGAGGATCGGCGGATACGGCGTCGAGCAGAAACCGTCGACCTGGAAGCCCAGCGGGAAAATTTTCGCCAACGGCAGATCATCGACAATCGGTTGCAGCACATCGACGCCACAACTCACCGCCGGATAGAACTGCATATAGACGTGATGCCCGGCCACACCGGCCCCGGCAATCGCACAGATCACTACCAGTGTCTCGAACACGGTGATGCTGCGACGGCTACGCATGCCCGCACCGATGAAGGCGAACACTGCAATCAGCAACAGTGCATAGCGCTGCAGAATGCACAGTGGGCAAGGTGCTTCGCCGAGCACGACCTGCATGTAAAGTGCGCCGCCGATCAACGCCAGGCAGATGATCCCCAGCAACACCAGATAGCGCCGCTCACGCCCCAACCGCATCGTTTCCTCGCTCATTGCCTTTCCTTTGTAAGTCCATGGTCCAGCCGGCCGGCGGCTGAAATTGTCGCAAGTCTACACCGGGGCAATAAACGATAGAGCGGTTAAGGAATGATTAACCAACATGGCTTTTGCGGCGCGCAGAAGATTCGCGAGCAGGCTCGCTCCCACAATGGCTCTGCGTCGGACACAAATCCGGTGGGAGCGAGCCTGCTCGCGAACGAGACAACTCGGTCTCGGATCACTCCAGAGCAGCAGCCGGGCCGAAGAACTCGTAACGGCTCTGTTTCTCCGGCACGCCCAACGCTTTCAGATGCCGCTTGATCGCGCCCATGAACCCTTTCGGCCCGAGGAAATACGCATCGACATCACGCTGCGCCGGCAGCCACTCGCCGAGCAGTTCTTCGCTGAGCAGGCCAACCTTGTCCGCCGCCGGGCTGACCCCATCTTCTTCGGCGTAGCAATAGAAGCGCTTGAGTTGCGGATGACGCGCCGCCAGCCCATCGACCCAGTCACGGAATGCGTGGACGCTGCCGTTGCGCGCGCAGTGGATAAAATGCACCGGACGTTCGGTGGCCAGCGCGGCTTCCAGCATCGCCAGCGTCGGGGTGATGCCAACGCCGCCGCTGATCAGCACCAGCGGCTTGTCGCTGGCCGCCAGGGTGAATTCGCCCGACGGCGGGAACAGTTGGATGCTCGCGCCGACGTGCAGTTGATCATGCAGATAGTTGGACGCGCGACCATTCGGTTCACGCTTGACGCTGATGCGGTACTGACCGTTATTGGCCAGTGCCGAGAGCGAATAGTTGCGGCGGATTTCTTCTCCGTCGAGGATCAATTTCATGCCGATGTACTGACCCGGTTCGGCCGCAAGAATCGGCCCTTTGTCTGCCGGTTCGAAGTAGAACGAGGTGATTTCCGCGCTCTCCTGCACTTTCGCCGCGACGATGAATTCCCGCGCACCGCGCCAGCCGCCGACCGCTTGTTCCTTCTGGTCATAGATCGCGGTTTCCGCGCCGATCAGGATGTCGGCCAGTTGCCCGTACGCAGCGCCCCAGGCACTCATCACCTCTGGTGTGGCGATCTCTTCGCCGAGCACTTCGGAAATGGCGCGCAGCAGGCAGGTACCAACGATCGGGTAATGCTCTGGCAGAATCTGCAGGGCGACGTGTTTGTTGATGATCTTCGCCACCAGATCGCCCAACTGGTCGAGCTGATCGATGTGCCGGGCGTACATCAGCACGCCGTTGGCCAAGGCACGCGGCTGATCGCCACTGGCCTGATGCGCCTGGTTGAAAAGTGGCCGCACCTGCGGGTATTCGGAGAGCATCATGCGGTAGAAATGTGTGATCAACGCCTCGCCGCCGCTTTCCAGCAGAGGCACAGTGGATTTGATGATGGCACGATCCTGGACGCTAAGCATAAGGTGACTCCTGCGCTTTCTTGAAAGATTGCATTAGGGATATCAGCTTTCGTGCCAACTAATTAATCCTTTTAATTCAACAGCTTGAAACCTTCATAGTCATTTCGACACAAATGAACGTATAGTCATCGCGACTACACCTTGTCTCTTTGACTACAAAAAATCATGACCGCTAAATCCTTGCTTACCGCCCTGCTGCCTCTGGTCGCCGACCTCTCCCGCGAACTGCCCGAAGGTGAGCGCTACCGGCGCCTCCTCGAGGCCATGCGCGCCTTGTTGCCCTGCGATGCCGCCGCGTTGTTGCGTCTGGATGGCGAATCATTGGTGCCGCTGGCGGTGGACGGTTTGAGCACCGACACCCTCGGCCGCCGCTTCAAGGTCAGCGAGCATCCGCGTTTCGAAATCCTGCTGGCCGGCGCCGGGCCGACGCGCTTCGCCGCCGACAGCGACTTGCCCGATCCTTATGACGGTTTGGTCGATGGCCTCGACGATCATCTTGAAGTTCACGACTGCCTCGGCTGTCCTTTATTCGTCGATGAAAAACTCTGGGGCCTGATCACCCTCGACGCGCTGGACCCGGAGCGTTTCGAGCCGATCGAACTCGACGCACTGCAAGCCTTCGCCAGCCTCGCCTCGGCCACGGTCAATGCGGCCGAACGCATCGAACGTCTGGCCACCCGCGCCGAAGACGAGCATCAGCGCGCCGAGGTCTACCGTCAGGCCAGCGGTCAGCAGCACCGCGAAATGATCGGCCAGAGCAAAGCGCACAAACGCTTGGTGGAAGAAATCAATCTGGTCGGTGGCAGTGATCTGACTGTTCTGATCACCGGCGAAACCGGGGTCGGCAAAGAGCTGGTAGCCCAAGCGATCCACGCCGCCTCCGCGCGCGCCGACAAACCGATCATCAGCCTCAACTGCGCCGCCCTCCCCGACACGCTGGTGGAAAGCGAACTGTTCGGCCACGTGCGCGGCGCCTTCACCGGCGCCACCAGCGACCGGCGTGGCAAGTTCGAACTGGCCAATGGCGGCACGCTGTTTCTTGATGAAGTCGGCGAGCTGTCGCTGACAGTCCAGGCGAAGTTGCTGCGCGTATTGCAGAGCGGTCAATTGCAGCGCCTGGGCTCGGACAAGGAGCACCAGGTCGACGTGCGTCTGATTGCCGCGACCAATCGCGATCTGGCCGAAGAAGTGCGCAGCGGTCGCTACCGTGCCGACTTTTATCACCGCTTGAGCGTGTACCCGCTGCGGGTGCCGGCCCTACGCGATCGCGGGCGCGACGTGTTGCTGCTCAGTGGTTTCTTTCTCGAGCAGAACCGCTCGCGCATGGGCCTCAATAGCCTGCGCTTGAACAGTGATGCTCAGGAAGCACTGCTGGCCTACACCTGGCCGGGCAATGTCCGAGAGCTGGAGCATTTGATCGGGCGCAGTGCGCTGAAGGCGCTGGGTAACTGCAAAGTGCGGCCGAAGATTTTGAGTCTGAGCGCGGCGGATCTGGATTTGCCCCGAGAGGTTGTGGATAACGTGGTTGCGCCTGCCAATGCTGACTTGGCCAGTGTGATGCCGATGATCACCGGGGATTTGCGCAGTGCCACCGATGAGTTTCAGCGGCGCCTGATCAGTGCAGCGCTGGAGCGTCATCAGGATAACTGGGCAAGTGCGGCGCGGGAGTTGGGGGTGGATCGGGCGAATCTGGGGCGGATGGCCAAGCGCTTGGGCATGAAATAACCACGCCATGTAGCTTGCTTGGTGACCTGTGGCGAGGGGATTTATCCCCGTTGGACGGCGCAGCAGTCCCGTCTTTTGCGCCCGCTACGCGACCCAACGGGGATAAATCCCCTCGCCACAGATGTTTTTTGTCCAGCCGACAACTGAGCTAAAGCCCCACCTTCTGACGCCGATAACACGGCATCAAAGGTTTCTGGCGATTTCCACTCTCGCCCCACAGAAGGTTCTTATGTCCTCCACCAAAGCCCGCGCAGATTCACTTTCGCTTCTGCTGTTTACCTTGCGCAGCGGCAAGCTGATGGCGATCAACCTGCTGAAAGTCAGTGAAATCATCCCCTGCCCGCCGCTGACCAAGCTGCCGGAGTCGCACCCGCACGTCAAAGGCATCGCCTCCCTGCGCGGTGCATCGCTGTCGGTGATCGATCTCAGCCGCGCGATCGGCGAGCGGCCTCTGGAAGATCCCAACGGTGGCTGCCTGATCGTCACCGATGTCAGCCGTTCCAAGCAGGGTCTGCATGTGCAGGCGGTGAGCAAGATCGTCCATTGCCTGACCACCGACATCAAGCCACCACCGTTCGGCTCCGGCGGCTCGCGCGCCTACATCACCGGCGTGACCTCGGTGGACGGCACGCTGGTACAGGTGCTGGATATCGAAAAAGTCATCCACAGCATCGCCCCGGCGCAGATCGAAATGGCGCCGACCGACCTGACCATGGAAGACGCTGAAGTGCTAAGCAACGCGCGCATTCTGGTGGTCGATGACAGCCAGGTGGCCCTGCAGCAATCGGTGCACACCCTGCGCAACCTCGGCCTGCAATGCCACACCGCGCGCAGTGCCAAGGAAGCCATCGACTGCCTGCTCGACCTGCAAGGCACCGCGCAGCAGATCAACCTGATCGTCTCCGACATCGAAATGTCGGAAATGGACGGCTACGCCTTCACCCGTACCCTGCGCGAGACCCCGGACTTTGCTCACCTGTACGTGCTGCTGCACACCTCCCTCGACAGCGCGATGAACAGTGAAAAGGCCCGGCTGGCCGGTGCCAATGCGGTGCTGACCAAGTTCTCCTCACCGGAGCTGACCCAACGCCTGATCGAAGCCGCCAAGCACGTCGCGGCCAACGGGCACTGAGTCTTGGCCGAGACTTTTTGCTTTCTGCTGCGCCGCGACTTGAGTGGGGTTCTGCCGGATGCTCAGTGGCCGGGCGGAATTGAGTTGTCCGTCTACCGCGAGGAGCTGGCGCCGGCAGTGCATCAGCTGATGCAGCTCGGACAGCTGGAAGGTGGCGGTCGAGTGCCGTCACTGCACGACTGGCGTCAGCGCTTTGCCAGCGATCCTGAATACGATCCAGCATTGTGTTTCGTGGCCTGCGATGCCGAGGGCGTGGTGGGCGTGGCGCAGTGCTGGACAAGTGCCTATATCAAGAATCTGGTGGTGCACCCGCGAATGCAGGGCCGGGGGCTTGGACGCGCGTTGTTGCTGCATGCCTTCAGCGTCTTTCAACAGCGACGCGAGGGGTTTGTCGATTTGCGGGTTCTGGAGGACAACCTGCGGGCGCGGCGGTTGTATGAGAGTGTCGGGATGGTTGTGGTTCGGCGCGAGCTTGTGCCCGACTGATCTACCGCTTTCGCGAGCAGGCTCGCTCCCACAGATGGATTGCATTTCAAACTGTGGGAGCGAGCCTGCTCGCAAAGGGGCAGCACTGGCAACTTCCGCTATCCGACAGACTCCAACCTTGGCCATACCCAAGGATGCCCCAACCATGAAAGCCATCACCCTGGCCCTGCTCAGCCTCACCACCCTCGCCTCCCAGGCCCACGCTTCCAGCCCCGACGCCTGGGCTGCCTATGACAAGACGGTGCTCGCCAGTTGCACCAAGGCCAGTGGCCTGAAAAACGTCAAACCGGTCGGCACACCTGCGCAATTCGATGACCGCGTCGGTTACACCGCTGTCCTGCTGCAAGGCCAATACCCGCAAAAACACATGAAAGGCCAGCAAGGCAGCGAGCTGTGTCTGTACAACAAACAGACGAAAACCGCGTTCGTCACCGAGTGGGATTCGATTCGCCCGACCGCCAAACCCCAGTGAATGGCGCACAACTTGCTTCGACCAGGCCCTGTGCGGTGGTTTTCCGCCACCGTTTCACACCCTGATTGAAGACAGATCGCTCAATGAATACGACATTTTCCTGCGTAGGTTGCGGCAAATGCTGCACCGACCACCATGTCCCGCTGACGCTCGCCGAAGCCCGCATGTGGGCGGCCGATGGCGGTCAGGTGATCGTGCTGGTCGAGGCGTTTCTCGGCAATGGCCTGGGCCTGCCGGCGCAGCAGCGCGAACATGCCGAGCGCCGTTCGGCGGTGGTCCGCAGTGGCACTACTGATGCTCACGTGGCGATCACCTTTGCCGCCTACAACGTCGGCCCCTGCCGGAATCTTGACGACGACAAGCGCTGCCGGATCTACGAGCGCCGCCCGCTGGTGTGCCGGATTTACCCGGCGGAAATCAATCCGCACATCCCGCTCAATCCAGCTGCCAAGGATTGCCCGCCAGAGTCCTGGGAGCAGGGGCCGGAGTTGATTGTGGCAGGCGAGCTGGTTGATCGGGAACTGGTTGAGTTGATTCAGCGTTCACGTCAGGCGGATCGGGATGACATCAGACTCAAGGATGCGATCTGCGCAACCCTGGGAATTCGCACCACGGCGCTCAAGGGCGACGGGTTCACCGCGTACTTGCCGAACATGGATGCCTTTGCGGCAGTGATTGACCAAGTGAGCGCGCAACCGCTGGCGGCGCGAACCAGTGAATGGCTGTTTCATTTGTCCGGCGATGACGTGGCCGGACAGGTACTGGCTGCGGGTGGGCAGGTGGTGACCGAACCGGCGCAGACTTATGCGTTTATTTCATTGCGCGCGGCTTGATCTGATATTTGTGCTGTAGCGGATATCGCTTTCGCGAGCAGGCTCGCTCCCACAGGGTTGGGTTCTACACAAATCCAATGTGGGAGCGAGCCTGCTCGCGAAGAGGCCGGCACAAGCACCATCACTTTCCGATGTCAGCGCTTGCCCATCGACCGGCGCGTCCCCGGCGGCGCCATGCCCGGGGTTTTGGTGTGGCCATTCTTCGCGCCATTCTTGTACCACGGCTGATTCGAGCCTTTCGCCGAAGCCAGCTCGCCCGGCTTGAACGGGAACTTGAACGCCGGGATCTCGGCCTTGGTTTCGCTGGTGTCAGCCACTTCAGCCGGGACGTCGCTCACAGCGTCGTCAACCGGCGGTTGGGTCGGGGAAGTCATAAAAGCTCCGGGAACAAAAAGTCGGCCCGATCAGTGAGCCGCAAAGGCGCGCAGTATACCTGTGCGCTCTGGCTCGGCATCTGAAGATTTGCGCGATGCGCTGAATGGCTGCCTGGCACTGACACTGACACTGCGTGATGATATTTCAGTTCATGCGATGCTGAACGTCACCCAACAATTGCGAGGTGCTCTCCAGCAACTGCTCAAGAAGCGCGTCATCTTCATCCATATAGCCTTCGTATTCGGCGAGATTGCGCCGCTCGTGGCACAACGCAAACAATCGCACCTGAATTTTGCTGCTTTGCGTGGTATGGATCAGGCACTGGAATACCAGATAGCGCTTGTCCGATCGATAGCCACTCAAGCGAAGAGCTGTCAGCGCCAGCGCGTGAGCGGCGTTGTAGGCCAAATCGAACCGGCTGGAAACGACAGTGTGCAGGTGTGCGCATCCTTGAGCCTATCCAGAGCTGAGCGCATCAGCCCCTCACACTCCTTGCGGTCAGGTGGCTCCGCTTTCAGTACACCGCTACGTAGAAGATTCTCCAGACTCTCGTTGCCGCCCATCCTTGGACTCCAAAGGGTTTGCCCCTGACAGATCGATTTTTTCCTGCTGCATCACCCGCATGACAAAACTGTTCTGTGCCGCCAGCTTCCTGGCCCAGTCTTGCGGGGTGTATAGCGTCGGGTTGATGGGACGCCCCAATTGCTCCTCCAACGGCATGAGTCGCTCCATCAACTCACTGTAGTGCAGGCCTTCGCCAATCAGCATGAGATCTATGTCACTGAGTGTGTTCGCCGAGTTTTTGGCGATGGAGCCATACACGAACGCCCAAGTGAACTGTTCGGCAAACGGTTCTAATGCCTGACGAAGAGGCTCGGCAAAACCGAATGTCTTGCGCGTGATGCCCAGAAGCTCCGCGTAGATAGGACATGCGGGGTTGGCCTGGTAATGGGTCTGGTTACCCACTCGAGTCATGCTGAGAATCCCGGCTCGTTGCAATCGATCGAGTTCACGCATCAGGCCGCCTTTGCCAACCTGTGCCCAGCGCACAATTTCGTTGGCGTAGAACGTCTGGTCAGGCTTGCCGAACAACAATCCCAACACTTTTTGCTGGGTGGCGGTGAACAGGGCTTCGCTTAAAGAAAGGTTTTCCACTGGCGCAAACCGAAGAGTCCCAAAAAAGGAACGATAGGTCCCTTTTAGGGACTTATCAACTCAACGGTAATCGCAGCCACTGCAATTAACGTCGGAAACTGACAATCCTGACAGCCAGCCGTCACCCTGCCGACCGCCTGAGCGGTTTATAACTGGTCAATCTGCCCAAACTCCAGACTTCGGCGCCGCGCATGTCCATCCAGAAAAACAAAATCCTGCTGGCCACTCTCCTGATTCTGCTGGCAGCCGCCGGCCTGTGGTTCGCGCTGAAACCGGCGCCGGCCAAACTGGCTACACCGACTGCCATCCCGGTGCGGGTGGTGACGGTCAGCGCCAAAGACGTGCCGCGCTATACCAGCGGCATCGGCTCGGTGCTGTCGCTGCACAGCGTGGTGGTGCGTCCGCAGATCGACGGCATTCTGACGAAGATTCTGGTCAAGGAAGGCCAACGGGTCAAAGCAGGCGACCTGCTCGCCACCATTGACGACCGCTCGATCCGCGCCAGCCTCGACCAGGCCCGGGCGCAGTTGGGCGAGAGTCAGGCGCAGTTGCAGGTCGCGCTGGTCAATCTCAAGCGCTACAAACTGCTCAGTGTCGACGACGGCGTATCGAAACAGACCTTCGACCAGCAACAGGCCTTGGTCAATCAGCTCAAAGCCACTGCGCAAGGCAATCAGGCCTCGATCGATGCGGCGCAGGTGCAACTGTCCTACACGCAGATTCGCTCTCCGGTTACTGGGCGCGTCGGTATTCGTACGGTCGATGAAGGCAACTTCCTGCGCATGACCGACACCCAGGGCCTGTTCACCGTCACGCAGATCGACCCGATCGCCGTCGAGTTCTCCCTGCCGCAGCAGATGCTGCCGACCCTGCAAAGCCTGATCAGCGATCCGCAACGCGCCCCGGTCAAGGCGTACATCGGAGCCGATACTGATGGCGAAACCGGCAATCTGCTCGGCGAAGGTCAGCTGACGCTGATCGACAATCAGATCAACGCCAACACCGGCACCATCCGCGCCAAGGCCGAATTCGCCAATGCCAGCCAGAAGCTCTGGCCGGGTTTGCTGGTGACGGTAAAAATTCAGACCGCTGTGGATAAAGATGCGCTGGTGGTTCCGCCCACCGTCGTACAGCGTGGCCTCGAACAACACTTTGTTTACCGCGTGAAGGACGACAAGGTCGAGGCGGTGCCGGTGCAAATGGTTTATCAGGGCAGCGGCCAGGACATCATCAAAGGTGTCAACGCTGGTGACGTGCTGGTGACCGACGGCCAGTCGCGACTCAAGCCGGGCTCGAGCGTGCAAGTCATGAGCGAGCCGCCGCAAGTGGTGCAGGCGGAGCCGAAGCCATGAACTCGCACAAAGGCATCTCGACCTGGTGCATCGATCACCCGGTGGCGACGATTTTGCTGACGTTCGCTCTGGTACTGGTCGGTGTAATTGCCTTCCCGCGTTTGCCGATTGCGCCACTGCCGGAAGCGGAATTTCCGACGATCCAGGTCTCGGCACAGTTGCCCGGCGCCAGCCCCGACACCATGGCTTCCTCGGTGGCCACGCCGCTGGAGGTGCAATTCAGCGCCATCCCCGGCATGACCCAGATGACCTCCAGCAGCGCGCTGGGCTCAACCCTGCTGACCTTGCAGTTCACTCTCGACAAAAGCATCGACACCGCCGCCCAGGAAGTACAGGCGGCGATCAACACGGCCGCCGGCAAGTTGCCCAAAGACATGCCGACACTGCCCACGTGGAAGAAGGTCAACCCGGCCGACAGCCCGGTGTTGATTCTCAGCGTCAGCTCGACACAGATGCCCGGCACCGAACTCAGCGACCTGGTGGAAACCCTGCTCTCGCGTCAGATCAGTCAGGTCGACGGCGTCGGCCAGATCAACATCACCGGTCAGCAACGCCCGGCGATCCGAGTACAGGCCTCGGCGGACAAACTCGCGGCGATTGGCCTGACGCTGGCCGACATTCGGCTGGCGATCCAGCAGACCAGCCTAAACCTGGCCAAAGGTGCGCTGTACGGCGAGTCGAGCATTTCCACGTTGTCGACCAACGACCAGTTGTTCCACCCCGAGGACTACAGCGAGCTCATCGTTTCCTACAAGGATGGCGCCCCGGTTCACCTGCGCGATGTCGCCAAAGTCGTCAACGGTGCGGAAGATGCCTACGTGCAGGCCTGGGCCGGAGATCGCCCCGGTGTGAATCTGGTGATTTTCCGCCAGCCCGGCGCCAACATTGTTGAAACCGTCGACCGCATTCAGGCCGCCCTGCCCGGCCTCGAAGCGATGCTGCCGGCCTCGGTGCAGGTGAAAACCCTGATCGACCGCACGCAGACCATTCGCGCCTCGCTGCACGAAGTCGAGATCACCTTGCTGATCGCGATCCTGCTGGTGGTCGCGGTGATGGCGCTGTTCCTGCGCCAGTTGTCGGCGACGCTGATTGTCTCGGCGGTGCTCGGTGTCTCGCTGATCGCCAGTTTCGCCCTGATGTACGTCCTCGGTTTCAGCCTGAACAACCTGACGCTGGTGGCGATCGTCGTCGCGGTCGGCTTCGTCGTGGACGATGCGATCGTGGTGGTGGAAAACATCCATCGCCATCTCGAGGCCGGCGATGATATGCGCGAGGCGGCGATCAAGGGAGCCGGCGAGATTGGCTTCACCGTCGTTTCGATCAGTTTCTCACTGGTGGCGGCGTTCATTCCGCTGCTGTTCATGGGCGGTGTGGTCGGGCGCCTTTTCAAGGAATTCGCCCTGACCGCGACTTCGACGATCATGATTTCCGTGGTGGTGTCGCTGACCCTGGCGCCAACCCTTGCCGCGCTGTTTATGCGTAAGCCGGTGCATCACGCCAACGGCAAACCCGGTTTCAGCGAACGCCTGCTCGGCTGGTACGAAAAGGGCCTGCGCCGCGCCCTCGATCATCAGAAATTGATGATCGGCGTGTTCGGTCTCTCGCTGGCGTTGGCGGTCGCCGGGTACATTTTCATTCCCAAGGGGTTCTTCCCGGTGCAGGACACCGGGTTCGTCCTCGGCACCACTGAAGCCGCTGCGGATATTTCCTACGGCGACATGGTGAAAAAACACTTGGCGATGGCCGAAATCGTCGCGGCCGATCCGGCGGTGCAGGCGTTCTCGCATTCGGTCGGGGTTTCCGGCAGCAACCAGACCATCGCCAACGGGCGCTTCTGGATCGCCCTGAAAAAACGTGGTGACCGCGATGTCAGCGCCAGCCAGTTCATCGATCGCATCCGCCCGCAACTGATGAAAGTCCCCGGCATCGTCCTGTATCTGCGCGCCGGGCAGGACATCAACCTCAGCTCCGGCCCGAGCCGTGCCCAGTATCAATATGTGCTGAAGAGCAATGACGGCGCGACCCTCGCCACCTGGACCCAGCGCCTGACCGAAAAACTGCGCAGCAATCCGGCATTCCGCGACATATCCAATGACCTGCAACTGGGCGGCAGCATCACTCACATCAGCATCGATCGCAGCGCCGCCGCGCGTTTCGGCCTGACTGCCAGCGATGTTGACGAGGCGCTGTACGATGCATTCGGCCAACGGCAGATCAATGAATTCCAGACCCAGGTCAACCAGTACAACGTGATTCTGGAACTGGATACCAAACAACGCGGCAAGGCCGAAAGCCTCAACTATTTTTACCTGCGCTCACCACTCAGTGGGGAAATGGTGCCGCTCTCGGCTCTGGCCCGATTCGACGCGCCGACCATCGGCCCGCTGTCGATTGCCCATGACGGCATGTTCCCCGCCGCCAATATGTCATTCAACCTCGCCCCCGGCGTGGCATTGGGCGATGCGGTGATTCAGCTCAATCAGGCCAAGGCCGAGATCGGCATGCCCACCGCGATCAGCGGCAATTTCCAGGGTGCGGCGCAGGCGTTCCAGAGTTCGCTGGCCAGCCAGCCATGGCTGATTCTGGCGGCGCTGGTGGCGGTGTACATCATTCTCGGCGTGCTTTATGAAAGCTTCGTGCATCCGCTGACGATCATTTCGACCCTGCCGGCAGCAGGCCTCGGCGCGGTGATCATGCTGTGGATCTGCGGCCAGGACTTTTCGATCATGGCGTTGATCGGGCTGGTGCTGCTGATCGGCATCGTCAAAAAGAACGGCATCCTGATGATCGACTTCGCGCTCGAGGCGCAGCGCCAGCGTGGCCTGCCGCCGCAGGAGGCGATTTTCGAAGCGTGCATCACCCGGTTCCGGCCGATCATCATGACCACCCTCGCCGCCCTGCTCGGTGCGTTGCCGCTGATGCTCGGTTACGGCACCGGCGCCGAACTGCGCCAGCCGTTGGGCATTGCCGTGGTCGGTGGTTTGCTGGTCAGCCAGATGCTGACGCTGTTCACCACGCCGGTCATATACTTATGGCTCGAGCGGCTGTTTCACCGGCACTCACACCCACCAGCTCCAACGCCCGCAACGGCACTGGCGACCACAGACTGAGGCGGTCATGCGCGTTCTGATTATCGAAGACGAAGAAAAAACCGCGGACTATCTGCACCGTGGTCTGACCGAACAGGGCTACACCGTGGACCTTGCCCGCGACGGCGTCGAAGGCCTGCATCTGGCGCTGGAATGCGACCACGCCGTGATCGTCCTCGACGTCATGCTGCCGGGGCTCGATGGCTTCGGCGTACTGCGCGCATTACGTGCGCGCAAGCAGACCCCGGTGATCATGCTCACCGCCCGCGAGCGCGTCGAAGATCGGATAAAGGGCCTGCGCGACGGCGCCGACGATTACCTCGGCAAACCGTTTTCCTTTCTCGAACTGGTCGCCCGCCTGCAAGCGCTGACCCGCCGCAGCGGCGGCCATGAGCCGGTGCAAGTGACCATCGCCGACCTGTGGATCGACCTGATCAGCCGCAAGGCCACCCGCGCCGGAACGCGCCTGGATCTGACCGCGAAAGAGTTTTCCCTGCTCAGCGTGCTCGCCCGTCGCCAAGGCGAAATCCTTTCGAAGACCGCAATCGCGGAAATGGTCTGGGACATCAATTTCGACAGTGACGCCAACGTCGTCGAAGTCGCGATCAAACGCCTGCGCGCCAAGCTCGACGGGCCGTTCAACGAAAAGCTGCTGCACACGATCCGAGGCATGGGTTATGTGCTGGAGAGCCGTGGTGTCCAGTAACTCGATTGCCTTGCGCCTGAGCGGCATGTTCACGCTGGTGGCGCTGGTGGTGTTTCTGTTGATTGGCGGCGCGCTGTATCAACAGGTCGACAAGGGCCTGGGTCTGTTGCCGGAAGCTGAGCTGGATGCGCGGTACAGCGTGCTCGAATCCACCGTCGGCCGTTACGGCACGCCGGAACATTGGGTGAAGATCAACAACAAGCTCAAGCTGCTCGGCGAAGAAGACAAGCGCATCAGCTTCTGGATCAGCAGCGGTGATCCGCGCTACGAATACGGCAACCTTACGCCGCAGATTCGCGCGGCCATCAACGGCCCGTTGGGCATGCATGATCTGCAACTGCCCGATCAGCCCTACCCGCTGAAAGTGCTGGTCAGTCAGTTCCCGGCCAAGGACCAGCGCCCGCCGCTGCGCTTCATGATCGGCATCGACACCGAGACGCTGCACCAGACCCAGCATCACTTGCTCATCGCTCTGATCAGTCTGGCGATTGTCGGGGTGCTGCTGGCCTCGGCATTGGGCTATTGGGTCGCAAGAATCGGTCTGAAGCCGTTGATCAAACTGTCGCAGGAAGCCCAGCGTCTGGCACCACCACTGCGCGCCGGGCGCTTGCGTCTGTCGCCGCTGCCGCCGGAACTGGAGCAGTTTGTCGAATCGTTCAACTCAACTCTGGAACGGGTTGAACTGGCCTATTCGCGGCTGGAATCGTTCAACGCCGACGTCGCCCATGAACTGCGTTCGCCGCTGACCAACCTGATCGGCCAGACCCAGGTCGCGCTGACTCGCGGGCGCTCCGCCGAACACTATTTCGAAGTGCTGCAATCCAATCTCGAAGAGCTTGAGCGACTGCGCTCGATCATCAACGACATGCTGTTTCTGGCCAGCGCCGATCAGGGCAACAAGGCGACCAAACTGACCTCGACGTCACTGGCTGATGAGGTCGCGACGACGCTGGACTATCTGGATTTCATCCTTGAAGACGCGCAGGTTGAAGTGCAGGTCAGCGGCGATGCGCAGGTGCAGATCGAGGTCGCGCACCTGCGCCGGGCGCTGATCAATTTGCTGAGCAACGCGGTGCAGCACACCGAACCAGGTCAAGTGATCGAAGTGCGCATCGAGGTTGAAGAACATCAGGTGAGCATTGGCGTGGCCAATCCCGGGACGCCGATTGCCAGTGAGCATCTGCCGAGGTTGTTCGAACGGTTTTATCGGGTCGATGCTTCGCGCAGCAACAGCGGCAACAACCACGGCCTGGGGCTGGCCATCGTCAAGGCGATTGCGCTGATGCATGGCGGGGATGTGTTTGTGCGCAGTGACCGGGGCATGAACACCTTTGGCATTCACCTTCCGGTCTGAATGCTCAGCCAAGCCCTGTGGCGAGGGGATTTATCCCCGCTCGGCTGCGCAGCAGTCGCAAATCCTGTGCACAAGGTCCAAGAATCTTTGAGGCTGGAATTCTTGGGGCCGCTTCGCAGCCCAACGGGGATAAATCCCCTCGCCACAGGCCACCATCACGCACAGACCGGGTTGTTACCCGTGCCGATCTTTGCTTTTGCTGTAACAGTCATTTATGAAAATCACGCTGTTTCCCGACTGCCGGCAACCTTATCTTTGCCCGCACCAAACAGCACTCGCCAAGCGAGAAGGTTTTCAAGATGTCCAACAGTATGGGTATTGCCAGCGCATTCGTTTTGTCGTCATTGATCCTGTCGCCGATGGCGATGGCTGAAGAATCGCAAGCGTTCGTGGCGCACAACGTCGCTCGCGCGCAGGCATTCGATCAGCATCAGGCCGAAGTGATGGCCAAGGCTCAAGACGCGACGCAATCCCCGCAGGCCGCCACTTCCCAGGCTCAAGCGCTCGAGAAAGACAGCTGAGTCGCACCGCGAAAGGTTTCCCTCGACGCGGTTGTTTGGCTCTTCCCGTTCAACCGTCGTCACTCCAGGCCGCTGCCATTCAGCGGCCTTTTTTCGTTGTGGTCTGAAAGCCGTCTGGCGCGTCTGTAACAACAAGAAACATCAAGCCGCTCAAGAACCAGAGCGGCCCGCTGACCCAAGGAGCTCCACCGCACGTGTTTTACCCTGCCCGCCTCACCCCGCTGTTCATTGCAATTGCCGCAACGATTGCTCCCGCCACCCACGCCGACGAGTCTGCCCAACAGGGCTTCGTCGCAGGCTCGAGCCTCAACCTCAACGCCCGCAACTACTACATGAATCGCAACCGCTTGCAGAAGGCGGACGACAATATCGAGTGGGGTCAGGGTTTTCTCGGCGTGTTCCAGTCTGGCTACACCGAAGGCACGGTCGGCTTCGGCGTCGATGCCCACGCCATGCTCGGCCTGAAACTCGACGGTGGTGGCGGTACCGACGGTTCGAGCATCCTGCCGATCAGCGATGGCAACGGCAAAGCGCCGGGCTCGTTCTCCACCGCAGGCGGGACGTTGAAGATGCGCGCCTTCAACACCGAGCTGAAGGCCGGTGATCTGTTCCTCACCAACCCGGTCATCGCCGGCGGCGACACGCGGATGCTGCCGCAGACCTTTCGTGGCATCAGCCTGAGCAACCACAGCTTCGACGGCTGGCTGATCGAAGGTGGCCAGGCCAGTTTCACCAAGCCCTATAACCAGAGTGGTCATACCCGCATCGGAACGTCATACGGCACCCTCGCCGACGGCGACGAAAGCCAGCACCTGAACTGGGCCGGTGTGGCCTGGAGCGGCGTTGAGGGCCTGACCAGCAGTCTTTACGCCTCCGAGCTCAAGGACATCTGGAACCAGTACTACTACGACCTCGACTACACCTGGCAACTGAACGATCTGGTCAGCCTCAACCCGGGCCTGCACTTCTATCACACGCAAGACACCGGTGATGCGCTGCTCGGCGATATCGACAACAACACCTGGAGCACTCATCTCACCGTCGGCATCGGCAACCACAGCGTCACTGCCGCGTATCAGCGGGTCAACGGCAACACGCCGTTCGACTACATCAGCCAGGGCGACAGCGTTTATCTGGACAACTCGCAGCAGTATTCGGACTTCAACGGCCCGAACGAACGCTCCTGGAAGCTCAAGTACGCTTACGACTTCACTGGCCTCGGCATGCCCGGCCTGACTTCGGCGCTGTCCTACTCGCGCGGCACGGTCGACCTGACCAAAGCCGACCCGGACAGCCCAGGCTATTCGAGCTGGTACAGCGCCGACGGCCATAACGCCAAGCATTGGGAACGCGACATCGATTTGCAGTACGTCGTGCAAAGCGGCCAGGCCAAGGATCTCGCGGTGCGCCTGCAATGGGCGACCAACCGGGGCGGCAACGGCTACGGCGCGATTGATTCGGATACAGATGAATATCGCGTGATCATCGACTACCCGGTCAACGTCTTCTAAGATCGGCGCTGCGTTTTTCAGATCCTGTGATCTACCCTGTGGGAGATTCTATGGTTCATGCCTAGCCCCTAAACGCCTTTGGGTGAGTATTCGCTCTGGTTTTTCAATAGAGCAAATACCACCCGTGCAAGCTTGCGGGCTAGTGCGACCAGTGCTTGGGTAGTGCTCAATCCACGCCCTCTCAT